>JBFYTF010000207.1:0-12298 GCA_041300865.1 Anaerolineae bacterium
CGCCTGCCGGATGGCTCGGACGGCCCGTCGGTCATCGCCGGCTATCCCTGGTTCTCGGACTGGGGGCGCGACACGATGATAAGCCTGCCGGGCTTGACCCTGACCACCGGCCGTCTCGACGTGGCGGGGCGCCTCCTGACCACCTTTGCCCAGTTTGTGGACCAGGGCATGCTGCCCAATCGCTTCCCCGACGAGGGCCAAGCGCCCGAATACAACACCGTGGACGCCTCCCTGTGGTACTTTGAGGCCGTCCGCGCCCACTATGCCATCGCCGGAAGCCAGGCGCTGGTGCAAGATCTGTTCCCCGTGCTCCAGGCCATGGTGGACTGGCACGTCCGCGGCACGCGCTACGGAATCCACGTCGACCCGGACGACGGGCTGCTCTACGCGGGCGAGCCTGGGGTGCAGCTCACCTGGATGGACGCCAAGGTGGACGACTGGGTGGTCACGCCGCGCATCGGCAAGCCGGTGGAGGTCAATGCCCTGTGGTACAATGCCTTGCGGGTCATGGTGGAGCTGGCCTGGCTCTTGGGTGAACCGTTCGATCGCTACGAGGCGCTGGCCAGACAGGCACGGGCGGGGTTTGCCCGCTTCTGGAATGAGGAGGCCGGCTACTGCTACGACCTCATCGACGGCCCCGCAGGCAACGACCCGGCGCTGCGCCCGAACCAGCTCTTCGCCGTGTCGCTGCGCCACAGCCCGCTGCCCGCGGAGCGGCGCAGGGCCGTCGTCGAGGCCTGCGCGCGGCACCTGCTCACCTCGCATGGTCTGCGCAGCCTGGACCCCCGCCATCCAGACTACAAGGGCCACCACGGCGGCGAGCGACGGATTCGCGACGCGGCCTACCACCAGGGCACCGTGTGGGGCTGGCTTATGGGCCCCTTTGTGCGCGCTCACCTGCGCGTCTATGGCGACCCGGCTGTGGCCCTCTCGTTCCTCGAGCCGCTGTTTCGTCACCTGGCCGGCCACGGCGTGGGCAGCCTGAGCGAGATCTTTGACGGCGATCCGCCCTTCACCCCGCGCGGCTGCATCGCCCAGGCGTGGACCGTGGCCCAAGTCCTTGATGCCTGGCAGGCCGTCCAGGGCGCGCACACCGCTGGCATCCTCTGAGGAGAGAACAATGGCCGACTATGACATCTTGATTCGCGGTGGAACGGTCTATGATGGCGGCGGGGGCCCGCCTGTTCGGGCAGACGTCGCCGTGGACCGCGACCGGGTGGCGGCGGTGGGCGGCCTAGGTCGCGCCCGGGGCCGGGTCGAGATCGACGCCGGCGGGCTGGCCGTTGCCCCCGGCTTTATCAACATGCTCAGCTGGGCTAACGTCTCCCTCCTGGCCGACGGCCGCTCCCAGAGCGACCTGCGGCAGGGTGTGACCCTCGAGGTGCTGGGCGAAGGCTGGTCCATGGGGCCGCTGAACGAGGCCATGAAGGCCGAGATGGTCGAGCGCCAGGGCGACATCCGCTTCGACGTGCCCTGGAACACCTTGGGCGAGTATCTGGACCACCTCGAGATTCGTGGTGTGTCGACCAACGTGGCCTCTTTCGTCGGCGCCACGACAGTGCGCATTCACGTCCTGGGCTATGACGACCGCCCACCCTCGCCTGCAGAGCTGGCGCGAATGCAGGCCCTGGTGCGGCAGGCGATGGAGGAGGGGGCCGTGGGCCTCTCCTCGGCGCTCATGTATGCTCCGGCCTATTATGCGGACGATGACGAGCTCGTGGCCCTCGCAAGCGTGGCAGCCGAAAAGGACGGGCTCTACATCTCGCACATCCGCAACGAAGGCCCTCACCTCCTGGAGTCTATCGATGCGCTCGCCGCCGTCGCCCGCCGGTCCGGGGCAGCGGCCGAGATCTATCACCTCAAGGCCTCCGGCCGCGACAATTGGCACCTGATGGACGAGGCCATCGTCCGCCTTGAGGCGGCCCGCGCCACAGGGCTGCGCCTCACGGCCGACATGTACACCTATCCCGCCTCGTCCACCGGCCTGGATGCTACCATGCCTCCCTGGGTGCAGGAGGGCGGGCACCGGGCATGGGTCGAGCGCCTGAAGAACCCGGACGTCCGTGAGCGCCTCAAGAGGGAGATGGTCACGCCCAGCGACGAGTGGGAGAGCACCTACCAGGCGGCCGGGTCCGCGGAGAATGTCCTGCTGGTCGGGTTCAAGAGCCCGGCCCTCAAACCGCTCACCGGTCTGACGCTTGCGGCCGTGGCCGCCCAACGGGGCCAATCGCCGGAAGAGACGGCCATGGACCTGGTCATCGAGGACGACAGCGACGTGGGCTGCGTCTATTTCACCATGTCCGAAGACAACGTGCGCAAGCAGATCGCCCTGCCCTGGGTGAGCTTTGGCAGCGACGGGGCCTCCCTGGCAGCGGAGGGAGTCTTTCTCGAATCCAGCACCCACCCCCGGGCTTATGGCACCTTTGCCCGGCTCTTGGGCAAGTACGTTCGCGACCAGGGGGTGATCCCGCTGGCAGAGGCGGTGCGCCGCCTGACGTCGTTTCCCGCGGCCAACCTCAAGCTGGAGGGGCGGGGCCACCTGCTCCCCGGCTTGTATGCCGACGTGGCCATATTCGACCCGGCGACGATCCAGGATCGAGCCACCTTCCAGGATCCACACCGCTATGCCGAAGGCATGGTCCACGTCCTGGTCAACGGCGTGCCGGTGCTGAAGAACGGTGAGCACACGGGGGCGCTGCCGGGGCGCGCCCTGCGGGGCCCGGGTTGGCGAGCGCGGTAGGAGGTGACGATGGCCGAAGAGGTTGGCCTGGAGGGTAGTGCGACCGGTCGGGAGCGCCCGATGCTGACGGTCGACGTTGTCTTGGCCGCGCCCCTGGACGACAACAAAGGTAAGGGGCGCTGGCGCGTCCTCCTCATCAAGCGGGGCCGGCCGCCGTTCCGGGGTACCTGGGCGCTGCCTGGTGGCTTCGTGGAGCCCCACGAGCCGCTACAGGCTGCCGCCCGTCGGGAGCTCCAGGAGGAAACGGGGCTGGAGCCCGAGCGGCTGGAACAGCTTCACACGTATGGCGACCCGGGACGCGATCCCCGGGGCTGGACGGTGAGCGTTGCCCACCTGGCCGTGGCCGGTGCGGCCGAGGCGCGATCCCTGCGACCCTGCGCCGCGAGCGATGCCGCGGCCGTGGCCTGGTTCGACCTCGATGACCTCCCGGAGCTGGCCTTCGACCATGCCGAGATCCTGGCCTTGGCCCGGGCCAGGCTCAACGCGAGCCGCGAACCCTGTTCGTAGTGCGCGCTTCGGCGCGCTCCTCCGGCGCGCGTCCTGGGCCTTTGCCTAGGCCGCCCGCGCCTGCTGCTCGTTTTCGCTCACCCGCCGCAGCACCCACTTGTTGGCCTCCGCTGCGACCGAGGGCACCAGGATGAGGGGCAGCATCACCAGCCAATCCTCGAGGGTCAAGGCGGTGGTCTCGAAGATGGGATCCAGGAACGGCACGTAGATGATGGCCATCAAGATGGTAAAGGACGCGAGCACCGCCCACTGCATCCACTTGTTGCTAAACACCCCTATGGCAAACACGGAATAGCGCTCCGAGCGCGAGGTATAAGCCCGCAACAGCTCCGAGATGGAGAGCGTGGCAAAGGCCATGGTACGGGCATGGACTTCGCCTGCCGCCAGGCCCAGGCGAAAGGCGATGAGTACGGCAGTGCCGATGGCCACGGTCTGAACGACGATGCCAATGGACATGTCACGATTGATGATGGGCTCCGCCACGGGCCGGGGCCGCTGGTGCATGATGTCAGGATCGCCCTTTTCCACGCCCAGGGCCAGCGCCGGAGCGCCGTCGGTAAGCAGGTTCAGCACCAGGAGCTGGATGGGCACCAGGGGCAGGGGCCAGCCGGCGAGCATGGCCACCAGGAGGATGGCGATCTCGGCCATGTTGCACGAGAGCAGGTAGTAGACAAACTTGCGGATGTTGGAGTAGATGACCCGTCCCTGCTCGATAGCCGAGACAATGCTGGCATAGTTGTCGTCGGTGAGGACCATATCGGCCGTCTCTTTGGTGACGTCGGTGCCGGTGATGCCCATGGCGACGCCGATGCTCGCCCGTTTCAGCGCCGGGGCATCGTTCACGCCATCGCCCGTCATGGCCACGACGTGGCCCCGCGCCTTGAGCCCTTCGACGATTTTGACCTTGTGCTGAGGCGAGACGCGGGCATAGACGGCCACGTCCTCGACGATCCGTTTGAACTCGGCCTCGTCCAGCTGATCCAGCTCGGCGCCCGTCAAGCACCCGTCGCCCTCGCGCAGCAAACCGATCTCTTTGGCAATGGCCACTGCCGTGTTGGGATAGTCGCCGGTGATCATCACCGTGTTGATGCCGGCCCGCCGCGCCATTTCAATGGCGGGGCGCACCTCGGGCCGCGCGGGGTCAATCATGCCCAGCAGGCCGATGAAGGTAAAGTCCTGCTCCCAATCTTCGGGTTGCGGGTTCTCCGGCAGCTCTTCCAGAGGGCGAAAGGCCACACCAAGGACGCGGAGCGCATTGGCCGCCAGGGACTCGTTTTCCTCGAGAATGTTGTCCCGCCGCTCGGCTGTCAGCGGACGGATGCAGCCATCCTCCAGGACCGTGTGGCACAGGCGCAGGACAATGTCCGGGGCACCCTTCATGTAGGCCACGTGACCGCCATAGCGGGGGTCGGGATGGAAGGTGGTCATCCGTTTGCGGTCCGAGTCAAAAGGGATCTCGGCCAGGCGCGGGTACTCCTTGGACAGGCTATCCTTCCAGTAGCCTGCCTTGGCCGCGGCCGTGACAAAGGCTCCCTCTGTTGGATCGCCGGCGATGCGCCACTGTCCTGCCCCGTTGTCCTCGAGCCTCTCCAGCCGCGAGTCGTTGCACAGCAGGCCGGCGCGCAGCAGCAGGCGCATGCCAGGGTAGCCCTCTAGCCCTACCTGCTCGGACTCGTCCAGGAACACGCCTTCAGGCCGGTAGCCCTCACCGGTGATGGTCAACAGGCTGCGATCGACATACATCTGGACGGCGGTCATCTCGTTCTGGGTCAGCGTGCCCGTCTTGTCTGAGCAGATGGCCGTGGCCGAGCCCAGTGTCTCTACCGCGGGCAGCTTGCGGATCAGAGCGTGGCGCCGGATCATCTCCTGCATGCCCAAGGCGAGAGAGATGGTCACGACTGCCGGCAAGCCCTCGGGCACGGCGGCGATGGCCAGGCTGACCGCGACCATGAACATGTCGATCAGAGTGGGCACCGTCTCTTCTAGGCCAAAGTAGGCAGCCGGGCCGGAGGTGAACAGCACGGCCAAGTCCGTGCCGCGCACGATGCCCAGGATACCGACCACCGCCGAAATCACCAGCGTGGCGATCCCGATTGTCTTGCCCAAGTTGTCCAGCTTGACCTGCAGCGGCGTCTGCTCTTCTTCGTACGTCTGCAGCATTTCGGCAATCTTGCCGATTTCGGTGCCCATTCCGGTGGCGATGACCACGCCCGTTCCACGGCCATAGGTCAACAGGGTACTCATGAAGGCCATGTTCTCGCGGTCTCCCAGCGTAGCTTCGACGGGCAAGACCTCTCTTGCGGCCTTGGCAACCGGCACCGATTCCCCGGTCAGCGACGCCTCTTCAATCTGCAGGTTGACGCTCTCTACGAGGCGCACGTCGGCCGGCACGAAATTGCCCGTCTCCAGGATCACCACGTCCCCGGGCACCAGCTCCGGCGAGGGTACCGTGATCAAGTGCCCGTCGCGCAGCACCTGGGCGTTGGGAGCCGACATCTTCTTGAGTGCCGCCAGCGCTTCTTCGGCGCGCCCCTCCTGCACCACGCCGAGGATGGCGTTGAGGATAACAATGGCCATGATGGCGGCGGCATCCACGAATTCGGTCGTGCTGCCCGTGCTCACGTATTCGCGCCAGGCAACAAACGCCGAGACAAGAGCCGCGGCGAGCAGGATCAGGACAAGAAACTGGTTGAACTGGTCCAGGAGCCGCCGCCAGAAACCCCGGCGCGGCGCTTCATGGAGCTCGTTGCGGCCGAACTCGGCCTGGCGCCGGCGGGCCTCGTCCTCCGCTAGGCCTGCCTCCAGGTCTGTCTCGACTGCGGCCGCAACGACGGCTATGCTCATTGTGTGCCAGTCTTGCTTCAGGGCAACCATAGTCTTGCAGCTCTCCTATAGGAATAGCCGGTGCTAGTGCCCGACAAACCAGCGTATTATACTCGGATTCTCCACGGCCCGCAATTCGATGCCTTTGCCGCGCCGGGCTACAACCGGAGCACCATGTCCCAGGGATCGAGCGTGAAGCCGGCCGGCCGGTAGAAAGTGATGCCGCCCTCCACCACCGTCCTTTCGACTGGCTGTGTTCCGGGGAGTATACCAGGCGAGCGAGCTTTGCCCGGCGGAGCCCCGGGCAAGTTGGTACTCTCCACTTCTGCCGGGCCTTCTCGCTTGGGGGGGAACGGTCAGCAGCCCCTCCGTGGAAGGGCGGGCAGGTGCGCGTCGAGTGACCAGGAAGGAGCAAACACGCTGATGGACTGCATCGTGCTCGCGATTTGCCAAATGGAATTCCTTATGCTACAATGCGCCCCATGCTCACCGCTAAAGAGCGATGATACCTAGTTTGACTCGCGCGGAATAAAAGTGACAAATGGCCCCGGACTGGGCCCCCAACAACAGGCCCGGCCGCGGGGTATTTTCATTACTCGGTCATAATGCACATCTGCAGCTGTGGGACAGAAAGGAGCGCATCTCATGGAGGAGAAGCGAAATCCGGTAGCCAGGTTGCTAGACGGGCTGCTGGAAGGCAACAAGGGAGGGCTGGTACTCAACGCCCTCATTGGCGTGTTGGTGATTGTCGCCCTGCTCTTGCCGCCGGTTTCCGCCCAGGAGCGAATTCTTGAGGCCGGCTATGTGCCCATCGATCGCGACGAGGGCGGCTCGATCTCGGATGCTGATGGCATGCAGGTTACGCTGCTGCCGGAGGGCATGCAGGACGACGTCAAGCTGAAAGAAGAGTCGGTGCCGAGGGCGAGCTTTGTGGATGGCTATGCCGGCAACGCGCTCAAGGAGGCAGCCCAGGCGGTTCCCTCGCACCTGTACGTCAAGAGTCCCATCTACGAATTGGGGCTCAAGGGCGATATGCCCGCCCAAGTCCTCATCTCGGTGCCCATCCCCAATGAAGCCGAGCCCTACGAAACGCTTTCCCTCTATCAGTGGACTGGGGAAGAGTGGCAGTTCGTCCCGGGCACGATCATTTTGGAAGATGACATACTCGAGGCGCAGCTGGACTATGTGCCCGAAACCCTGGCTGCCTTTCAGGGCACTGGCCATCCT
This sequence comes from Anaerolineae bacterium, assembly GCA_041300865.1. Lineage (GTDB taxonomy): Bacteria > Chloroflexota > Anaerolineae > JAAYZQ01 > JAAYZQ01 > JAAYZQ01. The sequence continues at coordinate 7,298 of JBFYTF010000207.1, forward strand.
CCCCAGGTCAGTGCCGAGCTGCCCGAGTACGTGTCTCTGCCGGAGTTGGGCGGCCAGGCCCTTACTGAGCTGAACCCCCTGGGCTACTACCTGGGATCCAACAACGACGTTGTTGGTCAGCTGCCGAGCTTGCCGGCTCCCGAGGGCGCCGAGTCCTACCGGGTTCTGCCCACGCTGCGTAACTGGACCGATGATGGCGTCGTGCGCAGCGACCTGGTAGACAATATGCTTGTCATCCCCGAAAACCAGGCAGCACACGTGCAGGCCATCGTCGACCTCGTCGTGCGCGAGATGTACGCCGGCATAGACCTCGACTACAGGGGCGTCAACCCTGACCTGCGCGACGACTTGACCGCATTTGTACAGCAACTGGCCGAGCAGCTGCAGGCCAACGGCAAGCGCCTTACAGTCCATGTGGAGGCGCCGGTGCAGATCGCCGAAGACAGCTGGGAAACGGGAGCTTACGATTGGAAGGCTCTTGGCAGTATTGCCGACGCCGTCAAGTTTCCGGCCCTGGTGGATCCGGCTGCCTATGCTCTCGGTGGTCAGATGGAGGACCTGCTCTGGTGGGCCGTGGGACAGGTAGAGCGGTACAAGCTCCAGCCGGTTTTCACGGCGCGAAGTGTCGAGAACGCCGGAGGCGTCCTCCTCGAGCAGACGTACCGTGACGCCCTGGCTAAGCTGAGCAAGGTCGCGGTCAGACAAGGCGATGAGTTGTTGATCCCCGGCGAGGAGGTCACCGTCGGCCTGGACACGGCCGGTGTGCAGTTCGACCCGGCCACCGGGCGCTATTGGTTCACCTACGTCGACGAGGCCAGTGGACAGCAGCGCACGGTCTATCTGGAAGACGCCAGCAGCCTGAGCCACAAGCTCGAGCTCCTGTCTCGCTTTAGCCTCGGGGGAGTGGCCGTCCGGGCGCTGTGGGACGAGGGCAACGATCCTCGCATTTGGGACCTGGTGCGCGAGTACCAGTCGTCCGCCCAGGCACCGGTGCCGGCCGTCGACAGTACTTTCTCCGTCTTGTGGAGTGTGGAAGGCAATACCGGCTACCTGGCGGAGCAGACCACAGGCCTGGAACAGCAGGACTATACCTGGGCGGCGCCTGAGCAGCCGGGCGAGTACGAGATCAGCGCCGTCATCGTGGCCAACAATGGCCAGACGGTGGCGGGTGGCAGCCGCGTGGCCTTGTTGGTCGAGGAACCGACCGCCACCCCGACCCCGACCGCAACCCCGACGCCCGTGCCCACCGAGACGCCGACGCCAACCCCCACGCCCATCCCGACGGCTACGCCAAAGCCGACGGCCAAGCCGGCAGCCAGGAGCTCCACCACCTCGGCGGCGCCAGCACCTGCACCTGCCAGCAATCCCGCGCCCAACCCGGGCTTTGGCTATGGCCTCCAGGCACACATGGTGCACAACGGCCAGGCCGGAACGGTGATGGCCAAGATCAAGGATATCGGCTTTGGCTGGGTCAAGCAGCAGGTCGAATGGAAGCACTTTGAAGCCGGCAAAGGCGCCTACGAGTGGGGCGCGCTTGACGAGATTGCGGCCGCGGCCAACGAACGCGGCGTGAAGGTGCTGTGGAGTGTGGTGAACGCACCGGCGTGGGCGCGCGGCGGGCAGGACTTGGGCGTTGGTGGCCCGCCCAACAACCCCGGAGACCTGGCCGACTTCTTGGGTGCCATGGCGGCGCGTTACTGCGGATCGAGCGTCAAGGCCATCGAGGTCTGGAACGAGCAGAACCTGCATTACGAGTGGGGCAACATGAAGATCGACCCCGCGGCCTACATGACCCTGCTCAAGCCCGCCTACAACAAGATCAAGGCCGCCTGCCCGAGCATGATCGTCGTCAGCGGCGCCCTGACCCCGACGGGCGCTCCACTGCCCAAAGCCATGGACGACGTCGCGTACCTGGAGGGCATGTACAAGAACGGCTTGAAGAGCTACAGTGATGCCGTCGGCGCCCACCCCAGCGGCTACAACGTCGCCCCATCCATCCGGGGTGGACAAGACGCCTGCACCTTCATCACGCAGCAGGGCTGCTCCTTCCGCGGGCCATGCAACACTCTGCACCGCTCCTGGAGCTTTAACGCCACGCTGAACCAGTACTATGCCGTGATGAAAAAGTACGGCGATGGCAGCAAAAAGATCTGGCCGACGGAGTTTGGCTGGGCCACGAACTGGATCGGCGACGCGAGCTACGGCTATGCCGCGGACAACACGCGGGACGAGCAGGCCAAGTGGACGGTTGAAGCCTACAAGCTGATGAAGCAGTGGGGCTTTGTCGGCGTCGCCTTCCTCTGGAACCTGAACTTTGAGGTCGTGGCCCCCGGGACCGAGAAGGCCCAGTGGGCCATCGTGAACGGCGACTGGAGCCCGACCGCCACCTACAACGCGCTAAAGTCCATGGCCAAGTAGCGGACCGGCTGAAAGGATGCCGGGACACAGCTCCCGGAGTCTGTGGAACAGGAACCCGGTTTCTCCGAGAGATCGGGTTCCTGTAACTGTTTCTTGGGGGATGCGAATGACACAAAGAAGTGACGGTAAAGCTGGCAAAGAGTCGCGCGAGCCCGGCGCGGGACGGGGCATGACGGCCCTCGTCGCCGTGCTGGGCGGAGCCATTGTCCTGGCCCTGCTCTTTGTCGCCGGCGCCGCCGTGTTGCGCCTGACAGGCGATGAGCCCACCCCGACGCCTTTGCCTACCGCGCGGCCCACTTTTACGTCCGTCGCCCTCGTCCCGAGTGACACGCCGCTGCCGACGGAACCGAGCGAGCTCAGCCCCGTGGTTGTGCAGACGCCAGAAACGGTGACGCCTACCCAGCAGGTGGCCGAGACTGCGCCGCCAGCGGCGCCGAGCGCCGAGGTGCCGGCAGCCACGGCGACGTCTGCGCTCCCGACAGTATCGCCCACTGCCCCGCCCTCCTCCGGCCCGGCCAAGATGGCCTCGCCCGACTATGGCATCCAGGCCTTTCTGTGGTGGCGGCCTGAGGTCGCACACCGCGACTTGGGCCTCGTCCAGGACGCGGGCTTTACGTGGGTCAAGCAGTGGTTTGCCTGGCGCGACATCGAAGGCCAGGGCAAGGGGAAGTACGACTGGACCACCTCGGATCGCATCGTGCAGCAGGTGGAGGAGTTTGGCTTGAAGCTCCTGGTCCGCGTGGACCACGGGCCGGAGTGGGCTGGAACGCCGCCGGGCAACATCGACAATTTCGCCACCTTCCTGTCGGCCATGGCCAACCGCTACAAGGGGCGCATTCACGCCTACCAGATCTGGAACGAGCCGAACCTGGCTCGGGAATGGGGCACCAAGGCGCCGAACGCCGCCGAGTACACGCAAATGCTGAAAAGGGCTTACGCGGTGATCAAGGCCGCCGATCCCAATGCTCTGGTCGTCACCGCCGGCATGGCGCCGACGACAGAACTCAGCCAGAGGGCCGTACCCGACACGCGCTTCATCCAGGCCATGTACGAGGCCGGAGCGAAGCAGTACTTCGATCTGCTCGGCGCCCACGGTGCCGGCTACAAGGCGCCGCCCGAGATGGACCCGGGCCAGGTGGCCAACGATCCCAACTACTACAACGTCGGCGACGTCAACTGCCCCGGCTCCGCCTGCCGCATTTACTGCTTCCGCCACGTCGAAGACCTGCGCCAGATCATGGTCAACAACGGTGACTCTGGCAAGAAGGTCGTCGTGCTCGAGTTTGGCTGGACGCGAGACGAGCGGCCTGACAGCCCCTATTACTGGCATCGTGTGGCCGATCAGTTCGTGCAGGGTGACTACATGGTCCGAGCCTACCAGTATGCCGAGGCGAACTGGCAGTCCTGGATCGGCCTGATGAGCCTCATCTACATGCCCGACGCGCAGTGGACCCAGAATGACGAACAGTACTGGTGGTCCGTCATGGAGCCCAGCCAGGTGGACCAGCTCCTCCTCAAGGCTCCCTACGTCATGCTCTGCTCCTACATCCGGGCAGAGCGGAGCATGGGCCGCTGCCCGTACGCTCCCGAATAGCCGGCAGTCCAGACCTGGACCAAAAACGGGCCACAGCAAAACTGCTGTGGCCCGTTTTACGTGCTTTCATGGCCGGCGGATCAGGATCGAAGACCTGCCTCCCTTCGCCGCCCGGTGGGGCATGGTGCCGGCTTGCGCCGAGCGGCCCGCCCGCCACCCATGCCCCAGCCTGTGCCTGCTGGACGTGCAGCCATAACCGTTGGCAGGGGGGTACTACCCTGCATATAGCCCATAAACAACACAACTTCACAACAATCGCCACCCGGCGGCAGAGCGGGAGGGGTTTCGGTCCTACTTGGTTGACCTGGCACAGTACGCCGGTTCGTTAGTAGCTCCGCACCCAGTCGACGCGATAAGTGCCTGCCGAATCGGCGTTGATTTGGAGCTGTACCTGCGAGCTGATCTGATTTCCGCCCGCGTCCACGAGCATGACGTACCAGGTGACCGCATCGCGGCCGATGGGGATGTCGTACCTGCCCGCCTCGGCGCCGCCCTTGGTCACGGCGGGCTGCAAATCGCGGTTCCAGTCGTTCAAGATCTTGACCAGGACCCCTTCCAGCCCGTTTCCGGCGGCGTCGCGCACGGTGCCCCGGATGTAGCAGCAGTTCGGATCGTTGGGATCGGGCCCAGGCGGACCGGCGACGCGGAACGGGTAGGCCGGCGCGGAGACGGGGGTGGGCACCGGCGCCGGATCGGTCGGCGGCGGCTCGGTGGCGGTGGGGGGGGCTGGCGGCTCGGTGGGGACGGCGATTGTGGGCTCGGCCGGTCCTGCTGGCGCCGTCTCCACCGGGTTGAGCGGACCGACGGCTGTGAGTGTGGCGGTGATGCCCGGCACGGGCGTTGTCAGCGTGACCATCGTCGGGGTCGTCGAGGCCGGTGCACGGGTCGGCGGCCGGGTGGCCATACCTCCCTGGGACGCCACGGGCACCGTAGCCTGCGCCTGCATAGCTTCGCGGCTCGCCTGGAACCCGGTCAGCGCCACGTACAGG
>JBFYTF010000232.1:0-3648 GCA_041300865.1 Anaerolineae bacterium
TGATCCCAGGCCTTCCGCTTTTTGCGTTGACTCTGAACGTCAAGTTGTTAGACTACGCAGTTCCCGCGAGCGGGACATTTTTCTGAGATCTCGGAGACTTAAAGAGCATGGCCCGTATCGCCGGTGTCAACATCCCTGACAGGAAACACGCCGTCATCGCCCTGACGGCGATCTACGGTATTGGCCGCACCCGCGCTGCGCAGATCTGCGCTGCCGCCGGGGTCAGTCCCGCCGCCAAGCTGCAGCAGATGACCGAGGAAGAGGTGGAGCGCATCCGCTCCGAGGTCGCGAAGTTTACCGTCGAGGGCGACCTGCGGCGTGAGGTTTCGATGAACATCAAGCGCCTGATGGATCTGGGCTGCAATCGCGGGATCCGCCATCGGCGCGGTCTGCCATTGCGGGGCCAGCGCACGCGTACCAACGCGCGCACCCGCAAGGGCCCCCGGCGCCCGGTCAGAAAGTAAATCGGCGGAGACACTCCACGCGTGCACGCACCCATCCTTGGTAGAGGCTGATGGCAAAACCCACTCGAGTTCGTAAGAAGGTCAAGAAGCAGGTCGCGGACGGGGTTGCCCACGTCCATGCCTCATTCAACAACACCATCATCACCATCACCGATCGTCAGGGCAACACCCTTGCCTGGGCGACCTCGGGCGGGTCTGGCTTCCGCGGCTCCCGAAAGAGCACGCCCTTTGCCGCACAGGTCGCTGCCGACCGTGCAGGTCAGGCGGTCAAGGAATTCGGTCTGCGGAACCTCGACGTCAACGTCAAGGGCCCGGGTCCGGGTCGCGAGTCCGCGGTGCGGGCGCTCAACAACGCGGGCTTCAAGATCACGAGCATCACCGATGTGACGCCCATTCCGCATAATGGCTGCCGCCCGCCCAAGAAGCGGCGTGTCTGAGATTCGAGCAGGAAAGAGACATGGCAAGGTACATTGGCCCTACCTGTAAGCTGGCGCGCCGCGAGGGGACCGACCTCTCGCTCAAGAGTCGTGCCCGTTCACTGGATACGAAGTGCAACCTGGAGAAGGTCCCAGGCCAGGTCGGCGATCGGCGCCGGCGGGTCTCGGACTACGGTGTCCAGTTGCGCGAGAAGCAGAAGGTACGTCGCCTCTATGGGGTGATGGAGCGGCAGTTCAGCAACTATTACAAGAAGGCGGCGCAGGCCAAGGGCGCGACGGGTGAGAACCTGCTCCAGCTCCTGGAGAGCCGTCTGGACAACGTCGTCTATCGCATGGGCTTCGGGGCGACCCGGGCCGAGGCGCGGCAGCTTGTGAGCCATCGCAGCATCCATGTCAATGGCCATACGGTGAATATCCCGTCCTACCTGGTCAGTGCCGAGGATGTCGTCGAGGTCCGCGAGAAGGCCAAGAAGCAGGTGCGGATCCAGAGCGCCGTGGCGCTGGCGGAGCAGTACGGATTCCCGGAATGGGTCGAAGTGGATACCAAGGGCCTCAAGGGTGTGTTCAAGCGCATGCCGGATCGCTCCGATCTGCCGGCCGACATCAATGAGTCACTGATCGTCGAGTTGTACTCCAAGTAAGGGTACTGAGGGGTTCTTTGCATGGGCGACGCTGTTGGCGAGTTCCTGAAACCGCGGATCGTTAGGGTCGATGCGGTCGATGGCAATGTGCATCATGCCAAGGTCTCCCTGGAACCCCTGGAGAGGGGTTTTGGGCACACCTTGGGGAATGCGCTGCGCCGTATCCTTCTCTCCTCCATGTCCGGTTGCGCGGTCACCGAGGTAGAGATTCAAGGTGTCTTACACGAATACACCACGCTTGAAGGTGTCCAGGAGGACGTGCTCGAAATCCTGCTCAACCTCAAGGAGCTGGCCATTTCCCTGCACGGCAAGGATGAGGCGACCTACACCCTGAGCAAGAGAGGTCCGGGGCCTGTGACGGCCGCGGACATCGCCGTGGATCACGCCGCCGAGGTGGCCAATCCGGGGCTGGTGATTGCCAACATCACCGGCGACACCGAATTGAGCATGACCCTGACCGTGCGCCGGGGCATCGGCTACGAGCCGGCGACCCAGCGCGAGATCGAGGGTGGGGAGGAGCGTCCCATCGGCAGATTGCCCCTGGATGCGTCCTACAGCCCGGTGCGGCGGGTTTCCATCGAGGTTCAGGCCGCGCGCGTCGAGCAGCGTACCGACCTCGACCGCCTGGTGATCGATCTGGAGACCGACGGCACCCTGGAGCCCAAGACGGCCATACAGCACGCCGCGGCGATCCTGCGCGACCAGTTGTCGAGCTTCGTGGCCCTCGAAGGGACCCAGACGGGTGACGGGCCGGATGAGGGGATCACCCCGCCGCCGCCCATAGACCCGATCCTTCTGCGGCCGGTGGATGACCTGGAGCTGACGGTTCGCTCCGCGAACTGCCTCAAGGCCGAGAACATCTACCTGATCGGCGACCTCATCCAGCGGACCGAAGTCGAGCTGCTCAAGACGCCGAATCTGGGCAAGAAGTCCCTTACCGAGATCAAGGATGTACTGGCCCTGCGTGGCCTGTCCCTCGGGTTGCGCCTGGAGAACTGGCCGCCGGACAACATCGACGAGTTGAGCATCAGATAACCCAAGCATCGGATAATCCAGTGGCGCCCTGCGGGGCGTCGCACGTACCAGTCTCGGAATCAGGACCATGCGTCACCGTAAAGCCGGAAAGCACTTTAGTCGAACCAGCTCCCACCGCGAGGCCATGTTCAAGAACATGGCGGCCTCACTGTTCCGGCATGAGCTGATCAAGACCACACTCCCGAAGGCGAAGGAGTTGCGGCGCGTCGCCGAGCCCCTCATCACCCTGGCCAAGGTCGATTCCGTGCATACGCGCCGGCTGGCCTTCGCCCGGCTGCGCGACAAGGAAGTGGTGGGCAAGCTCTTCCTGGAGCTTGGGCCGCGCTACCAGGCCCGCCCCGGCGGCTACCTGCGCATCCTCAAGTGCGGTTTCCGCCCTGGAGACTCGGCCCCCATGGCCTATGTCGAACTGGTGGACCGCGCCGTAACCGGCGCCGCCGTGGACGCTGATTAGGCGGGGGAGAGGGGGTGTGAGCCCCTTGGATCTGCCAGAAGCAAGGCCGGGCCAAAACCCGGCCTTTTTCATGGTGCCGTACCACGGATCTGGACTGGACGCGGCGGCGTGCCGAGCGATGTCTGCCTGGTCCGCCGGGGTCTTGGCGGGTGGCGCCAGGGTAGTCCCACCGTCGCCCCTCGTCTGGGCTGCGCCATGAGGGGTCCGATTACCGCTGCGGAGATCAGCCGCATCGCCCTGGTCACGGACTTCGGTCCCGGCCCTTACGTCGGTCAGGTCCAGTTGGGCCTGGATGCCCTGCTGCCGGGGGTGCCGGTCCTGGACCTCATCTCCGACCTGACCCCCTTCCGCCCTGATCTCGCGGCGTACCTGCTGCCGGCCCTGGTGCGCGACACGCCGCCTGGGACCCTGTTCCTGTGCATCGTCGATCCCGGCGTCGGGGGCGAGCGTGATGCGCTCGCCGTGGAGGCCGATGGGCGTTGGTTCGTCGGGCCGGACAACGGGCTGCTGGCGGTGGTGGCGCGGCGGGCGCAGCGGCTGCGTGCCCTGCGTGTGGGCTGGCGGCCGGCCTGGCTCTCCCAGAGCTTCCACGGGCGCGACCTGTTTGCCCCTGTTGC
>JBFYTF010000282.1:0-9894 GCA_041300865.1 Anaerolineae bacterium
CAGGCAATGCCAGGGAGGCACTGGCCTAGCGGCAACGCGAACAGCGCCCGGCTTTGACTTTTGCCTGCGGTTGTGTTATGATAGACGCCTTATGGGTGGGATCAACAGTGCAGTCAGTGCCTGGGTGTTGGTTGCGCGCGGGGAGGCCCGGCGGCCTGCCCCGCTGTCTGCGATCCACCACCATGAGCCGTAGGATGAGCACCGGCGCCCGCTAGGGCGGTGGCTTCTGCCACAGTGCTCATCCACAGACTGGTCGAAAGGCCGGTCTTTTTTATTCTCGTGACCGAAAGGTTGGATCGTTCTATGGGGCCTGAAATGATCGAGCCGTCGCCGGGGGCCGGGCGCAGCCAGATCCCCCGTGGCGTGCAGGACCGCTTCCTGGACGAGGCGCTCCGCCGTCGCCGGGCGGAGGCCGCTCTGCGCGACTGCTTTGCCCGCTGGGGATACCGGGAGATCATCCCGCCGACGTTCGAATTCTACGAGAACCTGGCTGTGGGGGCCGGCCCCCGGCTGCAGCAGGCCACCTATCGCTTTTTCGACCGCGATGGACGGACGCTTGCCCTCCGGCCTGACTTTACGCCCCAGGTAGCCCGCATCGCAGCCACGAAGCTGTTCGATCAGCCCATGCCTCTGCGCTGTTCCTACGTCGGCAGCCTCTTTCGCTACGAGGAGCCGCAGGCCGGCCGCCAGCGGGAGTTCACCCAGGCCGGGGTGGAGCTTATTGGCGCCAACACCTATGGCGCCGACGCCGAGATCCTCGCCCTGTCGCTCGCCTCGCTGGAGGCGCTCGGGCTGGAGGGCGTGCAGATCAACCTGGGGCAGATGGCCTTTTTCAGGTCCGTGACCGCTGGCCTGGCCGGCGATGCCCTGGAGGCCGTCCGCGAGGCCATCGACCGCAAGAACCAGGCGCGCTTGTGCGCCGCCGTCGCAGCGGCGGGCAGCGCGCTGGACGGCGCGCAGGCCGACCTGCTCTGCCGCCTGCCCGCCCTCATGGGCCAGGAAGATGTCCTCGCCGAGGCAACCCGCCTGTGCGCCAGGCTGGCGGCGCCGCAGCCGGCCCTCGCCGCCCTCGACAGGCTCGCCCGTGTATTCCAACGGCTCCACGCCTACGGCGTTGCCGGCCGGGTCATCCTCGACCTGGGCGAGGTGCGCGGGATGGATTATTACACCGGCATCACCTTTCGCGGCCTGGTGCCTGGCCTCGGCTGGCCGGTGGTCAGCGGGGGCCGCTATGACGACCTGGTTGCCCAGTTTGGCCGCCCGCTGCCGGCCGTGGGCTTTGCGCTCAGCGTCGGCCGGGCTCTGCTGGCCCAGTCCAACGCCGAGCTGCCGCCGCTGGCACCCCACCTGCTGTCCCACGGCTGTGACCGGCCGGAGTGTCTCGAGCTGGTACGCGAGCTCCGCGGCCGCGGCTGCCACGTCGAGGTCGATCCGCTGGGGCTCGACCGGGACGGGCTGGCCCAGGCCGCCCGCGAAAGGGGCATTGGCCGCACCCTGCGCTGCGCGGCCAATGCCTGGCTTCTGGGCAGCGCCGAGGGCGAACGGACGGTGACGGCGCCGGTGCTGCTGCACGAAGCCGAATCCTGGCTGTGATCCGGACCGGGCCGGCCCCCTTGAGGCCGGTGCGGCCGATCTTGTGATGAGGAGAGATGATGGACGAGCCTTTGACCGTGGCCCTGCCAAAGGGCCGGCTCCTGGCCCCGGCGGCGGAGCTGTTCCGGCGGATGGGTTGGCGCTGCGACCTGAACGGCGGGTCCCGGCAGCTGCTGCTGACCGAGCCCGGCACGCCCGACCGGCCCCCCATGCGCTTTCTGTTGGCCAAGCCGGCCGACGTGCCGGTCTATGTCGAATATGGTGCTGCCGACCTGGGGATCGTGGGCCAGGACGTTCTGTGGGAGAGCGGGCGCGACGTGTACGAGCCACTGCATCTTAACTTTGGCCACTGCCGGCTGGTGATGGCCGGCGCCCCTGCCCTGCGCGGCCGCGACCTGGGCCTGGCCGTCGGGCTGCGGGTGGCGACCAAGTACCCGCGCCTGGCGCAGACGTATTTCCAGGGCCGGGGCCTGTCCGTAGAGGTGATCCCTCTCTCGGGCTCGATTGAGCTTGCGCCCCTGGTTGGGTTGGCCGATCTGCTGGTAGACCTGGTCGACACCGGCCGCACCCTGCGCGACAACGGCCTGGCCGAGATAACCCAGATCGCTGCCAGCCGAGCGACCGTCATCGTGAACCGGGTTGCCTATCGCCTGCGCCTGGCCCGCATCCGGCACCTGCTGGCCGAGCTGGAGGGCGCGAACGGGCAGCTCTACGGGCAGCCCGAGCCGCAAGCGATGCCGGCTTGAGAGACGGAGGAGGACCAACATGACCATTCGCCTCATCCTCGGGCTGGACGCCGCCCGTGACCACGTCACCGGCCTGCGCCGCATAAAAGACGCGGACCTGACGCCCGCGGTCGCGGGCCGGCTGCGCCACGTGTTTGGCTTCGAGATTTCGGCCGAGGAGGCCGTCGCCCGGATCGTGGACGACATTCGCCTCCAGGGCGATGCGGCCCTGCGCGACTATGCACTGCGCATCGAGGGCACTCTGCCTAGCCGGCTGGCCGTCGACCCGGCTGACCTGGACGCGGCGTACCGCGCCCTGGCCCCCGAGCTGCGCGACGCCCTCCACCTGGCCGCGGACCGCATTCGCGCCTTCCACCAGCAGGAGCCGCGCCAGTCGTGGCTGGCGTGGGACGGCGAGGGGGGCGCGTTGGGGCAGGCGCTCCGCCCCCTCGATCGCGTCGGCGTTTATGTGCCGGGCGGCACAGCGGCCTACCCTTCCTCCCTGCTCATGGCTGCCATCCCTGCCCAGGTGGCCGGCGTCGGCGAGATCGTCGTCGCCACGCCCCCGGGCCCGCGCGCAACCGGCTCGCCTGTCATCCTGGCGGCGGCACGCGTGGCCGGCATCGAGCGCGTCTTTCTGCTGGGAGGTGCCCAGGCCGTGGCCGCCCTGGCCTATGGGACCGGGACCGTGCCCCGTGTGGACAAGATCGTCGGCGCCGGCGGGCTGTTTGTCACCCTCGCCAAGAAGCGGGTTTATGGCGACGTGGGCATCGACGGCCTCAACGGCCCGACCGAGACGCTGATCGTGGCCGACGAGACGGCGACGCCGGCCCTCGTCGCCTCTGACCTGCTGGCCCAGGCGGAGCACGATCCTCTGGCCACGGCGCTGCTGATCACCCCCTCCCTGGCGCTGGCCGAAGCGGTCGCGGCCGAAGTCGCGCGCTGCCTGCCGCTGCTCCCCAGGGCTGACATCATCGCCGGCTCGCTGGCCGGCCAGGGGGCCATCCTGGTGGTGCCCGGCCTGGACGAAGCACTGGAGCTGGCCGACGCCTATGCCCCGGAGCACCTGTGCCTGCTCGTGGCCGATCCCTGGTCCCTCGTAGGGCGGGTGCGGAACGCGGGCGGGATCTTTGTCGGGGAGGGATCGTCCGAAGCCCTGGGCGATTACGTGGCAGGCCCTAGCCACGTGATGCCCACCGGCGGCACGGCCCGCTTTGCCTCGCCGCTGCACGTTCGCGACTTTATGAAGGTCACGAGCATTTTCGCCGTGTCCGCCCCGGCTGCCCGCCGGCTGGCCCCCGCGGCGATAACCGTTGCCCAGGCGGAAGGGTTGTCGGCCCACGCCGCCGCCCTGGCTGCCCGCCGGCCCGAGGAGGGATCGCATGGACAACCCGGAGCCGATTGAAACGTTCTTCTCCCCTGCCGTCCGGGAGCTGGCGCCCTACGAGCCGCCCGACTGGGAAGGGCTGGCCCGCCGCGCCGGCGTGGAGGTGGATCAGCTCCTCCGCCTGGATGCCAACGAGAACCCCTACCCCCTCTCGCCCCGGGCCGTCGCGGCCGTGGCCCGCTTTGACGGTTACAGCTTCTACCCCGACTACAAGGCGCTGGAGCAGGCCGTGGCCCGCTACGCGGGGGTGAGCCCCGAGAACGTCGTCCTCGGCAACGGCGGCGACGAGATCATTGACCTGGCCATCCGCCTGTTCGTCCCGCACGGCGGGGCGGCCATCGTCTGCCCGCCCGCCTTTTCCATGTACAGCGTGAGCCTCGCCGCCCTCGAGCGGCAGGCCGTCGCCGTTCCCCGCTGCGACGATTGGGCGCCGGACTTGGCGGCCATCGAGGCTGCCGTAGCCCGGGAAGGGGCGCGGCTGTTGTTCGTCACCTCGCCGGGCAATCCCGACGGACAGCCGGTGCCCCGGGAGGCCATCCGGCGCCTGCTGGCGCTGCCCCTGGTCGTGCTCGTCGATGAGGCGTACGTCGAGTTTGGCGGCGAGAGCGCGGCCCCTCTGCTTGCCGAGCATCCGAACCTGGTGGTGCTGCGCACGTTCAGCAAGTGGGCCGGCATGGCCGGGCTGCGCCTGGGCTATGCCCTGGCCTCGCCGGCCGTCACCGCTGCTCTGCACCGCCTGCGGCTGCCCTACAACGTCAATGCCGCGGCAGCCGTCGCTGCCCTCGCCACGCTGCAAGAGCCGGACCATGCTCTCTCGACCGTGGCCCGCATCGTTGCCGAGCGCGAGCGGCTGGCCGCGGCGCTGGGCGGCCTGCCGGGCGTGAGGGTGGTGCCGGGCCAGGCCAATTTTGTCCTCTGCACGCTTGACGGCCGGTCCGGACGCCAGGTAGCCGGCGCACTGGCGGAGCGCGGCGTCCTGGTGCGCAGCTTTGGCCAGGAGGCGGCCGCCGGGCCGTCGCTGGCCGGCGCCATCCGCGTGACGGTCGGCCGGCCGGAGCAGAACGACGCCTTTCTCGACGCCCTGTGCTCCGTCCTTGGCGTTCAGGGGCCCGCGGTGCGGCTCGACGATCCGCCGCCGCGCAGTGGCCGGGTACACCGCCAGACGCGCGAGACGGACGTGGTCGTGACCCTGGTCCTCGACGGCACAGGGCGCTACGACGTGCAGACGGGCATCGCGTTCCTGGATCACATGCTGGCCCAGGTCGCCGCCCACGGCCTGCTGGACCTCACCGTGCGGGCGCGGGGCGACCTCGACGTCGACGAACACCACACCGCCGAGGACGTGGCCATCGCCCTGGGGCAAGCACTGGACGCGGCGCTGGGCGACCGGCGGGGGCTGGTGCGCATGGGACACGCCTACGCTCCCCTGGATGAAGCGCTGGCCCGCGTCGTCCTCGACCTCAGCGGGCGCCCCTATGCCGTCGTCGACGCCCGCTTCGACACGCCCCGCCTGGGGACAATGGACAGCGATCTCGTCGTGCACTTCTTCGAGACCCTGGCCATGCACGGCCGCCTGGGACTGCACGCCCACGTCCTCGCCGGCCGCAACGGCCACCATTGCGCCGAGGCCCTGTTCAAGGCCCTGGGCCGGGCGCTGGACGCGGCGTCACGCCTCGACGACCGCCGCCAGGGGATCCCATCGACAAAGGGGGTACTGTAGCATGCGCGCCATGATCAGCGTTTCAGACAAGGCCGGTGTGAACGACCTTGCCCGGGGCCTGGCCGGCCTCGGAGCCGAGATCTATGCCACCGGCGGCACCCAGCGCGCCCTGGAAGCCGCGGGGATCCCGGTGCACCCGGTGACCGGCCTGACCGGCTTTCCCGAGATCCTGGGCGGCCGGGTGAAGACGCTCCACCCCGCCATCTATGGCGGCATCCTCGCCCGCCGCGACGTGCCGGCCGACCTGGAGGAGCTGGAGCGCCACGGCCTGCAGCCCATCGACCTCGTCGCCGTCAACCTCTACCCCTTCGAGCAGACGGTCGCCCAGTTGGCCGCCTCCGCCGTCCCGGACGAAGGAGGGAACGAAGCCGGGGATCTCTTCTTCGGTGGGGGCTCGCTGCTGCCGGCCGCTCTGGAGCAGATCGACATCGGAGGCCCGAGCATGTTGCGCGCCGCGGCCAAGAACCTGGCGAGCGTGCTGCCTGTGTGCGATCCGGCCGACTATGCCCGAGTTCTGGCCGCCCTGCGGCAGCCCGGGGGACCCGACCTGGCCTTTCGCCAGCGGCTCGCGGCCAAGGCTTTCCGCCACGTCGCCGTGTACGACGCCTTTATCGCCGCCTACCTGGGCTCCCGCGACCTGGGCTGGCCCGACGAGCTGCCCCTGGGGCTGCGCAAGGCGCAGGACTTGCGCTACGGTGAGAATCCGCAGCAGCGTGCCGCGTTCTACTCCTTCGCCCGGCCGGGCCAGTCTATGAGCGGGCTGGTGGGGGCACGGCAGCTGCAGGGCAAGCCGCTGTCGTACACCAACATCCTCGATGCCGACGCGGCCTGGGCTGCAGCCGGCAGCTTTGGTCCGGCGGCGGTGGCCGTGGTCAAGCACACCAACCCCTGCGGCCTGGCCCAGGCCGGCGACCCGCTCCTGGCGTACGAGCTGGCGCTGGCCGGCGATCCCCTGGCCGCCTTTGGCGGCATCGTGGCCGTCAACGTACCCGTGGACGGCCGCCTGGCGCGCCGCCTCGCCGCCCGCTTTTACGAAGTGATCCTGGCCCCCGGGTTCGACGCCTACGCGCTCGAGATCTTGGCGGCAAAGCCCGATCTGCGCTTGCTTGCCCTGCCCTTCGAGTCTGGCGCCGGCGAGCCGGCAGGGAAGAGCCTGGCCTGGCGCAGTGTGGCCGGGGGCGTGCTGGTACAGGAGGCCGATCGGGCCGGCGAAGGCGAGGTGCACCAGGCGCGCGTGGTCACTACCCGGCAGCCAACAGACGAGGAGTGGGCCGCCCTGTCCTTTGCCTGGCGGGCCGTGCGCCACGTGAAGTCCAACGCCATCGTGCTGGCCAAGGGCGAGCCCGGCCGCGTGTCTCTGGTGGGCATGGGCGCCGGACAACCCTCGCGCGTGGCCGCCGTCGAGATTGCCGTCGAGCGCGCCGGCCCCCGCTCCCAGGGCGCGGTGCTGGCCTCCGACGCCTTCTTTCCCAAGGCCGACGGCGTGGAGGCGGCCATCCGCGCCGGCGTGCAAGCCATCGTCCAGCCGGGCGGCTCCACCGGCGACCCGGAGGTGATTGCCGCCGCCGACGCCGCCGGGGTGGCGATGGTCTTTACCGGGACCCGGCACTTTTCACACTAACCCTGGGATCGGCACCCGCCCCTGCGCGCGCCGGCCTCAAGCCCTGGGAGCGCCGGCTTCCAGCCGGCCCTGGCAGCACCGGCTGCCGTCCCCGGGTGCGCCGGCTTCTAGCCGGCCTTAGAATCGCATATAGCGGCGAAAGCGCTGCCGGGAGTCGGACCTGTCGCCCAGACTTTGCGCAGGAGGGGGTGGTAGCAAACGTGGGAGCCCGCTCGGGGGGGATCTCCCCGCCCTTACGGTCGCCCTTACGGTCCCCGTTGGTCGCCGCCGCGAGCGAGAGGTCGATGTGAAAGGCGGCATCGAAGCCCTCCGGCCAACGGACAAACGAATGGGAGCGCACGTTTGTGTGATAGTGTTGTTTGTGCACCTATATAGGGGGGTCCTACTGGGCAATCGCCTCCTGCGGTGAAAGCGCCGCCTGGTGGTCACGCCAAGATGCAATTGCCCTGCTGGGAGCGCCGGCTTCCAGCAGGCCCCGGCGGACTGCCCTGGAAGCGCCGGCCTCCAAGCGGCCCTGGCGGACTGCCCTGGGAGCGCCGGCTTCTAGCCGGCCATCATCGACCCGCCGCGCACGGAATCCGCGACAGCCGTTCCGGGCGCTGAGCAGGATTGGCAACCTATGGATCAGGCTTTTCGCCATCCAACAGCATCTACAGGCAGCAGGAGTACGACATGATCACCATCGTGGACTATGGTGTGGGCAACCTGCGCAGCGTGCAAAAGGCCCTGGAGCTCGTCGGGGCGGCAGCCGTCGTGAGCGGCGACCCCGAGGCACTGGCCGCGGCGCGCGGCCTGGTGCTGCCGGGCGTGGGCGCCTTTGGCGACGGCATGGCCAACCTGGCGCTGCGCGGCCTGCTAGAGCCGGTCCGGCGCCACGTATCTGCGCACAAGCCGCTCCTCGGCATCTGCCTGGGCATGCAGCTCTTGTTCGAAGAGAGCGAAGAAATGGGCCGGCATCGCGGCCTGGGGTTCTTGCCTGGGCGGGTAGTGCGCTTCCCGGAGGGCGAGCTCAAGGTGCCCCACGTCGGCTGGAACCGCGTCCACCACGCGGGGCTTGCCTCCCGCCCGGGCCGGCTGCTGGCCGGGATCCCAGGTGGGGCCCACGCCTACTTTGTGCACTCCTATTATGCGCTGCCCGGCGACCCCGGCGATGTGCTGGCCACGACCGAGTACGGGCTGCGGTTCGCCTCCGTCGTGGGCCGGGGAGGGATCTGGGGTGCGCAGTTTCACCCGGAGAAGAGCCAGGAGGTCGGCCTGCGGCTGCTGGCCAACTTTGCGGCCTTGGTTGCGGAGCCCGGGTCCGCGGGCGATGCGCCGGCGGCTGCCCCATGATCGTCTTCCCGGCCATCGACCTGCGCGCCGGACGCTGCGTGCGCCTGCGCCAGGGCCGCCCGTCCGAGGAAACCGTTTACGATGCCGATCCGGCAGCCGCGGCGCAGCGCTGGGTGGCGCAGGGTGCCGAGTGGCTGCACGTCGTCAACCTCGATGGCGCTTTTGCCGGCGACGAGGCATCGCCGCCTTCCCTCCCCATCAATCTGCAGCGTCTCGCCGAGATCCGCGAGGCCGTGCCCGGCACCCCCATCCAGTTCGGGGGTGGGATTCGCAGCCTGGCGGCCGTCGAGCTGGCCCTAAATCTGGGAGCGACGCGGGTTGTCATCGGCACTGCGGCCGTGCTCCGCCCGGAGCTGCTGGCGGAGGCCGTGGTCCGTTTCGGCGCGGAGCGGATCGTGGCCGGCATCGACGCCCGTGAGGGCCGCGTGGCGACCCACGGTTGGCAGCAGACCAGCGACGTGGCGGCCGAGGTGCTTGGCCGCGAGGTGCGCCGGCGGGGAGTTCTGCGCGCCGTGTACACCGACATCAGCCGCGACGGCATGTTGAGCGGCGTGAACGTCGAGGCCACGGCCGCCCTGGCCCGGGTCACCGGCCTGCGCGTCATCGCCTCTGGAGGTGTCGCCTCCCTGGATGACGTCCGGCGTCTCCTGCCTCACGCCGCCGCGGGGATCGAAGGGGTGATCGTCGGCCAGGCCCTCTACGCCGGAGCCGTGTCGCTGCCCGAGCTTCTCCGCACTGTATCCTCGCCCGAATAGGCAGGTCTGGCTGCCTGGGAGCGCCGGCTTCTAGCCGGCTTCCTTCCCTCGCCGGGGTAGGGGCACGGTCTCCTGGGAGCGCCGGCTTCTAGCCGGCTTCCTTCCCTCGCCGCGGTACGGGCACGGTCTCCTGGGAGGGCGGCTTCTAGCTGACCCTCCTGCCTCTGTCAGCGGACGCCGTACAGGTCGGCCAGGACCCCCACGTGATCCGAAGGCCACAGCAAACCGCCGGCCCAGGGAAACGGCTTGTCCATTACCAGGCGCGCGAGGACCTCAGGGATCTGCGTGCCGCGGGGCACCCAGAACAGATAATCGATGCGCTTCTCCAATGCCTCTTCCGCGCCCGCGGATGGGTCGTCGACGCAGCAAGTCCAGCCTGGCCGGCCGGGATGCGCCGCGCGGTACAGGTCCACCCAGCCCTGGGCCAGCTCCTGGATCTGGGGCGAGTCCTCGGTAGCGTTGAAATCGCCGGCCACCAGGGCAGGGTTGCTGCCCGCAGACGACACAAGCTCGCGCAAAGCCGTCGCCTGCCCGCCGTTGACCTGTGGCTCGCCGTGGGTCAAGTGCGTGACGAACACGTCTACGTCGCCCCATGGCGTCTCGGCCGTGGCCCGCAGAACCATGCGGTGCTCAAAGAACCCTGCCCGGGGCTCCAGCTCGACGTACTCCGGGTCTTTCAGGGGGTAGCGGCTCAGGATCGCCACCCCTTCCTCGAAAAGGATGGCGTGGCGGTTGCCGTTGGCCCGCACGTAGACGTGGTT
>JBFYTF010000286.1:0-3825 GCA_041300865.1 Anaerolineae bacterium
CAGCAAGATGGCCATCAAAATAGGTAGTAGGCTCTTCTTAGACATCTTCTCTCCTTTTTGGGTTTCACTTGAGTGTTCGTGAGCATAGTCTGGCTCGATCTGTCCGCTTGTTTCGAAGCACCTTCCTCCATCTCACCTCCTTCCGCCTCAACAAAGGGTTCGACGGGGCATGCAGAACAGCTCTACATGTACACTGCTCAGACTTGAATCTGGGAATGATGACAAGCCGCAACAAACGCACTGCCTGCCGTGGGATTTGCCACGCCTATCTTCGGAAAGAACGCACAACGGTGAGCGGTTCCTCTCCCGGACTTACACCGGTTCCCCACGACATACGCCATAGCACAAAGGACTCACTTAGAGTATACTCACAATCTTCAAGCTGTCAATTCCACGGGGATGTTTACATGCCCCTGCCGAGCCACGTGAGGTGCAGCAGCATGGCAGCCCTTACTCCATCAGGATGTTTGTTGCCTGCCTGTACAAGGCCGTGACCGGACTGTCCGGGTAGCGCAGGGCAAGGATACCGCCACTGGCCAGGGTCATGAGCTCGTCAGAGTGCGGCAGAATGGCGACAACGGGGCAACCGTAGGCCTGCTCCACCTGTGCTTTGACCGCGGCGGCATCGAACACGGCCGGCACCTTGTTGACCAAAAGGACCATGTTCGGGACCCTTAGCCTGCGCGCGACCTGCACAGTGACCCCCGTGCCTTCGTAGTCCTGCTGGTCGGGACGCAGGATGATGACCAGGGTATGGGAAATGACAATCGACAGGAGCGTCTCTTCACCCAATCCTGGATGGGTGTCAATTAGCAGGGCGTCGAGGCCAAGCTCATCGACCAGGCGGCGAAAGCCCTGGGTAAGCAGTTGCGCGTCGTATCCCTCGCGCAGCACACGCGTGATCTCACCGGGCCGGATGCTCGACGGTATGAGATAGACTTTTCCCTTCAGGTCTGCGCCCAGGTGAGGTGTGACGTCATGAGCGGTTTCGGCGATGGCACACTTGCCCCATAGGTAGTCGTTGAGCGACTGCGTGATCTGGTCCCCGGCCAGACCAAACAGGATGTGGATGCCGGGTGACTGGATGTCCGTGTCCACCACGCCAACGCGCCGTCCCTCGGCTGCCATGAGCGCAGCGATATTGGCCGTGGTGTTGGACTTGCCCGTGCCACCCCGAAATGAGTGCAAAGAAATGATCTTCGACATCGGCCGCCCTCCTTTTCTGGGTCTATCTGACCCGGCATCCGAACGCCCCTTACGGGCCGTCGATAATCTGCCTCAGGTCCTGCGCCTTGGCCTGCAACTGCTGAAAGTAGTCAGACTCTGTGATCTCGGCCACCTGCCGCGCCTGCCGGACCTCATCCAGCTCAATGCGAAGCTGCTGCACTTGCCGCTTCAGGCGTTGCTCCCGGGCATAGATCTCGGACGCCATCCGGGAAAAGACCCGGGCGAGCTGCCCCAGGGCATCGCTCCGGCTGGCCACATCCGCAAGCGCTTGGGAATCGAATGTCTCGGCCTCGACGGCGGCTGCGGCATCGGTGACCAGGCCCACGTTCCGCAAGTAGTCGACCTCCTGGTCCCGCAGGCGCTTCTTCTCCAGGCAGGCGCCAATGCGTGCCCGGAGCAATACCGGATCGAACGTCTTGGGCAGGTAATCCTCCGCGCCAAGCTCGATCCCCTTCACCACACTCTCCAGGTCATCCATCGCAGATATGACGATCACCGGCACATCGCGAAGGATCTTGTCTTCTTTCATCCTGCCCAACACTTCGTAGCCGTCCATTTCGGGCATCATGATGTCAAGCAGTACCAGGTCGAACGCCTGGGTCCGCAGCTTCTCAAGGGCTTGCATGCCGTTTTCCGCCTCGCCGACGAGGTGGCCCTGCTGCTTCAGCCCGAGGCAGAGCTTGAGACGGTTTGTGCGTTGGTCATCTACCACCAAAATGCGCCCCTGGGTGCCTGTCATGTCGTGCCGCCCTCCCGGCCGTCGCCGCTCCGAACGGCCTGCAGTGCCGCCTTCACCTCCGGGTACTCGGCCTCGACCAAGGCCACGAGGGCAGCTGCCCCATCCAGCGTGCCGGCTTTGCCCATCTGTTCCAGCTCCTTGGCCCATTCTGAGAGCCGGATAGCCCCAAAGTCTCTGCTCGTGGATTTGAGGGGATGGGCAGCCTGCCTCAATCCCGCGGCATCGCCTTCCTCCAGGCAGCGGCGCAGGGAGGCCACCAGTGACGGTGTCTCCTGGAGATAGCTGTCAATCAGCTCGCCCAGGAGGGCCGGGTCGCCCCCCACGAGCGCCAGAAGGTTATCCAACGCGGCTCGATCCAGTGCTGCCCCGGCGGACACGGCTTCAGTCGCCGGCACCGCGCGATGATCCGCATGTTGAGGCGGCCTGGCCAAGGGATAGCACTGGTGCAGGGCGCCGATTAGCGCCTCCACCCGGATCGGCTTGCTCAGATAGTCATCCATGCCGGCGCCCAGGCATGCTTCCTGGTCCTCCTTCATCGCGTTCGCCGTCATGGCAATGATGCGTGGCCGCGACTCTCTTGGCCAGCGGCGGCAGAGCTGCCGGGTTGCCTCGAGGCCGTCCATCTCTGGCATCTGCACGTCCATCAGGACGACGTCGTACGGCTGGCGCTCCACGGCTGCCAGCACCTCCAACCCATTGGCTGCCACGTCGGCGCGGTAGCCCAGCCTCTCCAACAAACGCAAAGCCAGCTTCTGGTTGACGACGTGGTCCTCGGCCAAGAGGATGCTGAGCGGCAGGCGCGTGCCCATTTCCGCGTCGAACTCGGACCGGGCAGGCCCCTCCCGGCGCTGGCCACGGTCCGGGCCAGCCAGAATACCCACCAGGGCATTATAGAGCTGCGAGGCCCGGATCGGCTTGAGCAAGAAGGCCGCGACTTGCTCGCTTTCCGGCCCTGCTTGCCCGGGAGCGAAGGAACCGAGCAGCACCAGGGGGAGTTCGTCTGCGGCCCGTAACTTGCGAATCACCGCCGCCAATGGGAGGCCATCGACCTCTGGCACCTGCTGGTCTACCAGGGCAACGTCAAAGCGTTCGCCCTGGCGCAGCCAATCCAGCGCCTCCCGAGGTGAGGCGGTAGCCAGCGCTTCCATGTCCCAAGCTTCCGCATGTGCCGCCAGGATCTGCCGATTGGTGGGATTGTCGTCCACAATCAGCACCCGCTTGCCGCGCATGTCGACCTGCTCCCCTTCGAGGAAAGCGCGCGGCAGCGGCGGTGCCTCTTGTGCCAAGATCGTGAAGTGGAACGTGCTGCCCGGACCACCCCTGGCACCTTCGCGGACTTTTCCGGGAGGCGGGGAAGGGCTCTCGGCCCACATCCGGCCGCCCATCATGTCCGCCAACCGGCAGCTGATGGCCAGCCCCAGACCGGTGCCCCCATAGCGGCGCGTCGTCGAGCTGTCCACCTGCGTGAAGGAGTGGAACAGCCGGTCCATCCGCTCGGGCGGAATCCCGACCCCCGTGTCCGTCACGGAGAAGCGCAACATGCAGGACGCTGGGTCCGGGTGACTCGGCGACACGGCGACAGCCTCCACCTCCCCGCCTCCTCCGAGCGAAGGGAGCTCCGCCTCTCCCCGTCTCGCGGCCTGCATATCTTGGACGCTCCACACCCCCGTGTCTCCGATCAGCCGTGCCTTCCGCAGGCCGCTGCGCCGTGCCCCCGGCGCCGGCCGAAGGGAGTGCTCTGCCTCCGCCTCCCGGTCCCGGGCCACCGTCACCACAACTTCGCCCGCCGCCGTGAACTTGACCGCGTTGCCCAACAGGTTGACCAGGATCTGCCGCAGACGCGTCACGTCGCCCACGAT
>JBFYTF010000326.1:0-6820 GCA_041300865.1 Anaerolineae bacterium
ACATAGTGCGGGTAGAAGTTGTTCTCGGGTGCGGAGCGGAAGTAGGCGTACTCAACGCCGATCTTCTTGTACTCCTCACGGCACCAGCCCAGCTCCTGGTCCACGTTGTTGGCGGATATCATGGGGCAGTTGGTGTACCACACCTCTTTCCAGTTCAATGGTACTGTTGTGGAAACTTTTTCCGTAGCCATAGTTTTCTCCTTTTTTACTATTACTGGTGTTGAGATTATTGATAGATCTCCGGGGAAGCAGGCGGTCGGTTCCCCGCTTTGGTCTTTTTTCTTTCTTGCTCAGATTGCGTTCCTCCCTTCATTCCATTGCTCATCACCGGACCGGCGGTAATGGCAGTTCTGTCTAGAGCCAGGCCCGGCCGCCTGGACGACCTGATTCTGAGTGTGCCGTCCTGATGGTCCCCTGGCTGTCAACCGCTGCCATCACCTCCTTTTTGCCTTGGCGGAACCCCGCCTCAGCCACGCCTGGAATGTGGTTTTGCCATCCATCCTTCACCCTCGCCGTTCCAATCATCCTGCAAGATGCGAGCGTGATAGCGTGCCGCCAGAGATATTCCGGGCCTGGAACCCGTTCTGCAACAGGATGCGCGTGGCGTAGTAGGCGCGCTGCGCGGAGCGGCAGAAGACGAGGATCTCGCGGTCGCGGGGAAGCTCACCCAGGCGGGCGCGGAGCTGCGGCAGCGGGATGTTGACCGCCCCCGGAACAGACTCTACCTCCAGTTCTGGAGGATTGCGCACGTCGAGGAGAAACCCGCTATCGACCGAGTCCCAGTGGACGACCGGCATGTCGCCGCGCAGGATATCGGCCGCGACCATGCCCGCAAAGTTGACGGGGTCCTTGGCGCTGCCAAAGGGCGGCGCGTACGACAGCTCGGACTCCTCCAGGTCGTAGATGGTGAATCCCGCCTGGATCGCCATGGCAAAGGAATCGATCCGCTTGGGCACAGCGTCCTCGCCAAGCACCTGCGCGCCGAGGAGGCGCCCGTCGGATCTCCGGAAGAGGACCTTTGTCGCCAGGTACTTGGCGCCCGGATAATAGCCCGCGTGGGAGTTCGGGTAGAGGTAGATCTTTTCAAAGTCGGTCTCCCCAAGCTGCGTCAGGACCTTTTCGCTGGCGCCGGTCGAAGCGATCACCCCCTCGAAAATCTGGCAGATGGAGGTACCCTGCGTGCCCCGGAACCGGGCGTCGCGCCCGGCGATGACATCGGCCGCGATGCGGCCCTGCCGGTTGGCCGGGCCGGCGAGGGGGATGAGCGTCCATTGGCCGGTGACAAAGTCCTTGACTTCGACCGCGTCGCCGACGGCCAGGATATCGGGGTCGCTGGTGCGCATCTGCTCATCGACGCGGATCCCGCCGCGCTGGCCGATCTCGATGCCGGCCATCTTGGCCAGCGCCGTCTCCGGACGCACGCCAATGGCGAGGATCACGATGTCCGCGGGATGCCTCTTGCCCGAGCTGGTAAGCACTTCGAGCGATCCGTCCGCGCGCTGCTCGAAGCCGGCCACGCCGTCGTTGAGCTCGAGCCGGACGCCGTGCTTGACCATGTAGCGTTCGACGAGGCGCGCCATTTCCGGATCGAGTGGGGGCATGACCTGGTTGAGCCTCTCGATCAGCGTCACTTCGAGCCCGCGGTGGATGAAATTCTCCACCATCTCGAGGCCGATGAAACCACCGCCGACCACCACCGCGCGCTTGGGCGGCACCACCGTCTGCATGCCCGAGTACGAGTGCATTCCGGATCGGTCCTCGATACCCCGGTCAAGCCACTCGCGGATACTCCTGGCGTCCGGCACGGTTCTCAGCGAAAAGATACCCGGCAGATCAATGCCGGGCAGCGGCGGGCGGATCGGCGCCGCGCCGGGCGACAACACGAGCTTGTCGTATTGCTCGGTCGTCACCTCGCCGGTCACATGGTTCATGAGTTCTACGGCTTTTTGTTGGGGCGAGATGCCTACCACCTCGCAGCGCGTCCGGCAATCGATCCCGAACGTATCGCGAAAGGTCTGTTCCGTCGCCACCAGGAGGCTCGACTCTTGTTCAATCGCGCCTCCGACATGGTAGGGCAGCCCGCAGTTCGCATAGGAGACGTATGGCCCGCGCTCGACCATGAGGATCTCGGCTGTTTCATCCAACCTGCGCAGGCGCGCAGCACACGACGCCCCGCCGGCCACCCCACCAACGATTATGACTCTCATCTGTTTTGCCTCCAGTAGGTACTTAACCCTCTGATCAAACGTCAGAGAACTGAATGATGACCTTGATGTCATCAGGGGCTCGAACCAGCGCCTTTTCAAAATTCGCCGGGGGTTCCCGCCGGGTAATGAGCTGCTCCAGCCATTTTGGATCGGCGCCGGCCAGGCATTCGCCGGCCTTGTACCAGTGGCGCCTGTTGGCATTTACACTGCCGACGATGATGGCGTTTTTGAGCACGGCCGCAGCCGCCACATCGGCTGTGACCCCTTGTGCCCCACCGCCGCCGATGCCGGTGAGACAGACAACCCCGCCGGCCCCAACACCGAGTATCGAGTCAGCAATCACCTTGCCCACGCCGGTGCACTCGATGATGATATCCGGAGCGAACCCGATATCGGCCACCGTGCCGGTGTGGTAGGTGGCGCCGAGAGCGCGCACGAGATCCGGCTTCAGGCCTGACTCGACCCGGTCCAGTACATGGACGTCCATGTGGCGCTGAACCCCCTTGAGGGCGGCAAGAAGGCCGATCGGCCCTGCGCCTGTGACCAGGACGTTGCGCGGCTCCCAGTAGGATAGCCGGCCAAAGCCGATCGCCGCAGCTTGTTCCCAGGCTTTGGTGATCACCGTGGTGGGTTCGAGGAGCACGCCCAGTATGCCAAGAGCAGGATCGACCCTGATCGCATATTCGGGCTCGATGCGCCAGCGCTCGGACATGAAGCCATGGATCTGTTTGATGCCGCGCTCGGTGTATTGGCCGTTTTGGCACATGTCCCACTCGCCGACCGCGCAGCTCGGGCACGGGACAGGGTCGGGGCGGCGCACGATGCCCACGA
Organism: Anaerolineae bacterium; assembly: GCA_041300865.1. Lineage (GTDB taxonomy): Bacteria > Chloroflexota > Anaerolineae > JAAYZQ01 > JAAYZQ01 > JAAYZQ01. The sequence goes on from JBFYTF010000326.1 coordinate 3,039, forward strand.
CGAGATCGCCCTTCTTCAGTCCCTTGGCCGGACCCGGGTCGATCACGCGGCCCAGAGATTCATGGCCCAGCACGAGCCGCGTCTTGCCCGGAGGGGCCCAGCCGTACTTGCCCTCCACCATCTCGGCATCCGTCCCACAGACGCCGACGGCAATCGCTTCCACGAGCACCGAGCCGTCCTGCAGATCCGGTTCGGGGAACTCTTCCAATCGTGCGGTCCCTGGTTTCAGGGGTTCAAGGGTAATCGCTTTCATCCTGATCTCCTTGGGCTGTGCGGGATCACGTTCGCCGGGCCTGTTCCTGAAAAGCAGGCGTTTTCCATTTCAAGCGCCAACCAGCTGCAGGCAAACCGGCGTGGGCACCTGGGCCACGTGCCCGGTGGCGGCCAGTTTCCCGGACTCCTGATCGATCCAGAAGCTGACCACGGTATCCGTATCCTGGTTTGCCACCAGCAGCAGCGCGCCGGACGGATCAATGGTGAAATCACGGGGCCCAACGCCGCGTGTCGATTCATGGCCAACAAGCGTCAGCTTCCCGCTCTCCTGATCGACGGCATAGATCGCCAGGCTGTCATGCCCACGGTTCGAGGCGTAGACAAAGCGGCCGGAGGGCGCTACCTTGATCTCTGCACCCAGATTCTGTCCTCTGTAATCGTCAGGTAAGGTCGTAATGGTCTGCACTGCCTTGAATGTACCCCGGCGCTCCCCGTACCGCAACGCGGTGACTGAGGAGCGGAGCTCGCCAATCACATAGGCGAAGGGCCTGTGGGGGTGAAAGGCCAGATGCCGCGGACCGGTGCCGGGCGTCATCTGTGTCCAGGGGCAGGCAGCAGGAATCAGGGTGCCCCGGTCCAAGCCGAGGCGGAACGCCACCAGCCGGTCCGCGCCCAGGTCCACTGCCACAATGGAGGTACCCGTGGGGCTGGGCAGGATCATGTGGGCATGGGGGCCCTCCTGGCGCTCGGGAGAGGGACCAGAGCCAGAAAACTGAACCAGATCGGTTGCCGCTCCCAGGCGCCCGTCCTCCAGGACCGGCAAGACGCACACGCTGCCGGTCTCATAGTTGGCCACCAGGCAGTATCGCCCTTCCGGGTCAATGCTGGCGTAACAGGGAGCCAGGCCGCGCGTCGATTGCTGGTTCAGGTAGCTCAGGTGCCCGGTCAGCGGATCGACGGCAAAGGCACTCACTGTCCCGTGCAAGCCTTTGCCCGCGGTGATCTCGTTGACCGCGTACAGACAGCGTTTGTCGGGCGCCAGGGTCAGGTACGAAGGGTTGACCGTACCGGTGCCGGTTACGGTGGCGGCGTAGGTCAACTCACCCGAAGCCGGGTCCAGGTAATAGAGGTAGAACCCCTCGGCTTTGCCATTAACAAATGACTCTCGCCGGGTGTAGGTACCAATGTAGACGGTGACTCTGTTTGAAGCCTCCATGCCTTCAGCCTCGCTTCGGCCGCAACCCGTTTTGTGTTCGAACGGGAATGGGCAGCCGAGCCGGTCGCCGGGTCAGCAGGTCTGCCAGCAGCGCCAGCGCGAGAAACCCTGCCCCAGTGAGCAACAACCCTGATTCTATCATCACCGCCACCTCCTCTTCTTCCTGGACCTGGCAGGTCCTCCCTTCGGTCGAGACCCGTCAGGTCTAGAACTCAGTATGCCAGCAGTTTCTGCTTGGCCGCCGCGAACTCTTCCTCGGTCAGAATCCCCTGGGCCTTGAGCGCGCCGAGGCGCTCCAACTGCGTGATTACGTCTTCTTCTGGGTCAGGCGGTGGTGGGGCGTACTGCGCTTGCGGTGGTGGGGCTGCTTCGACATAAGCGGCCTCCGCTTGGGCGTACGCTGCCGCGTTCTTGTTGGCCTGGCGGCGGTTTACTGCATGCCGTGTGGCCGTCGCCGTGCCGACCACGGCCGCCGTCCTGGCCATCCCTCGTACTAAGCCTGGCATTTTGACCTCCTTTAGTCGATAGCGAGCGAGGCAAAGGCCTCGTCGACGATGGGCGCCGGTACACGGAAATTGAGAGCGGCCTCAACGCCAGCGGCAGCGAGCGCGTTGACCAGGGCCACGGCCCAGGTGTGCTCGATGGCCAGGGCGAGGACGGCCGAGCCGGGCACCATGCCTTCGTACAGGATGTCGGCGTCCTCGGAGTCGAACAGGCCTCGCGTCCCGGTATCGATGAAACCCAGCGCCTCAGCCCGGTCCGGCGCAATGTCCTCGAGGTCGAGAGAATAGACCCCCCCATCCTCTTCTTTGATGAGGAGCAGTGCGTCGAGCACCCGGATCGTCCCTGTCACGGCCTGCTTCTCAAGCTCGGTGAGAACGCTGCCGTCAAAGCGCGGCTCGCCGGCCGCCAGGACAAGTACATCTAGTGGTCCATGCTTCATCATCTGTCTTTACCTCCTCTGAGAGTTACGTCTTGTCCGCCCGGGGGCCTCACCGGCCGCCGTGCGCCATCTGGTCGATGCACACCGCCACGGCCAGGATGAGCACATCGTCCTGACCGGGATCGATGGACACACCGTAGCTGTCGCGCAGGCGGAACCACTTCTTGGATACCTCGGCCACCTTGTCGCGTCCCTCGCCGATGGTGTACTCGTGGTCCAGGATGTTGCCTTTCACCTCCAGGTCCGGGCCGCCCTTGATCTTGACCACCCAGCGCTCGCGAACGGGGGTGATCATGGCTTTCTTGACCATGGCTAGCTGCTGACCGCCTGGTCCTTCGATCTCCATGCTGTCTTTGACGCGCAGCATGCGCTCCTGGATTTTGGCCAGCTCGTTGCCGTGCGCGTCCTCGAAGACCAGGGTCTGGCGCACACGCAGCGCCTTGCCGTCTACCTTATAGACCTTCTGGCCCTGCTCGTTCTCAATCCAGAAATCATCGCCGATGCTCACCATCTTCTGGCGCATCTGGTAGCGGTTACCCCCGCCACCGGGTCGCCCGAGCTGGCGGTCGTCTTGGCGCTCATCGCGCCGTTCTGCTCTTCTGCCTGGCATTTCGCTCTCCTTCGCTGAGTGAATTATGACCCGGGTAGGTTGCGTATGTGGTAGATTGCCGGACTGTCAATGTGCAATGACGTTTCCGCTAAATGGTCATGACGTTCATAGGATAGCAGAAGGCCTACAAAACCGAAACCATCCGGTGGTGTCATCCAGGGTGCAGGAAGGTGTAGGAAGGTGTAGGTTCGCTGACTCAAACAGAAGGCCGATTGACACGGTAGAGGAAGCGTTGGCATCGCGCAGGGCGGCACCAACGAGGAGGACCTAATCCGGGGTGAAGGTTGTAGAACGGTACGCTGCTGCGACCCGGCGAGCGCCTGCGAGCCGCAGTCAGGCGTGGCGGGGTTAACGCGGAGGCAGGATTCCCAGCTCGACGGCCCTGTTCACTGCCTCCCAGCGGGTGTTGACGCCCAGCTTGCCGTAGATGTTGACGGTGTGGCGTTTGACCGTCTGGTAGGAGATGTTTAGGCGCAGGGCGATCTCTTTGGGCCACAGAGGCTCGCGCAGCAGCGTCAGGATCTCGAGCTCGCGGGTGGTCAGAGATTCGACAAGGCCCGGAGTACCGGGGGCCGGCTGGTGCCCGCGCTCAGGCGGCGCCTGTGTTCCGCCGGCCATCATCCCCCGCCCAGAGCCTGGGAACGCAGCCAGGATACGACCGATAGACTCGGCGGCAGGGGACTGCTCGGCCAGCCGGCCTAACAACGCCTCCATGCGCGGGCCCAGGTCGACGAAAACCCGCAGCCAGCCGCCGGGCCGTGCCAGGTCGACCGCCTCTTGCAGCGCCACCAGGGCCTGCC
>JBFYTF010000335.1:0-3221 GCA_041300865.1 Anaerolineae bacterium
GGGCCATGCGTCCCGCCCACTCTTTCTTGAGCTGCGCGATGTCATTGCAGGCCGGCTCCACGGGATAGATGCCGTGAAAGCCGGTGGCGTGCAACACAGGCAGCAGATCGGCCATCTTGCCCCGGCTGTTCAGGAGGAGCAACTTCTCGTGCTCCTGCACGGGCCGCACCAGGCGCCGCAGGCGGGGCAAGAGCAGCTCGGCCATCAGCTCCGCGGACAAAAGCGCACCCTGCTCGTCTGCCAGGTCATCGCTGAGCATGACCACCGCCAGCTCGTCGGCGAAGCGGTCGCAGACCACCTGGAGCAGCCTCTCCTGGTACTCAAGGATCTGATCTAGCAGTCGCTCGCAGGCCGGCAGCTGGTCAGTGCCGCCGCCCAGGTGCAGGGCCGCACCCAAGAAGGGACCCACGTTGACGATGACGCCGACGCTGGTTCCCTGGGTGGCCCGCAGGTAGCGCTCCAGGGTGTTGAGCTGCTGCACGATCGACGGCGGCGGTGCCAGCTCGCCGACGTCCGCCGCCGCCCTGAGCAGCGGCCAGACCAGATTGCAGGGCACGGCATCCAGGCCCAGCCGCAGGGCAAACTCGACGTGGTCGTCGGGCGTGACGAGGGGTTCGTCGGCCCCGGCGCTGTGCAGGGGGCGTTCCAGGACGTACTCGAACACGGCTCTGCTCGTCACGTCTAGCTCGAGGTGGGGCAGCCGGTCGGCCTCGGCATGGCGCAGGGCCACGAGCAGGCGCCGCACGTTGGGCCGGTCGTGTTCGGTGCTGGGTTCCACCCCCGGCACGAGGGACACCGCCATGGCCCGCATCGACAGCGACAGGTCTCGCCGCTCTTCGGGGCTGACAGGCCGCACGAGGCGGGCCTCCTGCAGGCCGTTGTGAGAGATGGGCAGGCTGAGCGGGCATTCCCCTGTCTTCGCCAGCTGGCTGCCGCACGAGTGGCGCACGATGAGGCGCGTGGGCAGAACCACGTGGCGCGGCTGAAGGCTGCCCTTGCTTTCCAGGCGGCTGAAGAGGAGCTGCGCGGCGTTCACGCCCAGGTCGTACACCGGCTGGGCGACGACGGTCAGAAAGGGAAAAAAGTGCGAGATGTAGTGCAGATCGTCAAAGCAGACTAGGGCGAGGTCCTGCGGGATGCGCAGTCCCCGCTTCTCGAGGGCGTCGATGATGCCCATGGCCAGGGCGTTGTTGGCGGCAAACAGGGCCGTCGGCGCCGGTCCCTCGTCCAGCAGGCGCAGGGCCATCTCCTCACCGGAGCGGTCCCGGTATTCGCCGCGGCGGATGAGCCTCGCATCGACGGGAATGCCGGCCTCGGCGAGGGCCATGCAGTAGCCGGCCACGCGGTCCTCGGCAGTGGACGTGGTTGGTGGCCCGGCGATGCAGCCAATGCGCCGGTGGCCCAGGCTGATGAGGTGCTGCACCAGGGCGCGCGCGCCGGAGATGGAATCGCAGTACACCGAGTCCACCTCCCAGCCGTCGACACGGCGGTCGAGGATGACCGTCGGGATGTTGCGCTGGCGCAGCTTGTCCAGGTGCCGGGCATCGGAATCGTGGGGGGCAATGAGCACCCCATCCACCTGCTGGCTGACAAGAAAGTCGAGGTAGCGGCGCTGTTTGGCCGGGTCTTCGTCGGTATTGCCCAGGAAGACCGAGTAGTCGTGTTCCTGGGCCACGTCTTCGACCCCGCGGGCGACGGTGGTCCAGAAGGTGTTGGTGATGTCGGGCACGACGAGGGCCAGAGAGTGGCTGCGCCGCGAGCGGAGGCTTTGGGCCACGGCGCTGGGCACGTAGCCCAGATCGGCGATGGCGCGCTCGACCCGCTCGCGCGTGGCAGGGTGGACGTTGGCGGCGCCCTGGATAACCCGCGAAACGGTTGCGGCCGAGACTTGAGCGCGTCGGGCTACATCACTGATCGTCGGCATCGGCGCACAGACCTCTGAATCGTTACCAGAACTCGGTGGAAACGGTTCATGAAATCGTTACATGGTATCGATTTCACAACGCACGTCATTATACAGCTTTTTCCGCTGCTTGTCAATCCCCAATTCTGCTTGATTCCCTCGCCCCAATGTGGCCGCGTCTACATCGCCGCTGCGCCTCTCACTGTATAGTGATCCTCGCCTGAGGCTACGGTGGTTGCGAGTCTGTTGAGGGGGAGGGATCCATTCGTGATGCTCAAGTGGATGCTGTTTGTGGCTGCACTGCTCAGCCTGGCAGGCTGTGGCGGCCGCCAGGCGGTGGAGGGGATAGCACCGGCCACTGCGACCGAGGCCGTCGTCTCGAACCCCGCCGGCGCTTCGGAAAGCCTGGCCATCCAGACGACCCCTTCGCCTGCCCCAACCCCGACCTGGACGCCGTCGCCGCCCACGCCGTCGCCGGTGCCCACCACAACCCCGACCTACACCCCGACCGCTGCCCCGACCGCGACGGCGACACCAACGGCCACGCCACAGCACCCCCTGGCGATCGAGTCGATGCGGCAGCGAACCTATCCGGGCAGCGAGATCGCGATCGAAGAACGGCTCCGGCCGGGGGCCAACTATGACCGCTACATTGCCTCCTACCTGTCCGAGGGGTTGAAAATCTATGCGCTGCTGACCATACCGCACGGGCAGAAGCCGGAAGGCGGGTGGCCGGTGATCCTCTTTAATCACGGCTACATTCCTCCGGAGCAGTACCGCACCACCGAGCGCTATGTGGCCTACGTCGACGCCCTGGCCCGCAGCGGCTACATCGTCCTGCGCTCCGACTACCGGGGGCATGGTAACTCGGAGGGCGAGGCAGCGAGCGGCTACGGCTCGCCGGCATACACCGTTGACGTGCTGAACGCTGTGGCGGCGATCAAGGGCTTCCCCGACGCCGACCCGGACCGGATCGGGCTGTGGGGCCACTCGCTGGGCGGCGGGATCACTCTGCGGGTCATGGTCACCACCTCCGACGTCAGGGCCGGCGTGATCTGGGCCGGGACGGTGGCCTCGTATGCGGAGCTGTTCGAGCGGAGGTGGGGCGCGCCTGCCGGCGCGGACAACCCTCTGCCGACGCTGGAGCCCAACAGCCGGCGATGGAGCTGGCTGCCCGAGATGCTGGCGACCTACGGTGCGCCTGAAGAGAATCCGGAATTCTACGCCGCCATCTCGCCCAACACCTACCTCGGCGATCTGTCGGGCCCGATCCAGCTCCACCACGGAACGGCCGATACCTCGGTCCCGGTGGAATATT
>JBFYTF010000337.1:0-3150 GCA_041300865.1 Anaerolineae bacterium
GGCGACCGCTGCCGTTCCAGCACCTTATGCGCCGCTTCCGGCGCAAGCATGCCCTGGCCGATATCGTGGCCAGCATCCCGGTGCAACTGCACCTCTTTGATGCCCTTTACGTGGACGGCCAGGCCTTTGTCGACCGGCCTTACGAGGAGCGCTGGGCAGCCCTCGAGCGGGCCGCGGGCGGGCTATCACTGGTGCCGCGACTCGTCCCCGCCTCGGAAGGCGAGGCGCAGGCCTTTGCCGAGGCGTCGCGGCTGGAAGGCCACGAAGGCCTGATGGCCAAGGAGCTGGGCAGCAGCTACAACCCCGGCGTGCGGGGCAAGGCCTGGCTGAAGCTCAAACACGTCCTCAGCCTGGACCTGGCCATCGTGGCCGCCGAATGGGGCTATGGCCGCCGCCATGGCTGGCTGTCCAACTATCACCTGGCTGCCCGAGACGAATCGACTGGCGACTACCTGGTGGTAGGCAAGACGTTCAAGGGCCTGACGGACCTCCAGTTCCGGGAGATGACCGAGCGCCTGCTGGCCCTGGAACGCTCGCGGCGGGGAAACGTCGTGTTCGTCCGGCCCCAAGTCGTCGTCGAAGTGCTGTTCAACGAGATCCAGGAAAGCACCCTCTACCCGTCGGGGCTGGCCCTGCGCTTTGCGCGCGTTGCCCACCTGCGGGACGACAAGGCGGTCCAGGAGGTGGACACGATCCAGGAGCTGCGCCGTCTATACGAGCGGCAGTTCGATTTCAAGGGCCGCCTGAGGGCCGATTAGCTCTCCGTTGCCCTTTGCCTGGATGTGTGGTATACTGCCTCAAGCACGGAAAGAAAGGACGCAAAGAGGAAGAAATCATGGTCGCGGATCTACTGCTCAGTCTGGCTCAACTCGTGGTGGCCGTCTTTCTGGGCGCCATCACCGCCTACCTGGCCTTCTACCTGTTCCAAGTATTCACCCGCGGCGTGGACGAGTGGGCCGAGCTGCGGCGGGGCAACGCGGCCGTGGGCGTGGTGCTGGGCAGCATCATCGTCGCGGTCGCCATTGTCCTGCGCCCCGCACTCGTGGTCAACAGCGCCGCCTGGGATGTGGGCGGCGACGTGTTTTTCCGGGTGCTGCTGGCCGAAGCCTTGCAGCTGGCAATCGGCCTGGTGTTGGCCATCGGGACGCTGGCCCTGGCGCTCCTGCTCTTTGCCGCCCTGACACGGGGCATCGATGAGATCGAGGAGCTAAAGAAGGGCAACCTGGCAATCGCCGGCTTGCTGGCGGGCGTCGTGCTCGGCATTAGCCTCCTGATCAGCCAGGCGGTCGCCCAGATCCTGGCCCTTGTCTCTTCAGCCTTGTTCTAGATTCAAGGAGGATATTGCGTGGCAAAGGAAAGCGAGCTGGTTTGCGTTCACACAGCTCAGGGCTGGGACCTGGCCCAGATCTACAAGAGCAAGCTGGAAGCGGCCGAGATCCCGGTCCTCCTGAAGCACGAGGCCGCGGGTTTGGTCTTTGGCATCACCATCGACGGCCTTGGTGCCGTGGACGTGATGGTGCCCGCCGAATATGCCGTCGAGGCCAGGGCGCTGCTCGAAGATGCTGAAGAGCCGGCGGCCGACGGTGACGAGGACGTCCCAGGCGAGAGCGACGAGTCCGAAGCAGAAGGTACGGCGTAGAGCCTGAGCCCAAGCCCCCACCACTCGGGATTCACCCGACATCACGTCGCTGCACTGCCGCGCCCGTGTACATGTCGATACCGGCTGCCCCAATGGCAGTCGTCACGGCCTCCGACGCCTCCGGCTGTTCGGCACGCAAGGGACGGTCAGCAGCCTCCACGAGGGTGACTTTGACCCTGACACGCGCCAGGGCTTTTCCCAAGTCACAGCCGACCGCACCGCCGCCGATCACAACCATCGACTTCGGGAGCTTTACGAGCTGGATTACGTCGTACGCAGTCCACAAACCTGCCTCGTCGAGTCCGGGTATCGAAGGGATAGCAAACCTCGGACCGGCAGCGATCACCAATTCCCTCCTTGCTTTGCAGGGTAAAAAAAGCAACATTGCCGGATTGCAGAACCCGAGGTGGCAGTTGCCCGTCAGGCGCGAGAACCAAAACCTTGACAAACTCGGCGACTCGTGCCATAATCGGCGTCGATAGCGCAAAGCTGGTGAGTCCGGAGAGTGTGAAACCTGGTGCCGTCAACAGAGGAACGTGTAATCGACCTTGTCTCCCGCATGACCCTGGCGGAAAAGGTCGCGCAGATGGGGTTCGATGCACCGGCCATCGAGCGCCTGGGCATCCCCGCTTACAATTGGTGGAACGAGTGCCTGCATGGCCTGGCGCGCGCGGGCGTGGCTACGGTCTTTCCGCAGGCCATTGGCCTGGCCGCCACCTGGAACCCCGATCTTCTGCACCAGGTCGCCGTGGCCATCTCTGACGAGGCGCGGGCCAAGCATCACCAGGCACGGCGCCGGGGCATCCATCTCCAGTACAGTGGCCTGACCTTCTGGTCCCCAAACGTCAACATCTTTCGCGACCCGCGCTGGGGCCGCGGCCAGGAGACCTACGGCGAGGATCCATTTCTCACTGCCCGCCTGGGCGTGGCCTTTGTCCGGGGTCTGCAAGGCGATGACCCTGCCTATTTGAAGGTCGCGGCAACGCCGAAGCACTTTGCCGTTCACAGCGGCCCCGAGTCCAGCCGCCACTTCTTTGACGCTAGCGCCGGCGAGCGAGATCTGCGCGAGACTTACCTGCCCGCGTTCGAGGCTTGCGTCCGCGAGGGCCAGGCCGCCTCGGTGATGGGTGCCTACAACCGCGTCAATGGCCAGCCCTGCTGCGCCAGCCCCACCCTCCTGGAAGAGATCCTGCGCGGCGAATGGGGGTTTGAGGGGTACGTCGTCTCGGACTGCGGCGCAATTCTGGACATCTATGCTCACCACCAGGTGGTCAATACGGCCGCCAGGGCCGCGGCGCTGGCCGTCCAAAATGGCTGCGATCTCGAGTGCGGCACGGTATATCCGGCCTTGCTCCAGGCCGTGGAGCAGGAGTTGATCTCGCCGGAAGCTATCGACCGGTCCGTCGAGCGCCTCTTCGCCGCCCGATTCCGCCTGGGCATGTTCGATCCTCCGGAGCAGGTGCCCTATGCCCAAATTCCCTACGAGGTAGTCGATTCGCCGCGGCACCGGG
>JBFYTF010000365.1:0-2985 GCA_041300865.1 Anaerolineae bacterium
CGCGGGAGGTCACGACGCGCTGCCGGAGGGTTCACGGGAAGCCGGCTGGCAGCCGGCGTTCCCAGGTGGGAGTCAGGAGGGCCGGCTGGCAGCCGGCGCTCGCGGGGGCTGAGACGCTTTAGTCGCCACGCCAGCGGGCCAGCAGCCACTCGCGGAGGGCGGTGGTCGTGGGCAGGACCGGGTCCGCACCGGCTGCGGTCAGGTGTTCGGCAGGCAGGGTCGTCACGAGTCCGGCACAGGCCATGCCCGCCGCCCGCGCCGCCTGGATGCCGAGGGGCGCGTTTTCGACGACGAGGCATTGGCCCGCCGCCAGCCCAAGCCGCTGCGCGGCCCGCAGATATGGCTCGGCATCGGGTTTGCCCCGCGCCACGTCGTCCTCACTGACCGTCGCCTGGAAGAGCCCGGCGACGCCGGTGGCGCCAAGGTTGGCCTCCACAATGCGGCGCGTGCTGCCGGTGACCAGCCCCAGGACAAAGCCGCGCCCCGCCAGGTCGTGCAGGAGGGGAGCCATGCCCGCTACCAGGCGCGGGACAAAGATGCGGTGGAATGCCGCCTCCTTGGCGGCCGCCAGGCGGCGAGCCTCGTCCGTGGGACAGGCCTCGCCCCCCAGCTGCTCCATCAGGAGCTGTGCGGTGCGCTCTGAGGGCGCACCTTCCAGGGGATAGAGGTCGGCGGCAGTCACCTCGAGGCCCAGCGGGGCGAGCGCTTCCTGCCACGCCGCCAGGTGCTGGGGCATCGAGTCCAGGACCACGCCGTCCATATCGAGGATAATCGCCCGAGCCGGCTGCCGGGGCTCGGAAACGTACCGGATCAGCTCCTCCAGGCTGCCGATGCGAGCACAGAGGGCCGCCGGCTGCCGGTCGCCGCGATCGATGAGCACGGCATCCAACCCCGCCGCCCGGGCCCCGTCCACGTCATCGCCCACGTGGTCGCCCACATAGAGCAGACTGCCGGGCGGTCGCCCCGACGCTTCGATGGCCAGGTGAAAGATTCGCGGGTCGGGCTTGGCCACCCCCACAGCCGCCGAAACGATGACAAAGTCAAAGAAGGTGTCGATCTGGAACCGCTCCAGAACCTCCGGCAGGTGGGGGCCAAAGTTGGAGATAACGCCCAGGCGCAGCCCCACGGCCCGCAGGCCTGCCAGGGTGGGCAGCACGTCATCGTAGAGACGGTCAAAGCGCCCGTCAAACAGCCAGCGGAGCATTTCGGCGGCCAGGTCGGGGTGCTCGGGCCAGGTCAGGCGGAACATGCCCAGCCACCAATCCGCAAGCTCCTGCCCCCGGGCGCCTAATCCCTGGGCGCTGTCCCGCTCCCGTTGGATGATGGACATGAGGCGGGCGTGCAGGGCCCGCGTGTCCTCCTCCTCCGCGGGCAGACCCGCCTGGGCCAGGAACGCCTGAAAGGGTGCGCGGTCATGAAAGCCGAGAAGGGTACCGCCGACGTCAAAAACGACGGCGTCATAGCGCAAGCTTGCGGTCGACGCGCTCAAGCTGGCTCTCCTTGCGCGGTACGCTCTCCGTGGGCCGGGCCTCCTCAGGAGGCGGGCCGCAGGCGCGCCAGGTGGGTGAGGAGCAGCAGTTGAAAGATGCGGCCCAACAGCGCCGCCTTCTCCGGAGCCGGCACCTGGGGCTCGTTGGCGGGCCCCAGCAGCGAGGTGATGGCCTGCCAGCGCTCCGCCGGATCCAGGCCGGGCTGCAGCTCCTCAGAGGTGCGCCACAATGCTTCGGCCAGGTACCAGGCAGCCTGGGTGTGTACCAGGCTCGTCTCCACCTTCCAGGCCCGGATGTACTGCCGGCTCGCGGCAACCATCAGCCCTTCGCCGAGCAGGCCAAGGACCAACTTGGTCAGCGTGTCCGCCTGCTCACCGGAGATGATGTTCTCCAGGGCCACGGCACCGACGGCCCCGATGTCCAGGCGCGACGCCAGCTCACTGTAGTCCCGGGCTGCTATCTTGGCTTTGAGCTCGCTCAAGTAGCCGTGAAACCGTCCGGCGACCTCCAGCGCCTGCGCTGTCCCGTTGTCGTGCCGGTTTTGGGCGAGGAGTGCACCCTGCAGATCTTGCAGGGCCTGGGGTGTCGGCTGCGATAGAACGGCCTGTGCGGCCTCTACGATACTCTTCATGGACCCTTTCCTCCCAAAGCGCCAACGTCTCTGCCATTATACCACAACTGCTGCCCCAATCGAGAATCTGGCACCCCTCGAATTCAGGTTGTGTGGTATAATAGCCGTCAGCCACTCCCCGAGGAGTGATAGGAGGCGCCATGGAGGAGAAGCGGATCCCTTCGCTGTTGCTCAACATTCTCTTTGCCCAGGTGGACGAAACCATGGGCCACCGCAGCCTGATCCTGCTCCTGCGCCAGGCCGGACTGGACGACTATGTGGACTGGCAGCCACCCATGAACGACACCCCGAGCATTACCGTCGCGGAATACTCCCGCCTGCTGGCGGGCGCCTACGACATCTTTGGCGCCCGCCAGGCCACGGCCATGTTTGTGCGCGGCGGACGCCTGGGCGCTGCTGAAATGAGGCGGCTGCGCCCGGCCCAGTTTGCGCTGCGGGGTACTGCCCTGAAGTTTCTGCCCGGCGCCACGCGCATGCGCCGCGTGTTGGAAGGGTTGGCCGAACAGGGTCAGGGGTTGTACGGCACGCCCCATCGCCTGCACGAGGAGGACGCCGCCTTTGTCATGGAGATGGACGATTGCCCCTACTGCGCCGAGATCGCCCGGCAGCGGCAAGCGGCAGGCAAGCTCATCGCCAGGCCGGTGTGCCACATCCCGGCAGCGGTCATCGACGAAATGATCGAGTGGGCCACGGGCCAGAAGCACCTCGTCGAAGAGACGGCCTGCATCGCCCTGGGCGACCCCACCTGCCGCTTCCGGATCGCCAGGTAGAAGGCTCGCCCTACCGCCGGCTCACCCCGCGACGCGGCAGACAAAGCCCTTGAGGTAGGCCGACTCGGGGAAGGTCAGGAGCACCGGGTGGTCG
>JBFYTF010000366.1:0-2767 GCA_041300865.1 Anaerolineae bacterium
AGATGGCCACCGATCAGAACTTTACGGCCAACCTGGTCACCAGCACGGTGGGCGCGAACGTCGTCAGCTTTACCTCGGGCAACCTGCCGCGCAGCACACCCTACTACTTCAGAGTGCAGGCCTACAATAGCACGGGCCCGTCCGCCTGGGTGAACGCCACCCCCTTCCCCATCCTGACGGCGCCGTAACCCACATCCGTCATCCAGCGCCAGCCTGTAGGCTGGCGCTGGATGACCAGAATCGATGCAATCGCCCGCCCCCGGTCACGTAAGTGACCGAGGGCGGGCAAAGCGCAGGAAAGGCCTTACATGATTCGGAGACAACGGAGACTGGTCATTGTTTCCCTGATCCTCATGATGCTGTTGCACGATATGGTGCTCGCGCAGGTCCATCGCCAGGCCACGCCACAGGCCGCGCTGGAACTCGGGCTCATCGGCCAGGAGGGTGGCGCAAGCCTCGCCGTGGCGCTGCAGGCGAGCTACGCGTATCTGGGCGTCGGGCCGCGCCTCGTCGTCGTCGATGTCTCCGTCGCGTCGACCCCTGGCCGCGTGGGGCAGAGCGAACCACTTCCGGATCTCATCCAGGGGGTGAACGTGTACGGCAGCTACACCTACGTGGCCGCCGGGCTTAGTGGGCTTCACATCGTCGACGTCACGATTGCTTCGTCCCCGCAGTGGAGCAGCGCTCTTGACACGCCAGGATGGGCTCACAACGTGGCCGTCGCCGGCACGTACGCTTACGTCGCCGACGGCAATGGCGGGCTGCGCATCGTCGACGTCTCCGATCCATTGGCCCCGGAAGAGGTCAGCTCCCTCTCTGCCGTGGTGCTCGGAGGTCCGGCACTGGGCATCGCCGCGGCCGGGCACATGGCCTACGTGGGTGCCGGTGCCGGCGGGCTCGTTGTTGTGGATATGACCACTCCGTCAAATCCGCAGATTACCGGTGCCTACTCGGACCTCGTGGCCGCGAACGTGGCCGTCTCCGTGACAACCGCGTATGCGGTCGACAGCCAGGAGGTCAGGGTGCTGGCGATCGACGTCTCGAACCCCTCGTCTCCGGAGCTTGTCAGTTCCCGCTACACCAGCGGCGGCGCACCCGACGATCTGGCGGTGATTGGGTCCTTTCTGGCTGTGACGCTCGGGCAGTCAGGGCTCGATATATATGAGCTCGACCCGGCAACCGGCGCCATCGTGAACTATCAAGACACCTATGACACGCCCGGCACAGCACACGACGTGGCGGCCGCCGGCCTGTATGCCTACGTGGCCGACGGACTGGCGGGCCTGCGTGTCATCGATGTGCTCACCGCCCCCGGCTCACCGGCCGAGGCAGGCTTCTACCAGACCCTGGGCCATGCCCTGGGAGTGGCGACGAGCAGCGGTTACGCCTACGTGGCGGCAGGGGATGGGGGGCTGAGCATCCTGGACGTCACCGACCCGGCCAGCCCGACACACGTCGGCAACGAAGAGACAGTCGGGGATGCCCAAGGGGTCGCGGTAGGGGGGGCACGGGCGTACGTCGCCACCGGCGCCGCCGGGTTGGTCGTCGTCGACGTGGCCGATCCAAGCAACCCGGTGCTGCTGGGGCAGGAGCTAATGCCCGGCACCGGCTATGCCTGGGCCGTCGCCTTGCAGGGCAACTATGCCTACGTGGCCGCCGAGTCTGAGGGCATGCAAGTCGTCAACGTGTCTAATCCTGCCAACCCGTCGATCGTGGGCGCTTTTAAGCCGGCCAGCGGTGACAAGGTTTGGGATGTGGCCATTCAGGGCACCTATGCCTACCTGGCCGCCGGACTCGGAGGGGTACGCGTGGTAAACATCTCGAACCCCGTGGCGCCGAGCGAGGTGGCGGCCATTCCCTCAGGAGATTGGGCCCAGTCGGTCAGCCTGGCAGACGGCTACGCGTACTTTGCCGACATCGGCGGGGGACTACGCATCGCCGACGTGACGACACCGGCCAGCCCCACAGTAGTCACCTCGTATGCGGCACTGGGCGCGGTGGAGAATGTGACCGTCAGCGGCGGGCACGCGCTGTTGACGACAGACGACTCGCTCCACATCCTGGATGTCTCTAATCCCGCCAACCCTATCCTGCGCGCGTCGCACAAGACGGCCGGGATCCCATGGGACGTGGCCGTTGGGGATGCAGTGCTGTTGACCGACTATGACGGGGGTTTAAGGGTGCTCAACCCGGCCGACGTTGCGGTGAGCACGACGACCGCGCCCGCGCAACCCTCGCCCGGGGTGCCGTTTGCCCTGAATATCACCGTGAGCAACTACGGCCCGTCGCGGGCGACCGGGATCCAGCTCGTCGATACGCTGCCCGCCGGCCTGGCATTCGTGGACGCATCGCCCGGCTGCACGCAACTGAGCGGCGTCGTGACCTGCGCTATTGACAACCTCGCGGGAGGCGCTAGCACCGCCGTGAGCATCACCGTGAGGCCGCCCGACGCAGGGGCATTCATCAACTCTGTTGTCGTGTCCAACAGCGCAACCGAGATCAATGAGCAGGACAACTCGGCTGTACGGACAATCATCGTCGGTGGCCAGGCGATCTTCCTACCATCGGTCGCGGGGCAGCCGTAGTTCCATGCATAGCGCCTGGATTCAGATGAGCGCGGATTGACCTCCATGGTGCTCTGTGATAGAATCGCGTACCGACTGAAGATAGGACAACCCGGGAACTCTGCCGGCTTGGGTATGTTCCCCCGATGGTGCCAGGAGACCAAATGTTTCTCAGACTACTGCAAGTAGGGGCGCTGTTGCTG
>JBFYTF010000368.1:0-2969 GCA_041300865.1 Anaerolineae bacterium
CACCCGGGCCGCGTCTTCCACCGTCTCGCCGGCCGTGGTGGCCGTCTTGAGCCGCATCGCCTTCGGCTCCAGGAACTGGGCGTGCCCGCCCAGCTCTGTCGCCGCGCACTCGAAGCTCTGCCGCGTGCGCACCGACGGGTTGTAGAAGAACATGAAAAAGGTCTTGTGCGCCAGGATGCTCGTCCAGCGCGGCGAAAAGCGGTCGCGCTTCATCTTGGCGGCCAGGTCCAGCAGCTCGTCGAGTTGGGGCTTGGTCCAATCTTGCGAAACAATGAAATCCTTGCCGTAGAGATCCATTTTGCCTCCTGAGGAATGAGGACCAGGGCCCGGGCAATCGGCGCGTCGACTTCCTGGGCCCTGGTCTCTCGGCCTCTTACTTCCCGCCCATGATCAGTGTCATGATCGCCTTTTGCGCATGCAGGCGGTTCTCGGCCTCGTCTAACGCAGCGCTCAACCAGCCGTCACCCGTCTCCTTGTCAATGACGTCGTCGGTGACCTCATAGCCGCGGTCGCACGGCAGACAGTGCATGTAGATGGCGTACTTGTCGGCCAGCTCCATGTGCTCCCGGTCGCAGATCCAGCTTTTGTTGGTGTCAAAGATCTGCTGCGTCTTCTGCGCATCATTTTCGCCCACCGGTGGCTGAAAGATCGGGGTGGCGCACCACGCTTTGGGGTAGACCACGTGGGCGCCGGTAATCGATTCCTCAAAATCGTTGCTCACGCGGAAGGAACCGCCGGTGGCGGCCGCCTGCTGCTCGCACGCCGCCAGAACCTCGGGGTCGAGCTCCATGCCCTGGGGATGCGCCAGCGTCACGTCCATGCCAACCTTGGTCGCAGCGATGATGGCGCTCTGCGGCACGGCCCGTGGCTTGTGGACACTGGGAGAGTAGGCCCAGCTCATGGTGAATTTGACGCCCTCGAAGGTGCCAAACTTTTCCTTGACGGTCATGATGTCGGCCATGGCCTGGCAGGGATGGTACTTGTCGCACTCCATGTTGATCACCGGGATGCCGGCCCAGTAGGCAAAGTTGCGGATCATCTCGTGGGCACCCCCGTACTCCCAATCGACGGGGTCGCCATAGCAGCGGATGGCAATGGCATCGCCCATGCGTGCCAGCGTCCGCGCGACGTCGGACACGCGCTCGGTGCTGTAGGCCACTTCCCGGCCGGGCAGCGCCGGAGTGTAGATCCTGCTGGGATCCAGGTAGTGGGCATGGCCGCCAAGCTGCGTCATACCCGCCTCAAAGCTGTTGCGGGTGCGCAGGCTCTGGTTGTAAAAGATCATGAATAGTGTCTTGCTCTTGAGGAGGTGGTCATGGGGCTCGCCCATGGCAAAGCGCCGCTTGAGATCGAACGCCACGTCCAGGATGGTGTCCACTTCTTCGCGGGTGTAGTCGAGCAGCGTCAGGTAGTCTCGGCCACGAAAACCTTCGGTGTTCATTGTTTTTCTCTCCTTGTAATTTCTTTTCTGTACAGATGCTAGATCAAGCCCGTAATCTCGTTGAACTCGGCGATGAGGGCGTCGATGTCGTCCACCTGGCTGTGGATATCGCTCCAGTAGGTGGGATCGTACCACTGCGCCTGGATCTCGGCGTAGGTCTTGCCCTGCTGCTCCACCCATGTATAGTACTTCAGGTTGTGGATTCGCTTGCGGTCCCAATAACCCAGCTCTTCGACATAGTCCAGGGTGCAGCCGAGGAGGTAGCGATGATAGTCGGCCGCCGCATCCCGCTCCGTATACTCGCCGTAGGCCTCGCGGAGCTCGCGGATGCGGCTTTGGTAGAGCTCCATGGAATCAGTCCAGACCGTCAAGACAATGTCCTGCTCCCCCAGCTCATACCACTTGGCGAACTTGCAGCTGGAGAGCACGTTGGCGATGCTGGAGATGCCGAGCAGATCCAGATTGCGCACCAACTCCTTAGGCACGCCCTGGCTGACCAGATAGGCGCGCCCGACCGGCTCGTTGAACAGCCGCACCAGGCTCATGCACGCTTCGTCGTCGATGGCGACCACCAGATCTGTGTTCTTGACGTTGTGGATCCAGGGGATGTGCTTGTCGCCGATGCCCTCGATGCGGTGCCCGCCAAACCCGTTGAGCAGCAGGGTCGGGCATTGCAGTGCTTCGCTGGCACCCACTTTGCTCGTAGGAAACACTTCCTTCAGGTAGTCACCGCAGCCGATCGTGCCGGCAGAGCCGGTGGTCAGGACGACGCCGGCATAGTTGTCATGCGCACCCATCTCCTTTTCAAGGACTTCTTCCATGGCGCGGCCGGTGACGTTATAGTGCCAGAGGTGGTTGCCAAACTCGTCGAACTGGTTAAAGATGACAATGTCGTCGCCTCGCGTCCGGCGCAGCTCCCAGCACTTGTCAAAGATCTCTTTGACGTTGCTTTCGCAGCCCGGGGTAGCGATCACTTCGCCCGAGACCGTGGACAGCCACTCAAACCGCTCGCGGCTCATCTCCTCGGGCAGGATGGCGATGGACTCACAGGCGAGCAGGGCAGAATCGTAGGCACCGCCGCGGCAGTAGTTGCCTGTCGAGGGCCACACCGCCTTCTGGCCAGTAGGATCGAACTGCCCGGTGACAAGGCGCGGCACCAGGCAGCCAAAGCTAGCGCCCACCTTGTGGGCGCCGGTGGGAAACCACTTGCCCACCAGGGCAATGATCCGCGCCGGCACCCCGGTGAGAGCGGGCGGCAGTTCGACGTAATTCTCGCCGCCAAAGCCACCCCCAGAGGGAACCGGCTCGTTCTTCCAGGTGATGCGGAACAGGTTTCGCGAGTCCACATCCCACAGGCCCACACCCCTGAGCTGCTCCTTGATCTGGGGCGGGACAAGCTCAGGGTCTCGCATCTGGGCAAAGGTCGGGATCAGAATATTGCGCTCCCGTGCCCTCTGAACTGCTCGCCTGCGCTGTTCTTCATGGATTGTCAGATCGATCATGTCGTGTACGTTTCTCCTTTCCGAGC
>JBFYTF010000373.1:0-6062 GCA_041300865.1 Anaerolineae bacterium
TACCACACTTCCGCCATGTCAGGCCTCCCCCCGCTGCTTCGTGAGCTTGTGGACGATGGCCCCGCCGGCCATTTGTCCCGACATCACGCACGGCTCGAACCCGCCGCCCGGCTGCGTCCACGCTCCTACGAAATACAGTCCGTCCACAGGCCCGCGGTTCGCCATGCGCCACACCATATTGTCGTGTGGCGGCTGGGAAAAGCCGTAGATACTTCCCCCCAGTGCACCGGCGTAGCGCATGTTGGTCAGCGGCGTCGACACCTCCACGACCTCGGCATTCTGCCGCAGGCCGGGCGCCACCTGCTCGGCCAGCGAAATCATCCGGTCTCCGACCATAGTCTTGGCCTTAACGTACTCGTCGGGCGCCAACCGGCACCACGGCTCGCCGTAGGCGAGCGCTGTGAGGACAATCATCGACGTACCGGGAGGCGAGATGTCGGGGTAGACGCTGTTGTAACACGTCACCGCAACGGCATCCGGTGCGGCCACGGTGTTCATGGCCTGCGCATGCCGGTCGAAATCGTAATCGGCATTCACGAATATCTCGTGCTCGGTCAGGCCCAGCTCGTCGGGGGGGCAGGCCACTCCCAGGTAGACGTTGACCGTCGACGCCGCGATCTGGCTGGAACGCAGCCCGTCGAAGAACGCCGGCGGTACCCGGTCCGCACCGATCAGGTCCCGGCAGGTGGTCACCGGATCGGCGTTCGACACGACCCACTCAGCGCGTATCTCCTCGTCGTGCTCGGTCACGACACCGGTCACCCGCCCCGTGACGGGGTCGGTGGTAATCCGCTCCACCCCGCAGTTCATGCGCGGCTCGCCGCCCAGCGCCTCGAATGTTGCCAGGAACGCGTTCGACAGCGCCTGGGAGCGCCCTTGCGGAAATGCCGCGCCGCGCCGGGTGTAGGCGGCCAGGGTTGTCGCCATGTAGACAAACGAGATCTGCGAGGGCGGTAGCCCGACATAGCCCCAATACTGCGACAGGACCGCGCGTGCTCGCGGATCGCGCACGTCCCGGTTGAGCACCTGTCCCCAGGTGACGGGCAGATAGCGGAAGAAGTTGGGATACTGGAGGGGCAGGCTGACCGGGTTGACCTTCCCCCGGCGCTTCACGACCTGCCCAAACTCGCGCTGGAAGCCATACACGCGCTTCAGGAAGCGCCGGATGCCCTCCGCTTCGTGGGGAAACGTTTCGATGAGACGGGCCTCGAATGCCTCGCGGCCCACCGGCAGCGTCACGTCCAGGTCGGGAAAGACGGCCCGGTATAGGTTGCGCACGTGCAGGAACTCCAGCCGGTCTGCCACTCCCAGGTACTCCAGGTAGCGGTACAGCCCGCCCCGGTGTTCCGGCGGCCCAATGCCCGACAGCTCGTGCAACGCCACCTCGAACTCGTACCGGGCGCGCACAAAGCTGGTAGCGTACCCGCCCGGTACGTTGTGCCGCTCCAGCAGGAGCACCCTCAGCCCGTTGCGCGCCAGCATGGTGGCGGCCGACAGCCCCCCTAGCCCTGCCCCGATCACGACCGCATCGTAGTGGTCAGCCATCGGCCCTCCTTGCAAACCAGGCAATCCCCCATCCCCAACGCGCCGTCATTTCCTGAGCTCTTTTCTCAGAACCTTGCCGATCACCGACTTGGGCAGCTCTTCCCGGAACTCGACCATCTTGGGCACGCGGTAGGCCGCCAGCCGCTGTTTGCAGAAGGCAATGAGCTCCTGGTCGGTTGCCGTCTGCCCCGGCTTGAGGACGACGAACGCTTTGACCGTTTCGAGCAGGTTCTCGTCCTGTACGCCGATCACCGCCGCCTCCTTGACGGCCGGATGCTCGAAAAGCACGGCCTCCACTTCAGTGGGATACACGTTGTAGCCACCGACGATGATCATGTCCTTCTTGCGGTCGGTGATGTGAAAGTAACCCTCCTCGTCCTGGAACCCGATGTCGCCGCTGTAGAACCAACCCGGCTGGCCGTCGGGCCCGGTGCGGATGGCGTTCGCCGTCTCGGTCGGCAGGTTCCAGTACCCTTTCATCACCTGCGGCCCCTTGATAATGATCTCGCCCAGCTCGCACATCGGCAGCTCGCGGCTGCCGGTCTCGGCATCCACGATCTTCATGTCGGTATCGGGGACCGGCAGGCCAATGGATGCCGCTTTGGGCCGGCCGATGGGATCCATGGCGGCACATGGGCTGGTCTCCGTCAGGCCGTACGCTTCCAGCATCATCCCGCCTGTCACCGCCTCGAACTGCTGCTGCGTTTCGGGCGCCAGCGGTGCGGCCGCGCTCACGGCGAAACGCAGCGAATCCAGCCGGTACTGGTCGCGCGTCGGAAAGTTGAGAAAGCCCACGAACATGGTCGGCACGCCACAATAGTAGGTGATCTTGTGTTTCTGTATGGCCTGCAAGACGTGCGTCATATCGCGCGGGTTGGGGATCTGGACCATGGTCAAGGCCGCGGCGATGGGCACGTTCATACCCACCGTCAGGCCGTAGCTGTGAAAGTAGGGCATGACCGAGAGCATGATGTCCTCGGCTTCGCGGGCTTGGTTCCAGAGGCACAGCATCTTGGCGTTCGACACCAGGTTACGGTGCGTCAGCTGCGCACCCTTGGGACTGCCCGTCGTGCCGCCGGTGTAGATTAGGGTCGAGACATCTTCCGGGGCGACCTCCACGGCTGCGGGATGCTCCGGTGCGGTGCGCAGCACGTCCTGGAACCACAACGTGTCCGCGTCGCCCGAGATGTCCACCCTGTGTCCCTCTTTTTTCTCTTTGGCCAGGCTGAACAGGACCTTGAGCACCGGCGGAAAGTACTCCTTGATGTTGGTGACGATGGCTCGCTTCAGGCCGGTAGTGGCCCGGATCCCCTTCAGCCGCTCGTACAGGCTGCTCATCACCACGAACGTCTCCGTGCCCGAGTCTTTGACCAGGTGCTCCACCTCCCGGCCGACGTAGAGGGGATTGCAGCACACGACGATGCCGCCTGCCCGCCACGTGCCGTAGGCAGCGATGACGAACTGCGGGCAGTTGGGCAGCATGATCGCCACCCGGTCGCCCTGGCGCACGCCCATACGCTGCAGCCCGGCCGCGAAGCGATCGACCAGAGCATCGAGCTGCCCGTAACTGAGCGGCGCGTCCATAAGCCTCTTGCCCACCCGTGCCCCAAAGATGGTGGCCGTCGTCCCGGGATGCTTCGCCGCTGCTTCCCTCAGCATCCCGTCAAGTGGGATGCGCGGATAGTCCATCGACGCCGGCACCCAATCATCATAGTGCTTGTACCAGGGCTTATCCATTGAGCTTCTCCTTCGTTCGTGCACCAGCCAGTTGACCCATCAGGCTGTTCAGAAAAAGATGACCTGTTGCACCACCTCGCGCGTCGCTATCGCCCGCCGCACCTCCCTCTGCAGCCGCTCGTCACGGATGGGCTCCACCTGCGACACGGGCAAGCCGTCCGGGCCAGACGCGGCGTGGTAAGCGATCACCGTGCCCGGCACCAGCGCATAGGCGCAGCCGCCGACCCCGCAGCACGTGCTGTCAAAGGCGGCGTGCCCGATGACTACCAGCACGTCGTGCCCGCCAATCGCCAGCTGTTCCTCCTTCACCAGGATGTAGTGGCCGCCGATCGCCTCTACCTCTTGGTTCAATGCCCTGTGGACCCACGCCTCGACCATCTCACGCCCGCCCCGACGTCCTCACTCGAGTAGCCCCACAATTGTCACGCTGCTCACGTTCATGTGCGGCATCCCGCCCAGGTTGTGCGTCAGCCCGTAGCGCGGGTTTGCCAGCTGCCGCTTCCCCGCCCGGCCGTGAAATTGCAGGTACATCTCGTACAACATCCGCAGTCCCGAGGCGCCGATGGGGTGGCCAAAGCACTTGAGCCCGCCGTCCGGCTGGCAGGGAATGGTGCCGTCCAGGTCGAAAAAGCCGTCCATCACGTCGCGCACGGCGCAGCCCCGCTCGGAGATGTGCAGGTCCTCCATCGTCACCAGCTCCGTGATGGAGAAGCAGTCGTGTACCTCCATCATGCTGATCTCGGCTCGAGGATCGGTGATGCCCGCTTCTCGGTAGGCCATGGCGCTGGCCTTCTCGGTCGTCACCAGATGGTCGCCGTCCCAGGCGTTGTAGCCCATCTCCTCACCACTGCTCAGGGCGAGCTGGAGCGCCTTGACCGTGACCAGGCGCTGTTTGCCCATCCCCCGGGCGATGTCTGGGGTGGTGACAATGGCGCACGCCGCACCGTCGCTCACGCCGCAGCAATCGAACAGCCCCAGAGGCGAGGCGATGATGGGCGCGGCCAGCACTTGATCGACGGTCACTGCTTTGCGCAGGTGGGCCTTGGGGTTGAGCGTGGCGTTGGCGTGGCTCTTGGCCGACACGTGGGCCATGGCCCGCTTCAGGTCCTCCAGCGGGATGGCGTGCTTGGCCGCGTACGCGCTGGCGAGCTGCGCGAATGCGCCCGGGGCCGTGATGTTTGGCATCCACTGCCAGGTGAGGGTGCCGGCACTGGCGCCCCAGTTGGGCAGCCCGCCGTAGCCGATGTCTTTTAGCTTTTCCACGCCCAGCGCCAGCGCCATGTCGTACGCCCCCGAGGCCACCGCGTACACCGCGCCGCGGAAGGCCTCGGTGCCGGTCGCGCAAAAGTTCTCGACCCGGGTGACCGGGATCTGTGGCAGGCGCAGCGTCAGCGACAGCGGCAGCGCGCTCTTGCCGACGTTGACCTCCTCCATGCACGTGCCGAACCAGGCTGCCTGAAGGTCCTTGCGCTCCAGTCCCGCATCCTGCACGGCCTCTTCGAAAGCCTCGACCATCAACTGCTCGGCGCCCACATCCCAGCGCTCCCCGAACCGGGTGCAGCCCATGCCGACGATCGCCACTTTGTCTCGAATGCCCGTAGCCATGTTCGCACTCCTCACGATGGTGATGCGCCGCACGCACCATGCTACCTGAACTTGAACAGCTTCTCTACCAACTGGCTCTTGATCAAGTCGCCTTCGATTTTGAGCCGGCCGGTGGTGAACGCCTTGGTGGCGCCCAGCTTGCCGCTGGCGAACTGCAAGAAGTCCTCGGCGCTCATTTTGAGCGTCGTCGTCGGCTTGGCGTGGGTGCCCTTCTCGACTGTGGCCGTCCCGTCCTGCACTACGGCGTACCACTCGCCGCCGCACGGCCCAGACAACGCGAACTGGAAGACGACGTTCGCCCCGGCCGCCGCGGCCGGCTGGAAGCGTCCCGCAAGGCCATCAAAGAAGCCGTCCACGGTCAGCTCAGCGGGCGCTTCCGCAGCGGGAGCGGGCGTCGGCACCGCCGTCGCAGCAGCAGGCTCGGCCGGCCTCGGCCCGGCAAGCATGTCCATCAAGGCGGCGTTGGCATCCGCGTACTCGCGGGCGCCCTCCAGCGACACGATCTTGTTCCAGTTGGCAGCAACCATCTCCGGCGTTGGGACTTGCTCGCCGTCGCCCAGTATCACCCCCGGTCCGCTCACGATGCCGGCCCGGCCGTAGTAGCCGGCCCCCGCGTTGACCACCTGGCCGCTCACTTCACACTTGTCGGAGCAGAGGTAGAGGACGAGGGGGGCGACGAGCTCGAGTCTGAGCTTGGGGGCCAGGTCGCCGGGCAGGACATCCTCCGTCAGGCGCGTCAAGGCCAGGGGGGCCACGGTGTTGACCTTCACCCCGTACTTGGCCCCCTCGAGCTTCAAGGTGTTCATCAGGCCCACCAGCCCCAGCTTGGCGGCGCTGTAGTTGGCCTGGCCAAAGTTGCCAAAGAGGCCTGCCGCCGAGGTGGTCAGGACGATGCGGCCGTAGCCCTGCTCGCGCATGGCGCGGAAGGCGGGGGCGGTGACGTTAAAGGCGCCGAGGAGGTGGACGTCGAGCACGGCCTGCCATACGTCGGGGGTCATCTTGGGGAAGCTCTTGTCACGCAGGATGCCGGCGTTGTTGATGAGGATGTCGACGCGGCCGAAGGCATCGAGGGCGGCCTGGACGATGTGCTCGCCGCCTTCGGGGGTGGTGACAGAATCATAGTTGGCGACGGCCTGGCCGCCGGCGGCGGTGATCTCGTCGACGACGGTGTCGGC
>JBFYTF010000361.1:0-3292 GCA_041300865.1 Anaerolineae bacterium
ATGATCACCGGGCACGATTGTCACCGTGCCGTCGGCCTGCTGCATCCGAACCGCTGCCAGGTTTAGGGCCAGGGTGCGAGCTGCTTCGGGTTCAAATCGCACCCCACTGTTTGCCGCCGGCCGCTGGATGGCGTCCTGGGCACCGTCTAAGCGGAGCAGCTCCAGGCGGTAGCGAGTCGCCAGCCGGGTGGGCAGGAGGGGAAGGTAGGGATCGAGGCCGGCGACAAATTCCTCGCGCATGGCCACCACAGCCCAGCGCCGCCGATCGCGCAGCGCGATGCCAACCTGCGCCAGCAGCTCCTCTCGGGCCGCTCGACTGCCTGGATCTACGGTCAGGATTTCCTCGAACTGGTCAAAGACGAGGACGACATCCTCCCGCTCAGGCTGGGAGCCATCCCATCGATCGAGGTACTCAGCCAAGGTCATCCCTGCAAGCTCTGACAGGGGCGTCTGCTCCTCGGGCCGCAGGGCTTCCTCCAGGGAGAGGAGAAGGCTTAGGACGTAGGGGTTGTGGGCAGACGCTTCAGGCGCCCCGGACGCGGGCGGGGCCATACTCAGCCGCATGGAAGGCAAGACGACAAAGTTTTCTTCCTCCATCTTGGGCAACAGGGCAGCCTGGAGCAGGGAGGTCTTGCCTGCGCCGGAGGGTGAATAGAGAAGTACAATGCGCTCGGCGATGAGTAGGTCTACGAGCTCCAGGACCTCTCGGTCGCGACCATAGAGCCTCTCGCCCGGCTGAAAGGCCCGGGGACCAACGTAGGGATTGCGGCCGCGGAGCGTCGGTTGGCTCATGATGCGCTCTCCCAGCGTCGGCCGAGTTCCTGAATGAAATCCTCTGAGCTGCCCCAGTAGATGCTGATGTCAGCATCACCGAAGTAGGACTCCAGGTAGCGGCGAGCTCGCTCGGGCTCGAGTATTTGGCCCTCCTCGGGGTCGATCTGCACGGCAACATGCGCATAGCGGCTGCGGCGGCTGCGGCCCTCCTGGCTCATGAGGCTGCGAAAGAGCACGCGAAAGTCCCAATCGTCCATGCGAAAGCC
Organism: Anaerolineae bacterium; assembly: GCA_041300865.1. GTDB lineage: Bacteria > Chloroflexota > Anaerolineae > JAAYZQ01 > JAAYZQ01 > JAAYZQ01. Next base: position 1,041 of record JBFYTF010000361.1, read on the forward strand.
CAAAAACAGGAGAGCCGTATCGGCGAGAGCCCGGCGCACGACGGGCGGGATGAGGTCTTTGTTCCCGGTCACGCCGATCAGATAGTCAAAGTAGTCATCCTCGGTCAGGACCACCGAGTCCCGTTCGCGCAGGTTGCCAAAGAGGTGATAGACCAGAGGACGTGCCATCTCGGGCCGGTAGCCAGCCTCCGAGCCGGCGCCATACAGCGACGGGTTCAGCCCTATGTGCTCGTTCCAGGGGCAGAGGGCGACTTGTGGCTCTTTACCAGCCTCAACCAAGGCATCGCTCAGCAGGTTGCTGAACGCGGTCGTGATGTAAACGGGCAAAGGCAGGCCCGCTAGGACGCGATAGGGATCGTGGGGATCGCCCATGCGCCGCTGCCGGCCCACAGCCGAAATCAGCTCATCCAGTGTCGCCTGGCGCAGCTCCGGAGGCAAGTTGGCTCCGGCAGCTTCCAGGATCTCTGTGCGCACCGACTCCTCCAGCTCGTCCCGGGCAAACACGGGGTCCTGGTGCACGGCCAAGTACTGAGCCACTTGCGGAAGATTGTCGCGATCGTGCGCGGCCAGGGGGTAAGAGTACGTCTCGGCCCAGCGGCGGGCCATCTGGCGACGAGAGCCAAGGAGCGCTTCTGACAGGCCGGGGCCGAGGATGGGTGTGCAGCGCCCCAGGCGGATATTGCGCACCAGAGCTGGCCACTTTTCCAGGCCATGCCGGTCCTCACCGAATCCCGGGGTGTACCACAGCCGCCCGCTCCGGAGGCGCATGAAGAGCACAGGCATCCACCAGTCATCACGGTTTCGCACCGCACCACGGGCCACGGCAACAGCGCGATCGATCTGCCCATCCTGCTTCAGCTCGCGGAAAAAGACCGGCATGAAAGCTGCCACTGTGTCCATGGACACGTTGCCCTGCATGGCCAGCACAGCAGGGACGCCGATTTCGGCCAGGCGAGGCCCCAGCGCAGCCAGTGCTCCGTTGTCACCCGCCCGAGTCTCGTCACCCGTTCCGGCACTTTGGCACGAAGCGAGGACGATCAACAGCGGCCGCCGTCGTATCTCCTTCACCCGGGTGACCAGCTCACTGCCGCTCACGACCTGCACCCCGCCCTCTTCAGTCTCAAGCCAGAGGTATGGCTCGCCGTCGACGAGCGCACCGTGACAGACGAGGTACAGGACATCGTAACCCTCGCGAAGATTGTCTGCCAGGGAGTTGAGGCTCACGCTGCCCGGGGCCGTCAGGGGCGTGAGGGGAATGTCTCCCAGGCCTGCCCGGGCACGCTCTAGCTCACCGGGAACGTCCACCTGAGCCAGGGGCCGCCCCTCGGGCGCATATCTCTCGAGCCCGGCGGGGTTGGCGATGGCTACGACGGCGCGCAGAGTTCCCCGGGGACGTGGTCCCACGGGGCGCCAGTCGACGCTGCTCAGGTAGCGCGAAAACAGAATCTCCTCGCCGGTCAAGAGGGGAGAATCCTGGTCGGGGTCGCGCAGCGTCTCCCAGCGGACGCCGTGCATCTCTGTGGCACTGGGACCGACGAAGAGCCGCAGCCTCAGGGGCGCGCCCAGGCTTTGCACGGCGCTGCGCACCTGGGCCAGTGCCTCGCGCAGGGAGGTGTCGGCTAGAAGGGTGGCTGCCAGCTCCTTGCCGTAGGCTGCTGCATCGCCCTCCAGTTGGCGGAGGCGGTCCAGGTCAAAGCGGGGCTCGCCGGGAGATAATCGCACGTCGGCGTCGCTGTCAGGTGCCGTGTAGCGCAGCTCAACGCGATAATGCTCGGCATACGGGCGGTGCAGCCCAATCTCCAGTTCGCCATAGGCCATATTGTCCACTCCGGGTAGGAACGAGTTCACCACATCGTGGCGCGCAGAGGACAGACGCTGTAGCATAACAGAGGCAGCTCGTGGCCGCTGCCGCGCATCATCATACCACGCCGCGCGCCGGCGCGCATCCGGCAAACGATGGAAGGGCTTACGTCATTTGACGCAATCAGTGAACCCGCGAGAAACAGGTGGTCAGCCTTGCACTTCTGGGCGCCACCCTATCCCCTGCAGTCACATTGTGCTATAATAGCTCCATGAGTGACAGGCGAGCGTCAATATCCGTCGACCCGCGGGCTCGCTGGCTGCTGGTCGCCGCCCTGGCCCTGCTGCTGCTTGAGGCCGTGGCCCCCAAACGGGTGTGGATGGGGCTCCTGATCTTGGGCGGCGGCACCGTCGGCGGCGCGTACCTCTGGGCACGGCAGATGGCCGGGCAC
>JBFYTF010000393.1:0-2914 GCA_041300865.1 Anaerolineae bacterium
GCGAGGGCTTGACCGGCTGGGGAGAGGCCGCCACGTCGGTAGGACCCTGGTACGAGTACGAGACGGTCGAGACGTGCTGGCACGTGCTCCGCGATTTCTTGGGCCCCCGTGTGGCCGGGCAAGAGGTCTCTTCGCCCGATGACGTGGCGCGGCTCATGGCTCCCGTGCGCGGCCACCACCTGGCCAAGATGGGGCTCGAAGCGGCCGTTTGGGATCTGCTGGGCCAGGCCCATGGCCGTTCCATCGCCTCCCTCCTGGGTGGTGTGCGAGACCAGGTGCCGGTGGGGGTCAGCATCGGCGTCCAGGCCTCGGTGCCGGCCCTCCTGGAGCGCATCGAGGAGTACTGGGCGCAGGGCTACAGCCGCATCAAGATCAAGATCAAGCCGGGCTGGGACGTCGACGTAGTGCGCCAGGTTAGAGCCCGCTTCCCCGGTGTGCCGGTCATGGTCGATGCTAACTCAGCCTATACCCTGGCCGATGCGGACCGTCTGGTGGTGCTGGACGACTATGACCTGATGATGATCGAGCAGCCGCTGCCCTACGACGACCTGGTAGACCACGCCGAGCTGCAGCGCCGGCTGCGAACCCCAATCTGCCTGGACGAGAGCGTGCCCTCCCTGGCTGCCGCGCGCGCCGCCCTGGCCCTGGGCAGTGGCCGCATCGTCAACATCAAGCCGGGACGCGTGGGGGGGCTCACCGTGGCTCGGGCGATCCACGATCTGTGCCGCGAGCACGGCTGGCCGGTATGGTGTGGCGGCATGCTCGAGACGGGCATCGGCCGTGCCCACAACGTGGCCCTGGCCAGCTTGCCGGGCTTTACCCTGCCCGGAGACATCTCGGCCAGTGCCCGCTATTTTCACGAGGACATCGTCGAGCCCGCCTTTGTCGTCAACCACGACGGGACAATGACCGTGCCGAGCGGCCCGGGCATCGGCGTGGCCGTTGTGCCCAAGCGCCTGGCGACGGCCACGCAGCGCCGGGCGCCGGTCGCTTGACAGCGCGAACGGGATCTCGACGTACTAGAAGTAGCGGGCGACGATGGGGCCCAGCTCCTCGATCTTTTCCCTAGGGATCAGATCCCGCTGGGTAATGATGGCCGTCGAGAGGGCCTGCCCGCAGTCGCAGGGGCGCTCACTGCCCAGCAGGGGCACCAGCTCGGCGATGCTGCGCTTTGTCAGCGCTGCGTTGGCCATGAGATTGGCGATCAGCATCTCGACGTTGACCGCTTCTTCCTCTTCGTGCCAGACGTCGTAATCGGTGACGTGCGCCATGGTGGCATAACAGATCTCGGCTTCGCGGGCCAACTGCGCCTCGGGCACGGCCGTCATGCCGATGATATCCACCCCCCAGGAGCGGTAGATCATGCTCTCGCCGCGCGTGCTAAAGCGGGGGCCTTCGATGGTGATGAACGTGCCACCCTCGTGCACGGTGCTTCCGGCCTTGCGCACCGCCTCCGCGGCCAGCGCGCGCAGGTGTGGGCAGAACGGCTCGGCGAACGAGAGGTGGGCCACCAGGCCGTCCCCAAAAAAGCTATAAGTCCGGTGCCTGGTGTTGTCATAAATCTGATCGGGGATGACCACGTGCCGCGGCCGGTACTTTTCCTTCATGCTGCCGCAGGCGCTGACGGAGATGATCCGCTCCACGCCCAGGCTCTTGAGAGCCCAGATGTTGGCGCGGTAGGGGACTTCGCCGGGTGTCAGCCTGTGGCCCCGCCCGTGGCGGGGCAGGAAAGCGACGCGCATCCCCGCCAAACTGCCGATGACGATCTTGTCCGAGGGGTCGCCATAAGGGGTGGTGACATTCCTCTCTTCCACGTCCGTCAAGGCCTCGATGTCGTACACGCCCGAGCCGCCGATGACGGCCAGCTTGACCTCGTTCATGCCGCTTCCTCCTCGTCGATGATGATGGATGGCGCGCCTCAAGCAGACATTGCCGGCGCCAGATCGAGGCATAGCTCCACCGGGCAATGGTCAGAGCCCAAGACGTCGCCGCGGATGGAGGCGCCCTGGACGTGGGGCAACACGTCCTCGGTCACCAGGAAATAGTCGATGCGCCAGCCGATGTTCCGTTGCCGGGCGCTGTGCAGATAGCTCCACCAGGTATACTCCCTGGCCTCGGGGTGCAGGTGGCGGAAGACGTCGACGAAGCCGCTCTCCAGCCAGCGGCCCAGCGCCTCCCTTTCCTCGGGCAAGAAGCCGGAGGTTTTCTTGTTCTGGCCGGGGCGGGCCAGGTCGATGGGCTGGTACGCCGTGTTCAGGTCGCCGCAGACGACCAGCCGCCGGCCCTCGCGGACGAGATCGAGGCAATAGGCCAGCAGGGCGTCGTAGAATTCCAGTTTGAAGCGCACGCGCTCGTGGCCGCGCTGGCCGCTGGGAAAGTAGGCGTTTACGAGGGTGAACCCCGGGTGCTCGGTCAGCAGGACGCGGCCTTCGTCGTCGAAACGCGCCTCGCCGAAGCCGTGTTGTAACGCCAGAGGGCGCTCGCGGCTAAGGGTTGCCACCCCGCTGTAACCCTTGCGTCGGGCGCAATGCCACGTGGCGTGGTAACCGAGCGCCTGGTGCATAGTATCCGTTAGCTGCTCGGGTTGGATGCGTATCTCCTGGAGGCAGAGCACGTCTGGGGCGTCTGCCTGCAGCCACTCCCAGAAACCGCCGCGGGCGGCGGAGCGCAGGCCGTTGAGGTTCCAGGACAAGAGGCGCATCACCTAGCCACCGCCGATAATGTGGATGACCTGCACCTTGTCGCCATCGGCGACAGGGTGCAGGCCATGCTCCTCGGGCGGGACCATCACGCCGTTGATGGACACGGCGACGTAATGCAGGGTGAACTTGCACGCTGCCAGCAGCTCGTCCACGGTCATGCCCTCGTGCCAGGGCACGTCCCATTTGTCGTTGACGCGGATCATCGTCCCGCC
>JBFYTF010000401.1:0-4114 GCA_041300865.1 Anaerolineae bacterium
GCATAGATCTGTGGCCGGGCAACCTGCAGGTGTGGCCTCTCCTCGGGCGTGCTTCCGGGCCAGCCGACCTCGCGGCCGACGGCCCGGCAGATGTCGAACATCAGGTCGTTGCCCTCGTTCGAGTTGAGCATCACGACGGCGCCCTGCCCACTGTGGGGATAGAAGACGGCGAGGGCCACAAAGCCCTCGTTCCAGCCGGTGTGGTAGAATCTCAGCGCCGCTCCTTCACCCCTTAAGAAGAAGCCAAGAGCGGGGGAAAAGCCCTCCGCCTGGGACGGCAATTGCGGCTGCAGCATATCCCTGGCCGTGCCTCGTCGCAGCAGCGTGCCCGGCCGGCCGTCCAGGCAGCGCATCACATCGAGCCCAAGCCTGGCGAGGTCGCCGCTCGTTGTCCAGAGCCCGGCCGCCGCCATCTCTGGATAGACGTGGTGACCACCAGGCAGCCGCCTGCCCTTCCACGGATGGCCCGTGGCCAGCCGCTCCGTCAAGGCTGGTGCCGGGGGCTGCTCGAAGGTGCTGTCACCCATGCCCAGCGGCTCGAAGACCAGCTCGCGCATGAGCTGCGGAAAGGGCACACCGAGGTGATCCACCACGGCCTGCTGGGCGACAGTGGTGCCGCCCCCAGAATAGCGATAACTCAGGCCGGGCAGGACGTTCACGCGTATGGGCGGGGTATTGGCCGGCGGCTGTCCCTCCAGAACTTGAACGAGGGTCGGCAGGGGCTCGGCCGGTGTGTAGCCCGGAAAGCCATCGACGGTCATACCCGCTCTGTGGCTCAGGAGCTCTCGCAACGTGACGCAGGGCTGCCAGCCGTCATTGGCCGGCACACGCCACGACGTCAAGTAGTCGTTCACGTCCCGATCCAGGTCCAGCACACTCTCTTCGACCAGGCGCATCACCGCCAAAGCAAAGACCGACTTGCTGAGAGAAGCGGCCTGAAAGAGGGTGGCAGGCGTCACCTGGCCGGCCGTGCCGGCGAGGCGCACGCCAAAACCTGCTGTCCAGGCCAGCTCAAAGCCGTCGGCTACGGCGACGCTCACGCCTGGAGTATGACACCGAGCCATGCGCTCGGCTAGCGTCTGACTTGGGCCGGTGCGTCCGTTGAAGGCCGTCTCGGGCTGCAAGTCATGGATCACGCGCTCTATCCGCTCGGCTGGCATTTGACTCATCCGGCGCCTCCCATGCTCCGCATTGTACCATTCTTTGCCGGAAACGCAAGCGGGCCGCAAGGCATCTGGAGCAGTTGACCTGGGGTTGCACTCCTGTTATAATGGTCCGGCACAACGCTGTCACAACAGGAGATGAACGGAGAGATGATCACGCTCGGCACCACGACGCTTCCTTTGTGCGGTTGGCTGGTGGACGCGGCCAAACCGGTCCCAAGCCGCGAACAGCGCCTGACGGCTATCCGCTCCCTGAAGGACCAGTACGGGCTGCCGGCGGTGGAGCTGACACTGGATCTGGCCGCCGTTTATCCCCAGGTCTTTGACGCCGGCTATTACCGCGAAGTGGCTGCCCTGCAGAAAACACTCGACCTTGTCTGCACCGTGCACCTGCCTTTCCTGTGGGTAGATCCCTCGAGTCTGAATGAGCCGATCCGCCGCGCCAGCATGGCCTCGTTGCGGGAGGCGTTAGCCCTCACGCAGGCGATCGACGTCGCGTCGTATGTCCTGCATTTGTGGGGCTCCACGACTGCGCTCATCGCCGCGCAGCTCCAGCACCCGGCGCAGCGTACGCTGGTCCTGCAGGCCATCATGGGGCAGGCAGACCGCAGCCTGACGGAGTTGTGCCAGCTCGTCGACGCCGGGCGCTTGTGCGTCGAAAACCTGGAGGATCCGCTCTTTGCCGCGGCCGTGCCCCTAATCGAGGACCATGGAACGAGCATGTGCCTGGATGTTGGGCACCTGGTCTGGCATGGTGGCGACCCGTCCTGGTACCTGAGGCAGTATGGAAGCCGTATCCGCGAGGTGCATCTGCACGATGTGATGGTAGGTAGGGCGGGGCAAGGGCTCGGACAGATACGAGATCACCTGGCACTGGGCACGGGGCAGGTGGACTACCCGGGCCTGCTGACGGTACTGAAGGAGATGGACTTCCAGGGCGCCGTGATCTTGGAGGTCAACACCCGGGCTGACCTGGAGCAGAGCCTGGAGCGCTTGCGGTCTTTGCCTTCGGAGATAGCGATTTGACGCTCGGCTGACCTGGTGCTATAATGTGGGCAGCCGGGTCCCTGCTGAGCAGCTCTCGCGCAACCACGTGTCCTTCCCGCACCAGGCCCTCTACGCTTCGCCCCGACGCTGCCGGCGTGACCGGCCCGGCTGAGGGCGGCGGTGGCGTGTGTTGGAGTGTGGATAGAAAGGAACGGAGAATGGCAGGCGTGACTCGGTGGGAAGTGCGACAAATGGCGTGTCCGGAGGCCGATCGCGTTTCCAGCCTGTTGCTGGAATGGCGTGAGTCGCCAACGGGGACGGTCCTAGGAGGCGTGCAGTGCGACTGCCCGCGGCTGAGGGACCTAGACAACTGGCAGTGCTCCGGTTCGTGCTGGGAGCAGATCGCGGCGAGCGGAGCGCGCGCCTAGCGCTGGCTCTTGACCAGCCACTAACTTGCAGGGGGCGGGACAGCGAGCTTGGCGTAGTCCCGGGCGGCTGGCCTGCCCCCAGTCGGCGGATCTTGGTTATCGGAACAGAGCGACCGCGCCGGGCTTGCCCGAGGTTGGTCCGCGGCTGGACGCCAGCGCAGAGTAACGTGGTCGTCACCCCCTCCGTGGTGGCCCTGCAGTTCATGGGAAATTCTTCACATGATGAGGGGCCATTTTTGACAAATGTCCCCGACCGGAGTATAATAGAATCGTCCGCTTGATCTCCTCGTCGTGCGGCATAATGGCGTGGCCGGCCTCGCAACCGACCAAAAGCGAGAAAGGAGCCTTCAATGATGAACGCGAACCGTCTTTTTGCAACTCTCTTCACCGTCGTCTTCCTGCTTGCCATCCTGGCGCTTGTTCTGGTCGTACCACCGGTTGCTCCCGTTCATGGCCAGATTGGGCCAGGCGTGGCCTGGGACAAGCAGATCTGGCACAACGGTGAGCTCGTTTCGCCGGAGGCGATTACTGTGGAAGCCGGCGATACCGTCGAGATTGTGGATCGGGTGTGGATCACCAATACCGCGAGCTTGACCTTTGCCCTCGTCGAATCTTGGACCAAGTCACTGTCGCTGGCCGAGTATCTGGCCGGCAGCGGGGATGTGGTGACAATGCCTGGGCAGCTGGACTGGCAAGTAGAGCCGGCCCTGCCCAACACCTGGCATGTGCTCACCAGGACCTTCGAGGTGCTCCCCGGTGCCTGGCTGACTGACCTCATCACCGACACGCTAGAGGTAGAGCTTTTCGGTGAGGAGCAGCAGGTGCTGAGCCTGGACTACCGAGCCGCCGACTTTTACCTGACCAAGAGTGCCATCCCGGCCAACCAGGTGCCCACCGAAGTGGTTACTTACACCCTGGTCTGGGGCAACGATGGGGGTCTGGCACCGGGTGTTATGATCGTGGACAGCCTGCCCGACGAGGTTGTCTTTGTGGATTCGAGCCCCGTGGGCAGCTACAACGCAGTGAACCATGAGCTTTCCTGGGGTCCCTTCGACCTGGACACGGGTGACCGAATGGAAGCCACGGTGCGGGCCACGATCCGGCCGGACGTCTTGCCAAACGTTCTTATCACGAACGTAGCCAACCTGCTCTACGCTGACCTGCCGCCCCTGGTCGCTCAAGCCAGCCATCGCTCAATGGCGCCGTGTGTCGAGGTTGAGACCGTGGCTATGACGCTCTTGTCACTTCCTCCCTACTACACGGGCGATGCCCTCCAGATCGAGGCCGACATCACCCCCGATGACGCGGGCGTGCCGTTCCGCTACCAGTTCGTAATTGACGGCGTGAGCGGGCCGACGACCGGGATCCTTGACGAACCGCTCTCCCTGGAGCTGGTAATTGACACCGTAGGGCAGCACACGGTTGCCCTCAGGGTCTGGAACTGCAACCTGAGCATTGGCCAGTATGTCAGCGACAGCCTTGCCGTCGACATCAGGGCCTACTTATCGTACGTGCCTCTGATTATCAGGAACCAGT
>JBFYTF010000469.1:0-18288 GCA_041300865.1 Anaerolineae bacterium
GCGAGCACCGCTATCCAGCCAGACGATGGGTCGTCGAAAGGACACTCAGTTGGCTGGCCAAGCGGCGATCTATTCGCACCCGCTGGTGCAAGAAACCCGAGAACTGGTCATCTCTCATCCAGTTGGCCTGTGCCGACATCGTCTTCAACCTGGCATTTTACGGATAGAGTCTTATTGTACAGGGCCCATGAAAGTGATTGAGAGTCGTCACTGATAGACGCGATGAGCGCTGGTTCCGGCAAGCCTAGTTACAGGTTATGGTTGTTGCGATATTTCGTCAATGTCAAGAGCAGCCCAACAACCGCCTGCAGGCCGACCGCTGCGCTCCGCCCATCGAAGGAGCCAAGCATGCGCTCGATACAGGAAGACATGACGGAACGGCGGAGGCAGCTCGAGAAGAGTTCGATCCAGAAGGTCCCAGATCCTCGTGCAGTACCTCGCGCTAGAGGAACAGCAAGGCGCTGAAGGCTCGATGCTGAATAGAAGCGGCGACGTGCTCCTCGACCGGTAGGTGGGTGACGGTGCGCGAGCCTTCAACTTCAGGCGCGCCCGTTTCGTTGGGATGGCGCTTGCTGTGGAAGAGGACGTAGCTGACCGAAGGGCAGCTCCAGCCGACGTAGGCCTGTTCCATGAGGTAGGAGTAGTGTTTCACGCTCAGGGCGTCGTGCACCTGGTCCAGAAGCCTCTTGGGTGGGCTGTGGTTCCATGGCCGATTCCCTCCATTTGACAGATTCCGCGCCTCGACCTATACTGCAGATGGCGGAGTGCCGCCGAATAGTCCGCAAAAGAATGTGCCATGGCGTGTTGTATAGAAGATTTCCGTCAATGAAACTCTTTGGGGAGGGCGAGATGGATTCCCTCCAAGTTGCCAAATCGGAGGTAAGGACGGAATCCGTAACCACAGTAGTCAGGCGGCTCGACAAGGGCGGGGTCAAGACAGGGGACAAACTGGAGGGAGGGTTAGGCGCTGTGACAGAACCGTGTGACCAACAGACGTTCACACTTCAGGAGTGGGACAAGGCACACCCGCGCTGGGAAGAGTTTGTACAGTGCCTGGAGCAGACTGCTCCGGAGCAATCGCCGTTCGTCCTGGGCGAGTATTCCCGCCATTTGCTCTGCTACCTCTGCGTGGCCTTGCAGAATGAGCAGGTTGTAGGCTTCCTGCGTTTCGGTATCCAGCCCATCGGCCCTGAAGCCCACTGCCCGCCACTGGTTCTGAATGGCATCCCACTCACTGAGGCAAAAATACACGCCTTTGCGGTACGGGAGGAGCGGCGTGGCCAGGGCATCGGTACGGCGTTGCAGAGGTGGGTCATTAGGCGTGCAAAAGAACTTGGTTGTTATCAAGTAGCGTCTTATAGTAGCTATGGTCGAGACGCAAATTATCATATAAAACTATCTCTTGGGTTTGGAGTGCAACCCGAAGTTCACGGTGATAACGAGCAGGGCGCTTACTTTATCATGCCTCTTATGGATCACCGCGAAAGAGATGAATCGACGCAATAACTGGCTCGAAGGCTTTCGTCAGAAGGGGCCGGCCGGTCTAGCCTTTGAGCAGACGGGTGGTCCCCCCCGGCCCTCCGCGCGGCGCACCAAGCGGCGGTGATGGGGGCGCCAGGAGCGGTGGGTGTCGACTTGGCGGACTGGAACTGGAAGGCTGTGCGGCTGTTTGCTCAAGAGCATTTTGGCCTGGAATTATGCCGCAGCCGTTACCTGAACTACTTGCACCGCCTGGGATTCGTGCTCAAGAGACCCAAGAAACGTCTGATGAAAGTCGACGCCGAGAAGCGTGCGGCCTTTGGCTGAATATCCTGTACTGCGCAGCGAAGCTCAGAAGGATGGCGCCAAGATCTTTTTCGTCTTGCCTACTCGCCGCCGCAGCGTATCCACTCGCAGGCGAGCTTGAGCACGCTGTGCAGCGGCTCGCTGCTCAATATCTCTGGCCTATCCCACTTCTGATGGTAAAAGTCAATGGCCTGCTGCGGCATCCTGAAGGCAATCGCGGTTGTGGCCTTGAGACCGGCTTGGCTAAAGGGAGCCGAGTCGTTGACAGCCCCGAGCCAAGGGGCTTGGGTCTTGTACGGAATCCCGGCACGCTCCGCCGCCGCAACGAGGCTTGTCACGATCTCTGGCGCGCTCTTGACCGAACCGTTCCCCTCGGCGGTCAGGATGGTGATGTCTCGATCGGCGACGGTCTCGATATTGAGCACGCGCGCGTCCAGGCGTTTGAGCTCGTCCAGGTGGCGCTGCACGTAACGCCGCGAGCCCCGCAGGCCGGCCTCTTCACTGCCGAAGGAGATGAACCGGATTTCCGTGTCATCCGGAATCTGCGACGGGTTCTTGGCCAGGAACCGGCATGCGGCCACCGCGAGCGCGCTGCCCGAGAGATTGTCCGCCGCGCCCGGCACGATTCCTCCCCCTTTCCAGCCATGGGTAAAGAACAGGGGGACGATGATGGCAGGCAGTAGGGGAAAGGCCAAGAGCAACCAACCCAGCGTTCCAAAGCGGACCAGTCCCGGATTCCCGGCGATCACTCCCGCCAGCTGGATGAGGCTCATCGCCACCATGACGGCCAAGCCGAGAAACCAGCTCACCGAGAGCAAGTAGAAGATATAGCCCAGGGTGCGAAGCAGGGTCTCTTCGCGGCCGGCGAGACCGGGGTCGTCGGGCCGGGTCCTCATGAGGAAGCGCTTCACATTCCCAAGAAGACTGAACCAGGTGTTGGCCGGAGCGCTGTCATGATGGCCGCTCACGATCAGCAGTCGCTTCACATTTTCGGCCCCAGGCTTGTGCAGCGTGCCGATCACGTTCAGGGACTGCTTCTTCGGGAAGAAGGGATCCACCAGCTCCAAGTTGCGGATGAACTGCAGGACAAACACCGCCGGCGCGAGTAGGGCGAATCCCAGGGCGGCCATGGCGGTTAGCCAGGGCGCGGCTCCCGCCAGGCGCGCGGTGGACAGGTTCAGCACCACGGCCAGCAGCATGGAGAGCCCGCTTAACGGATAGGCGCTGATCCAGGCCCACGGTGCCAGGGTGAATGCCTCGACGGCGACATTCCGAGCCCCCAAATGCGATTCCAGCTCCCCTTTGATGATGGCTGCCCGTTCCCGTTCCCGAGAAGTGCCCGGCAGGCCGGGACCCACCTCCGTGCAGATCTTCTTGACGATCTCGTAGGCACAGTGGGCGTCGCTGTGGGTAACGATCTCTGACATTCGATGATCCTCCTTCAGCGGGGCAGCGTCATTCACCTCTCAGCCGTCTCGCACAGCCCGTACCCGCTCTCGATCAGCTCCACCAGCCGCCGCACAAAGCGGGTGGCAGGTCCCCCGTCGACAATGTCGTGGTCGAACGTCACCGTCAGGTTTAGGATCTCGCGCGGCTCGACGCGGCCGTCCACCACCGCCGGCTTCCAGGCGATGCTGCCCACAACCAGGCCGAGTGTGTTGAGGGTGGAGCTCAGCCCCCAGCCGCTGTGGCCCCCGCCGAACAGACCGACCGACGTAAGGGCCACGGTGCCCGCCGTGGATACCGCGACCGTCGGGTCACGGCGGGTGCTCATGCGAAGCCAGGCGATGGCCAGCCTGGACAATGGCCACGGCAGCAGCATAAGAGAACGGAACCAGTTCGGCATCCCTCTGCCCGGCGGCACGGGCTCCGACTGGACCCGGCGTATCTCGTCGTGGATCTCGCGGAAGGTCTTGTGGTTGGCGGCCCGGACGACATGCCCCATCAGGGCCTTCTTTTCTCCGACCTGGCGTTCGATCATCAGCCCCACGTTGACATCGTCAAACAACACCAGGTGTTTGCCGCCCTTGCGATAAGCCTGGACCGACCTGTCCTCGTCCACGGCGCGGCCCAGGCACAAGGTCAAAAAGCCGGCGAAGGACAGCGACTCGCCCGTGCGCGCCTTGTGGTCCGCCATGATGCGGCGCGGGACGGTGACGTCCACCTCCAGCAGGCCGTACATGGTATGGGGCTGCCAGGCCAGCTCGAGCGTGTTGATCCATATGCGGCGTCCCGGCGCAAGATCGATGACCTGATAGGGTCCAATCCCATTGTTCACGGCCAACCTCCTTACAGGTTCGGCGAAATAGGTCCGAGCCGCTTCACGGCGGGTTACCGGGATGACGGCCCCTTACGCGCTCGGAGAACCAGCCCGGTGCGCAAGATGCTCCACGGCAGCGCAAAGCCGCCGCAGATCGTCGCAAGCAAGGAATAGTCGGGCATATAGAGCTTCAGGTAATCGCGCCGCTTGCCCAGCACTGACTTGAGCGTGAGGGCGATCAGCAGGTTCGGGACGAGCGGAAGCAAGACGGCAAGCGCCCACTTGTCTTTCGCGGCCGCGCGGCGCCGGCCGCGTAGCAGCCACAGCGTGGCGACGACGTCGGCCGCCTGGAAGGCCGGGATGAGAAGCTGGCCGCGCAGTATCCAGGGGACCAGGCTGGGGAACGGGGTCGGTGTGTAAGGCTCGCCGGCCAGCAGAGCGGCCACCTGCATACCGAGCTCGACGTAAACGGGATTGAACCACCAATGGCAGGCATTGAAGAGCAGCACCACGCCCGTTTTCTGCTCGGGCAGAATGGCCAAATAGCCCTCAAAGTCGGGGACGGTGCCGCTGTGCCACACGACCCTCGTAGGGCCGATCTTGCCGTCGAACCAGCCCATAGCGTATTTGCCCGCCGACACGCCCATCTTGCGATACTCCATTGCTCCGCGGTGCAACTCCTCGATGCCTGCGGCGGACAGGATGCGGGCCTCCCCATAGCGCCCCTCGTTCATGTGGGCGATCAGCCAGTGGGCCATATCCTCCACGGTGGAGATGAGCTGGCCGGCGGCAAGCCCGCCGTGGGGAAAGGGCAAGTCGGGCACGGGGACCGGAACCCCGAACCAGTAGCGGTGGCCCATCGCCAGGCCATTCTCTCTGGCCGCAGCCCGCGAGGTGTACGTGTGGTCCATACGCAGTGGGGTCAAGATGTCCTTTTGAATATAGTCCGCGTACGATTCTCCGCTGACGGCTTCGACGATCAGCCCCAGCAGGATATAGTTCATGTTGCAGTACTCGCACTCCGAGCCGGCGGGGCGGGTGAGCTTGAGGGAGGCCAGCGCGCGCGCCTGCCGCTCGGCGGCGTCGGGGCGATCGTCCACATCGGCCAGCTCGCCGGCCGACTCTGGCAAACCGCTGGTCTGGTTCAAGAGGTGGCGGACTGTTATTTCCGCGGAGGCAACGGGATCCGCCACCCGGAACCAGGGGAGGTAACGCTGAATCGGGGCATCCAGCTCGACCTTGCCGGCCTCCACGAGCTGCATCACGGCCAAGGCCGTGATCGACTTGGTCAAGGAGCCGATGAAGAAGGGAGTGTGCGGGGTTGGGGCCTCGCCACCCGGGCGGGCCCGGCCAAAGCCGCGGCGGTGCACGATCTGGTCCCCCTCGACGATGGCAAGCGAAACGCCCGGGATGTTCAGGCGGTGCATTTCCCCCTCAATGTAGGCTTCGACGGCCCCGTACGACCCGCCGCCGGCCCCGCGGGCGGGCCGTTCCGAATGGGTCTTGGTGACAGAGTGGGCCAGGGCGGCGAGTCCTGCGCCGATGGCCAACGAACCGAGAAGCAGCTTGTTCATGCCCCCTCCATAAAGCTCCTGATTGCCCGCATGACGTCGGCCGGCCGCTCCGACGGCGCCTCGTGCCCGGCCTGCTCGATGATCTCCAGGCGCGCATTGGGTATTCCGCCCGCCAGGGCAACCTGATGCTCCGGCGGAAACAAGAAGTCGTCGCGTCCCGTCATGACCAGGGTTGGAACCTCGATCTCGCCCAGCCGGTCCATCACCGTCCAGCCGGGCATCAGCCGGCTCGTGCCAAAGATTGCGGCTTCGGGCCGCGCCTTCTGGCGGACCTGTGGCAGGATGCCGCGGACCATAGCCCACAGGCTGGAGTTGTAGTAATACGCCCTGGCATATCTCAGCGTTAGGGGAAAGAATTCCCGGGGGGTGAACTGGCCGCTGAAAAAACGGCTGGCCGCCTGCGCCGCGGCGTCATTGAAGCCCCGTTTCTTGAGCTCTTGCGGTATGCTGTTCACCATCGACGGTTGGTCGCCGCCTGTATCCATCAAGATGAGGCGCGAGAGGCTGTGTGCATAACGCAGCGCATACTCCAGGGCCACGTGCCCGCCAAAAAAATGCCCGAGCACGGCCCACGTGTCGAACCCCAGGTGTTGGCGCAGGGCATCCGCATCGGCGGTAAGATTGTCAAAGGTCATCGAGGAGACGTCTCCGCCGGAGCGGCCATTGCAGCGGTGGTCATAGAAGATGAGGGTGAATTGATCGGCTAGGGACTGCAAGGGCAACAAGCTGATGTGATCCAGTCCGGGGCCACCGTGCATAAAGACTAGCGGATATCCGTGCCCGATGACTCGTACAAACAGGGAGACTCCTCGAATGGAGATCGTCGTCATTGGCCGGTCTTCTTTCTGCGCCGCGCCCAGCGGCGCCCAACCTTTGAGATCAGGTGCCCATCCGAGCGGAGGCGGGCCGCGCGCCGCGCCGCTCCAGGCACCTTGGCAGACTCCATATGAGCCTCGGATTGCTTCCATCTGAATTATAGCCCAATTCAATGAGGAGGGCAAGAGACCTGCCGACCCAACGCCAAGGGGGTGGAGATCCGTCTCGCCCTGAGCTGATTCTGCGGTGCCCACTGGCTTGTACTGGCCGGGCCGATATGCTATAATGTTCGCCGTATTGGAGCCGGTCCGCAACTCGGTGTGAAGCGAGTGCGAGGCACAGGCCCAGATTCCGTGCGAACAGGAGGACCAGGCGCATGTCTGTGCATCGGCGGTCGGCACGTGTCCGGCCAGCGAGACCGGATTGGCACGCGGACCTTGAGCCCTTTACCCATCCAGACCCGCGCAAAGCGGTCTGGCAACTGATCAACACCTTGGTGCCTTACGCTTTGCTCTGGGCAACGATGGCCGCTACCGTGCTGTACGGCCTGCCCTACTGGGTGACACTGCTTTTGGCTGTGCCGACGGCAGTGCTGGCAGTGCGCATCTTTATCTTTTTCCACGATGCCGGCCACGGCTCGTTCTTCGCCTCGTCGCGGGGGAATGCGGCCGTAGGTTACGTCTGCGGGATCCTGACGTTCACTCCCTACCACGACTGGCACCGGGCCCACGCCCTGCATCACGCCACTGCCGGCAACCTCGACCGGCGCGGCGTGGGCGATGTATGGACGATGACCGTCGACGAGTACCTCGCCGCCCCACGGCGCACGCGTTTGGCCTACCGGCTGATCCGCAACCCGCTGGTCATGTTCGGGCTGGGTCCGTTCTTCATGTTCTTGATCGCGCAACGCTTTCCGCGCAAAGGGGGCAAACGGCGCGACCGACTCAGCGTGGTTTATACCAACTTGGCGTTGCTCGGCATTCTAGTCGTCGCCACGCTGACGCTCGGGCTGGGGACCTACATCGCGGTTCAACTGCCGGTGCTCCTGATCTCCGGCATGGTCGGACTGTGGCTCTTTTACGTTCAACACCAGTTCGAAGGGGTATATTGGGCGCGGAATGACGAGTGGGACGCCAGCAGCGCGGCGCTGGCCGGCAGCTCCTTCTACAAGCTGCCGGCTTTCTTTCGCTGGTGCACGGGCAACATTGGGCTGCACCATATCCACCACCTGCGACCACGCGTCGCCAACTATCACTTGCAGCCGTGTATGGACGCGATCGCGGAGCTACAGCAGGTCGCGCCGTTGACGTTCCGCAAGAGCCTGAAATCATTGCGCCTGAACTTGTGGGACGAGCAGCAGCACAAGCTGGTCAGCTTTCGGTCCATCGCGGCGACTCATTCGCCAGCCCAGGCGTGACTGTCGGAACTTGCGATACCGCGCAGCTCCATTCCAACCTTTCTGGGTGCGTGGCCCCCAGCCGGGGCTCGATCTCTGCCCTGCTCTTGCCAAGCGCAATACAACGTGCCGCCCTCGCCGCCGGTCGCCGGCTTGCTGGCAATACCTGAGCGCCAATGGCCTGACGTTGGGGAGGACCGCCGACCTTCTCTTCTACCGTCACCACTGACCCTCGCTGGACCGGCTGCAGTTTTTGTGCTATACTCGAGGCTGTAGGGTCCCAACGAAGTCCCTGAAAGAGAATATCCCCAGCATGTACCATGAAGTGACCGTTGCTCGCCACGGCCAACTTGGCTGTCATCGTGCCAAGCGAGGCTGGCCGGCTGTTCTTTCCGACCCTTGGTCCGCTACACGGTGCGCCCCGAGCCGATCGCGTTGCTCGCAGGCGGTTGACCAGAAGAAATGGAGGCCAAAGTGAGTGATCAAGAGATCTCAGAGTTCGGTTTAGAGGTGATTGGACAGATTGCAGTGCCGGTCGGCGACCTTGACCGTGCCATTGCCTTTTATCGGGACGTTCTTGGAATGCGATTCCTTTTCAAGGCTCCCCCTGGCCTTGGCTTCTTTGACTGCAACGGGGTGCGGCTGTTGCTCGACGCTCCCGCGAAAGTCCAACCACACCAGTACGGCTCCATCATCTACTACAAGGTGCCCGATCTTCAAGCTGCCGTCGATACGCTTTCGGCCCGAGGAGTTGAGTTTGAGGAGAAGCCTCACCTGGTGGCAAAAATGCCCGATCACCAGCTCTGGATGGCGTTCTTTCGTGACCCTGACTCCAATTTGCTGGCCCTGATGAGCGAAGTCCGGTGAAAGACGGCCAGACGACCGCGCGACGGGGGCCTACAAATGCCGGGCGGGCCACAGTGCGGCGAACTCCTGCGGCACCAGGACCACCCGGTCGCCGGCCGCGAGCGGGGTGTTCGCCGCGCAGTCGCGCCCGTTGACGAGGGCCATGGCTATCCGGGCGGCAGGCACCCGCGCCTTGTCGATGGCCTCGCGCACTGTGCTGCCCTCCGGCAGCGTCAAGGGCAAGGTCCCGTCCCCTGCTGCCCGCTGCCCGTGCACAAGGACCTCCAGTTTGAGCCTGCCAAAGAGATGAACCTGAACGGTGACCACCTGCCTACCTCACTTCTCTTCGAAACCCGCGATCGGAAGCGATCCAGGGTGACCGCGGACGGCGCGCCGAACGGAGCTGTGCTCCCGGTCAGGAATCAGACCCGATGCCCATGCCGAGGCCCTGCCGGTGAAGGGCACGCCACAACGCCGCGACGTCTGCCGGGATAAGGACGACACGGTCCCCGAAGTTGAGCAGCGTGTCGACCGGGCACTGGCGGCCGTTGACCATGGTCATGACGACCTGGTCGGCCGGAACCGTCATGCCATGGATCGCCTCTCGAACCGTGCTACCGTCTCGCAGCGTCAAGGGAAAAGTCCCATCCGTGTTGATGCGACGTCCTCGCCCGAACCCGTCCAACTTGAGCCTGCCTGATAGTAGGACATTGACCGAAACCATGCCTGCCTCCTCTTAACTCCCTTTGCCCACCGAACTTGCCTTCTGTCTGATCAACGCTTAGTAGGCCACGATTCCTACATCCTAAAGCCTCACAACATCGACAACCACCACGCTTTGCATTATGGCGCAAGAACGTCTGGTCGTCATCGTCGAAACGCGGTATTCGTCGAGGCACAATAGGACCGCCTTCCAGCCGGTGCTCGTCAACGCCGGAAGTATCAGGCCCATACCAGATTTGTGGTAGTGTTCCGAAAGTCGCGGCGCGATGCACGGCGCATGGGGAAATCCCTGTTCAGGCCTCAGCACCTGTCGATTTTTGAGGCCGCGAAACGACAACATGGTGAAAGCCGGAGCGTGTTTGGCGTCTTCCGGGCGGCGGATTGCAGCACCAGCTGCAAATCGGTAGGAGGATTTGCATGAATAGAGTGACTTCAAAAGATGGCGCGATGATCGCGTTTGATCGGTCCGGACAGGGGCCGGCGCTCATTCTCGTCGACGGCGCGCTCCAGCACAGGGCGATGAGCTCAGATACTGAGAAACTGGTTGCACTGCTGGCGCAGCACTTTACCGTATTCCAATACGACCGCCGGGGGAGAGGTGACAGCACGGATACACAGCCATACGCGGTTGTGCGGGAGATTGAAGACGTCGAAGCCCTCATCGACGAAGCGGGAGGCTCGGCGTTGTTGTTCGGTATCTCCTCGGGCGCCGCCCTGGCCATGGAGGCGGCAATTGAGCTTGGCAGCAAGGTAAAGGGGCTCGCCATGTACGAGGCGCCGTACAACTCCGATGAGGCTGCCCGCGAGGCCTGGAAGGAATACAGACAGCGGCTGCGGGACTTGCTTGCAGAGAACAGACGGGGTGATGCCTTGGTGCTCTTTATGCTGCTCGTAGGGATGCCAGCCGAGCAGGTTCCGGCTGCGCGCCAGCATCCCATGTGGCCGCTGTGGGAAGCCGCAGCTTCCACCCTTGCCTACGATGCCGCGGTCTTGGGTGAAGATGCTTCTGTGCCCGCGGAGCGAGCCGCCAAGGTCGCTGTGCCCGCGCTCGTCATGGATGGCGGGTCGAGCTACCCGTTCATGAACGTTTCAGCAGTGGCACTCGCAGACGCCATCCCCAATGCACGGCACCGGACTCTCGAGGGTCAGACGCACGAAGTCGCTGCAGAGGCCATTGCTCCCGTGTTGGTCGAGTTCTTTGGTTCAGCCGACTGGCGGTGATTGGTCTCGTATCAGCAGCTATAGGCATTGCTCTGTCCTTGGTTCGAAAACTGAGGCGAATGCCGAAATGAAGCCTGGGAGGTAGATGTGAACAAGCCGAACAGTGTTGATGCATTCATGGCGGGGCTGGAACACCCCCTGAAGGCGGAAATCGAAGCTCTCAGAGACATCATCCTGAGAGCTCACCCTGGAATCACCGAGCTGATCAAGTGGAATGCACCTAGCCTAACGATTGTGCAATCAGAGCCACAATCGTTCTAAACCGAGAAAAATCTGCACTTTACCAACATAGAGCCTTCAGGTAGACTTGTCGTGACGGCTGCACACTGCGGAGGTCACGATGAGTCTATCGCCGGTCGACGACGAACCGAAAATCACGCGCACCGCCCACGCCATGCTCGTACCCTGGGGCCTGTTTGCCCGCAAGATCGGTCTGGTCCAGCGGCTGGAAAAGGTGCCGATTGCACAGCGCAAGCGGGACTACGAGCCGCAGACGAAACTGATCGAGTTCCTGGCGGCCATCCTGAGCGGCTGTCGCTACCTCCAGGACATCAGTCACGGGCCGCATCCTTTGGACCAGGATCAGACTGTAGCCACCGCCTGGGGCCAACCCGGCTGGGCTGACTACAGCGGCGTTAGCCGCACGCTACAAGCCTGCACGGCCGAAACGGTGGAGGCCGTTCGCGATGCGGTGGAAGGAGTCAGCCGGCCGTTCATCGACCGGGAAGTGGTGCTCTCCTTGCAGCAGGCCGGTGTGTTGATCTACGATGGCGATCTGACCGGTCGTCCGGTATCGAGCACCAGCACGACCTATCCCGGTGCAGCCTTTGGTTGGATGGACGATGCCGTTCGCCTGGGTTACCAGGCAGCTCTGGTCAGCCTCCACAGTCCCAGCTACAGGCGGCTGTGGTTGTCGGTCACACCCCATCCGGGTGACACGGTATCCTGCCAGCAGGCCGATGCTCTGGTTCGGGCCGCCGAAGCGCGCACAGGGACGCGGCCGTGGCGCAGGACCGACTTGCTGATGGAGCGTATCCGCGACCAACAGGCGAAACTGGAAGAGGCTCAGCGCCAACTCGAGGACCGCCGCAAGCGGCTCCGCGTGGCTCGCAACAAGGTGCTGGCCGCAACAGCTGAGTGGCATCGCTCTCTGGCCGCAGTCGCTGAGATCGTTGAGCGGGATGGGCCACCCCGCCAAGCCCCACGACCTTACGGCCGGTTGGGCAAAGCCCGGTTCAAGGTCGGGGTTCACTGGCGGCGAATTCAGCGCCGAATCCGAGAGCTGGCTCGCGCTCAACAAGCTGTGACCTGCCAGGTGACCAAGGTGCATAGTCTCTGGATGGAGCTGGCTGCCTTGGAGTCTCGTTTGGAGCAGTTCATCGCAGAGAACCGCAGGAATCGAGCACCGGTCCGGGCCATTTTCCGACTGGATGGTGGCTTTGGCAGTGGCGAGAACCTGGCGTGGCTCATCGAGATGGGTTATGAGGTCTACGGCAAGGCGATCAGCGACAAGGTGACTGGCGCCCTGAAAAAGCGGGTGACCAACCAACGGGCCTGGACGCGGGTTGGAGACAACGCCGAGATGACCGCATGGGCGAGGCTGAAGTTGGACTTCTGCCCCTATCCCTTGGACATCGGCCTGGAACGATTCCACACCGGCCGGAAGGAGCGCTATGCGACCTTGGTGCACTACGGTCCGCAGCCTGTGACACGTGACTTGGGCGGCTGGTTCGACTTCTACAACAGCCGGCAGACGATCGAGGCTGGAGTCAAGGAAGGAAAGCACGTTTTCGAGATGCACCACCTGAAGGTGCGCTCGGCCGCTGGTCTGGCGATCCAGGAGGAGTTCGCCGTGTTGGCAGCCAACCTGGTGCGGTGGGCTGCTGCCTGGCTGCACGAGCAGCCATTTCAGGCCAGGAAACCGTTTGACCGGCCTCAGACCTCGGTAAAGCAGATGGTTCGGGTCCTGGCGAACACGTCGGCCCTTGTCTTTTGGCAGTCAGAAGGCTCTGTGTTGTTAAGGTTCGACGATCTGAGCCCCTTTCCAGGGGCAGAACTCTGGATCGAACAGGGCTTGGCGCTTCAACCGCCATTGCCTCTGTTCAGGAATGACGTTTTTTTGCCGAATTGAATGATTCGGCCACTGATTGTGCAACCGTTACGCTAGCTTTCACTTCAAGGATGACTTCGCGACTTTCAGACTCCATCCCGCGGACAAGATCCAGGTTGTCTTTCACAGGGGGGCAAAGGTGAAGGACAACAGCACACAGGGCATGGACATTGACGATCCCAGCGGCCTGCTGCACTGGGTTGCTAAGGACAGATGTGTGGCTACGTTTTCTGACATGCAGGACATCAGGTCCAAGGAGGGTGCCCTGGTCGAAGTCGTGAAGCAATGGATCGCAAAAGTGTGACACACAAGCTGTGGATCTGGATTGACTTGCTCCGGCCTGTGTGATATACTTCCAAGAGGCACATACACTCACATTGGGCGCACCGTGCTCGACTGGTTTCGTTGACCCAGCCGGGAAAGGAATCAATGACAGCCAGCGGCGACTTGAGCATCCTTGACCTACTGGATCTCCCCGATCCGCAGCGTGAGCTACTCCTTTGGTTAGCTCGGCATGGTCCCACGGAGTCTGCTACCCTGATCGAGTCTGCCGGTCTCGAACCGGCTGACGCCCAACAGGCCCTTGCGGCGCTCCTCGAACAAGGGCAAGTCAAGCGCCTGGCCAACGGCCAGCTAGATGCCATCGCTGGGCGGGTAAGGAGCCGGAAAACTCTGCCGGCCCAGCTCTGGAATGCGCTTTTGACTACGGACCGTCACTATTCCGAACAGGATACTGCCACCCTCCGCACGGCGGTCCCGATCCTGCAACTTGCCCGTGCCCGCCTGGTCGCGTTTGCCGACCATGGACCGGGGCATGCCCTGCGGGTCAAGTCCTTTGTCGGCCAGCTAGGCAGCCTTCTCGGGCTCAGCGGGGTCGAACACGGGCTACTCCGTGCTGCTGCGCTTTTTCACGACGTTGGCAACATTGTGGACCGCGGGGAACACCATGTGATCAGCCAGGAGACGGTCATCCGTCTGGTCGCTGACGGCGCACTGCCCTTCACTGCTCAGGAGGCAGAGATTGTGGGCCTGCTCTGCCGTTGGCACCGCCGCGAGTATAATGCCCAGCGAAGTGACGATGTAAACGGGCGCACCATCCGCACCGGCTTGCTGGCCTCCATCTTGCGCGTGGCAGACGCCATGGACATCGATCATCGCCGGAGCGACTACCCTGAGCGCTGGTTCGAAGTCATTCGTTTCTTCTTCCCCGGCGAGCTCCCCTACTGGACCAGCCTGGAGGAGATTCTGGGGGTCCGTATCCAGTGCACACCGGCCGTGGAGCTGCAGGTCTTTACCAAGGGGGAGGTCAAGGACAACATTGAGATCACCCGGCTGCGTGACGATCTGGCTGGCACCCCGTTCCAGTGGGCGCTCCAACAGATTGCCGTGCGCGGGGAACGCCTGGATGCCTCGTCCTGCCCTGAAGGGGCACCAAGACACGGAAACGGGTCCGCGCTTCTTGCTTTCCCTTTCGAGCCGCACAGTGTCGTGATGGCGGCTCTAAGCCGCAAGAATCTGACAGCAGCCGGTTATGACGTCGAGCTCTTGTGCTACCCCGACACCGCCGGAGGCCCAGGCTGGCTATGGTGCCAGGTACTGCCCGAGATTGCGCCGGAGGACCACCAGCGGTTGGTCGTCATCGGCGACCGGTCGGACTCGGCCGTTACCCCCCAGCTCCTGCGAACGGTCAAGCGTTGGCGGGAGGCGGGCATCCCGATAAGTGTGCTGAACCGGCACGAGGCGAATTGGACCCGGTTGCCGGCACTGCTCCAACGCGGTGCCGAGGTGGTATTGGGCGGGGATTGGACCTACTTCTGGGGTGAACCTGCCGGCCAGCAAGACCTGACGTGGGGAAGAATCGCCGCGCTGTGCACTCGCGACCCAACCCAATCGACGGTGGGGTTGACGGACGAAGAAGAGGCCGTCACCGAGGGCTTGGTAAAGACGGTCTATGATGCAGCACGCCAGCCGGCTTCCGACACAGATGGATGGGCGGCACTCGTGGGGCCGATCCTCGATCGCATTGAGGCAGATGACCGGGCCTTTTTCCTCGCTCAGTCTCCCGGTTTCGCCGCCGCATACGCCACCGAGGCCCAACCCGGCCGAGTCGAGGGTCGCGTGCTGCTCTTTGAGGTAGCGCCGAGCCGTTTTCCCCAGTCCTGCTACTGGACATTGCAGGCCGCAATTGAACGTCAGGGGCGGTCACCGGAGCGCGGGATCCGATTCAGGGTACCGTACGCCATCGCTGCCTGGCACGATGACGACATGGTGGAGCTACTCGGAATCAACCACTGGCGTGAGGAGGAGGCAGTTCCGATCCGGTTGCTCTACCCGGCTGCTCTCGGACCACCGCCCGCGGGCAACGAAGGCACGGTGCAGGTTCGTCTGCCGGCGGGCCAGGCAGACAGGGTCGTTCGGGCGTTGCTGGATGCATGCAACCAGTAGGATTTGTGGCACGCCACCAGTAGAGGCCCACCATGCTGCTATCTGACGACTACGAGGTTGTTAGCCGCGAGGAGTTGTTGGCAGGCAGGTTCGCTCCCGGGAGGCGAGCCAATGCCTTGCTGTTCGCCATCGAAAGCCGGACGGCACAGCTGGTAGCTCTGTCCACGGAGGCGACGGCGCTGTACCTGACGCAGAAGGCGGTCGAGGAGCGCGAGAGCGCCTTTCTGGAGGCCCTGGCTGCGGGGCGCGATCTCCCGGTGCCGCCGGCAATCCAGGACCTGGAGCGTTACGCGCCCCATTGGGCGGACCTGGTATCGGCAGCGGACGCCCGACTTCGGGCGGCCTTGGCTCAAGCCTTGGCCAAGAAGTACGCGTTCACGTACGACTCCGTGCCAGCCATCCGGACGGCCCTTGGTCTAGACGAGGCCGCCGTGCAAGAAGCGTACGAGCGGCTGTACACAGAGCCCCTATCGTCGATTTATGCACCGCTCACCACCTGGCGCGACCGCGCACGCTGGAGTCTGTCGGGCCTGGCCATCCGGCTAGAGGGCCTACCCCCGTTCTGGGTCGCTTTTGCCCTTACCCTGCCGGCTGGTTCAGGGCTGCTCGCGTTGCCCATCGCCGTTGCCGATGTAGGACCGTTGGTGGGCATCGTGCTGCTGATCCTCTTTGGTCTGATCAATGCGTTGACGGCGGCTGCCCTGGCCGAGTCGGTGGCGCGTAGCGGCACCACCCGCTTCGGCCTGGGATACCTCGGTCAATTGGTGGGCGAGTATCTGGGCAGCGCCGGCTCCGTAGTGCTCACTGCGGTTATGAGTGCGAACAGCTTTTTGATCTTGATCATCTTCTACCTCGGCTTCGCCGACACGTTCGAGGGTGCCACGGGCTGGCCTTCCGCCCTGTGGATCTTTGTCCTTTTTGCCGTTGGGCTCTACTTTCTCTCACGCAAGTCGCTCAACTCCACGGTCGCCTCGACACTGGCCGTCACCGCACTGAACGTCTCCCTTCTCATCATCATCCCCCTGTTCGCGCTGCCCTACGTTCAACCGGCAAACCTGGCCTACGTCAATGTGCCTTTCCTGGGAGGACGGCCCTTCGACCCGACGGCCCTCCGTCTGATCCTGGGTGTGATGCTGAGCAACTACTTCTCCCACCTTTTGGTGGCGAACTATGGCCGGGTAGTTCTTCGTCGCGATCCCAGTGCCCGGTCCTGGATCTGGGGTGTCATCGCCGCCATTGGGCTGACCACCCTGATCAGTTGTCTGTGGGTGGTACTGGTCAACGGTGCGCTTTCCCCGGAGACACTGGCCAGCCACACCGGCACGGCGCTGACCGCGCTGGCAGAGCAGGTGGGACCGGTCGTAAACTGGCTGGGATCGGTGTGCGTCGTCCTCAGCTTGGGCATGGCTTCCATCCACATCTCGCTGGGTCTGCTCTTTCTCGTGGAGGAACGGCTGCCCGCGCGCTCGCAGCGCCAGCGGGGCGCCCTCGGGCGCCGTCTGCTGACCGTCGCTCCGGTGGTCGCTGCGTTCCTGGCAGCCGAGTGGCTGGCCATCACCGGTCAGGGCTCGTTTGCCGGACTTCTGGGCTTTGTCGACGCCTTCTCGCTTCCTCTCATAGCCGGCGTTTTTCCGGTGCTGCTGCTGGCAGCCACCAGGCGCAAGGGCGATTTTGTCCCAGGCTTGGTCCTGCGTCTCCTGGGGAATCCGATAGTCCTGACGGTAACGTACCTCTTGTTCGTTGGCGCCATTTTTGTCTATGGGCTGTTCATCTTTGAAAGCATTGTAGAACGGGCCGTGACCCTGCTGGTCGGAGTCGTCGTGTTGGCCGCGACTGTGGTCATCCTGCGGCGCGGAGCGCTTGCCGGGCGGCTAGTGGTCGAGCTGCGGGAAGACCAGACTCTAGGAGGGACAAGTGCTGTCAGCCTGACCGCTCGTGGCCAGCCAGCTGCGGCGCAGGTTCGCCTGGTGAATGCCGATGGCCAATGCGAGGCTCGGGCTGTCATTGGTCAGGTCCCCATCTCCCGTTCGCTGCGCTCCGCCTCCGTCCAACTCCCTGCCATCGCGGCGAGCCAACTGAAAGCCTGGGTGCACAAGATCACGCCCGAGTGGCGTTCCGAAGCCCTGCCGGCGCTGCTGAGCGTCCGGGGCCTTGGGGAGCCGCAGGAATTCGACCTGGCTCCTGGTGGTGGGCAGATCGTCTTGCCGACCACCGGCGAGGCATGCGAGCTAGAGATCACGCTCGCGGAGTCATCCTGGAGCTAGGTTGGACCCTGGCTCGCGACCCGGCCTCCGGCCTGTCGCTTCCATGCCCTGAGATGCTCCATGAACACCAGGTTCACAAGGTAGGTGAGGAAACGTGGACGTGACGACTCGCAGCGAAACCGGGGCCGTGCTGCGCGAGTGGCGCAACAAGATCCTGAACGCCATCCTGGCCGTCGTGGCGGTGGCAGGCGCGGTCATGCTGGCAATTGTCTTCTTGGACGCGCTTTCCCAGCCAGGCCAGTTGCCCAGCGTAGCTCTTTACACCGTCCTGACGCTCCTGTTGGCTGCGCTGGCAATCTTGCGGGGGCTTGACAGCCGAATACGGGCCTGGGGTCTCCTGCTGGCAGCCTATGCCGCAGGCCTGATAGCACTGGCCGCTGGCGGCCTGGGCGGCAGCGGCCGCCTGTATCTCATGGCGCTGCCGATTGGCGCGCTCATCCTCATCGGCGTGCGGGCAGGCCTCGTCATGTCGGCGATCAGCGTCCTCACCCTGGCGGTCTTTGCCGCTCTGGCGCAGCAGGGCCTGCTGGCCCAGTGGTTGTTCGGTGAGACGAACTCCCTGCTCGTGGCGGACTGGCTCTCGGAGGGCATCTATACCCTGGGGCTCCTGGCCGTGGTGATGGCGCTCCTCATCCTCTTCTACCGTTTCCAGGAGCGCCTGATCGGCCAAGAGTACCGGGCCCGGACCGAGCTGCTGGACGCCCAGCGGCTGCTCGAGCAGCAGAACGCCACGCTGGAGCAGCGGGTCGCGGACCGCACCGCGGAGCTGGTGCAGGCGGAGGCGGCCATGCGCGAGGCCAAAGAGGCGGCCGAGGCGGCGAACCAGGCCAAGAGCGCCTTCCTGGCCA
>JBFYTF010000480.1:0-3006 GCA_041300865.1 Anaerolineae bacterium
GTGTAAGGAGTGACACCATCATGCCGATGACAGTCAAGCTGATCAAGAAGCACAAGCAGAACGGGCTGGAGCACCAGCCCGGCGAGACCATCCGCGTGCCCTTCGAGTTGGGCTCGGCCATGTGCAACACGGGCTCGGCGATCTACATGCCGACCCTGACCGCCGGAGTGATCCGGGCACAGAAGGCCGCCAACGCCGCCAAGGAGGCCGACAAGGCCAAGGCGGCCGGAGGGGCCACCCAGCACGCGCGGGACAGGAAGTAGCAATACGGCCCGGGGTGCCATTCCTCCTGTGTGCACCCCGGGCCTGAGCTTTACCGATGACCACTCTCGCCGACCACCTCGCCACGATCGGAATCGATGACGCCCCCGTCACTGGTCTCCCGTCGTGCGCGGTGTACGTCGGGTCAACGGTCGCAGAGCGGCAGCAGGTCGAGATCTGGTATCGGGCCGGGGTCGACTGGTGTGATGCCAAGCTTTCGTCCCGGGACTTCACGGGCACGCCGCCAACCCCCTGCTTCCTGGCCGTGTTCGAGTACGTCAAGGCGATGCGGGACATCTACGGGCGCAGTGCTGGACTTTCCCAGGTGACCACAGGGAGCCGCAGTGAGACCTACGCTGCCGGCCTCGGGCACTCTGGTATAGGCGCCGGTGGGCTCGGCCCCTCTGCCGCTGCCGGCGCCTTCGCATGGCCGCTCCTCGAGCCCTACTGCGAGGAGGTCTGTCTGTTCTCCTCCGGAGGCGTAGGGTAATGGCGGGCGCCAAGTCCTACGTGGTGACCAGCCGCAAGCGCCTGGACGCCTTCCTGACCGCCGGCGACAACCTCTCCCGCATCGAGCTACGGGTTGGACAGATCACCGGCAAGCCCCGCTACCCGAAGGGGTGGGTCGGGCGCAAGTCCAGGATCCGAGGCGGGCCGGCAGCCTACCGCAAAAAGAACGTCAGCCCGCAGGAGATGCGCCGCAAGGCGATGATCCGCGACATGCGCCGGCAGATGATGGGGATGGACGAGGACCACCGCAAGGAGGCGATCAAGGCCATCCGGGCGCAGTTCAAGGAGGACAAGATCAGCTCTCGCGGACTCGTCCGCAAGTCCGGCGGGGGCTCTGCCGAGCTGGGCGAGAAGGAAGGCACTCAGGTGGCCAAGGTCGCCGGCGTGCTCCACGCGGGCAGCTCATACCACCTCAAGGCCCTCAACGTATTCAACGAGACGGAGCTACCCAAGCGGACCGAGGAGATGGGCCGCGCGATGCACAGGGGGCTGCCGGTGACCGAGATGGTCCGCGGCATCGGCAAAGAAGCACGCGATCGGGTCAAGCTACAGATCTCGCGAGAGGGCCACGTTGACTCTGGGCGACTGCTGAAGACGACTCAGTATCAGCTCGCCGACACCCTCGGAAAGCAGATCGCAGCCCAGGAGCGGGCAGCCAAGCGAGCCGCGCGCAAGCCACGGCGGAGGCGTGCCTAATGGGACGCCCACTCGACGCCATGCTGCTGACCGTCACCAGGCGCCCCGGCGCGTGGACTGACGGGAGCTGGGTGCCCTCCACGACCGGGAGCACGTTCAATATAACGGCCTCCCGACCGCAGCCCGTGGGGCCCGAGTTGATGGAGATGCTCCCCGAGGCGGCCCGCACCTCGGCCCGTTACGTGGTCTACGTGTCCGACGACCAGGAGCGCCTTTACCTGGTCGAGGACGCAACCCACGCGGCCGACTACGTGGCCTATGAGGGCAAGCAGCACCTGGTCACATCGGCCGAGCGCTGGGCAGGCATGCCCCTGGGCTATCGCTCCTACGTGCTCCTGGAGACCACCAATGGCTGACCCGATCTCCATCCTGCGAGAGTGGGTCGAGAGTGTCACCTCGCTCCAGGTGATCTATGCCGACGACCCGGAGCCTGCGGCCCCTCGGCCCACGGCTGACGGTGTGGTCCAGTCCTACGCGGCAATCGGGATCGATTCCGACCAGAGTGAGTATTCCACTGCCCACCAGGTGACCGAGGAATCCGGCGGTGTGGTCACCCAAAAAAGGAGCACGCTGCGAGCGGGAACGCTTGCGGTGGAGTTCTACGGGGCAGACGCCGCCGATTACGCCAGGGCGCTGGACCTGAGCCGCTGTGCACAGGCTACAAGCGACCTTCTCAAGACCTGGGGCGAGGTCTCCCTGGGTGCATCAAGCCAGGTCACTGACACGCCTGTGTTGCGCTCGGCCGAACGCGAGCCGAACGCGAGCATCACGATCGACATCACTTGGGTGGACACGCTTTCAACTGTCCTGACCCAGTACGCTGAAACCGCCGACAGCACGGCGACAGTGGAGGATCCGTCATGAGTTTCGACAAGTACGTCGAGGTAGCGGTCGGCACCGATGCGCTCCCGGTCAGCACAACTGGCTTCACGGTCCCATTGCACGCCACCTCTGACGTGACCTTCACCGAGCGTGTGCGCGAGTACCGGAGCGCCGCAGAAGCGGCCGCCGACGCCTACGTCGGCACCGACGCCGCCGCGGCAGTGGCGCAGCACTTCTCCCAGGAGCTGCACTCGCCTGTCATCAAGCTCGGCCGCCTGGCCGCCACCCCGGCCGCCCAGGTCATCGACTGGGCAGTCACGGGCACGGTGGCCGAGGGAGACGTGGCGGCCATCGTCGTGAACGGCCTTACTGGCAGCTACACCGCCGTGGCGCTCGACGACGCCGACGACGTGGGCGCAGGGCTCCGGGCCGCCCTCGCCGCGGCAATCGCAGCCGAGGACGTGACCGTGACTGGCGCCACGTCCCACACGATCGCCACCGCCGACACGGCCGGGCAGGGCTTCTCCTACTCCTCGTCCTACACCAGGGTGGGCACGGGCAGCTCTGGCGTTCTCACTGCCGCGGTAACCACCGCCAACGCCGGCCCCTACACCGACATGGACGCGATCTACTTCGAGGACCCGAGTTGGTTTGGGCTCACGAACGGCCTGACCGCGGTCGAGGCCACGAACGAGCTTCGCATCAAGGAGCTGGCCA
>JBFYTF010000496.1:0-6555 GCA_041300865.1 Anaerolineae bacterium
TGGCAGCCGGCACCTGGGTAACGACCTCTTCGGCCACCACCACCTCAGCCGCGGCTGCCTCTTCAGTCTCGATCGCTGCCTCTTCCTCTTCCGGATTGTCGACGGTAACCGCGACAGGCTCCGATGCAACATAGTTGCCCGTGTTGTCCACGACGACGGCCCGGAGCCAGTAGCGGCCGTTGTTGGCAGCCGTGGTGTCCCAGGTGGCGAGGTCGCCTTCGGTCACGGGCTCGTCGTGCATGTAGGCATCGCCGTCGACGGGGAGCCAGGTGTCGCCGTCAACAGAGTACTCGACCTTGTAGTAGGCAAAGGCGGGCGAGGTCGCCGTACCGGCAATGTCCACCGCACCACTGACGGTGTCATTTCCTGCCGGAGACGATATCCCGACTGTGCCCCGCTCGCTGGACACCAGCCAATCAGCATCTTGTGCTGCCGCTGGAACTACTGCGACGATGCTGGCGATCAGCATCACGGAAACCAGCGCTCTAACCGTAGTTTTATGTATCACGTGCACTTTTCCCACCTCCTTGATGAGCGAAAGCTTTGAGAATATAAGGCTTCTTGGCGAATCTCTGCGCTGAACGAACACCCCTTCATGCACAAGCGACGGTGCATGCAAATTCGGCACAATCAAGACACAGGCCTCTCCTCCTTTCAAGATGTGGTAGGAGCTGGCTTTGGGCCATCGCCTGCTCCGAGCAAGGCAGAGCATACGGCAAGTTTGTGCTTCGAGTTCTGCCTGGCTATGCTTCTTCCTCTTGCCGCTCGAGCTCGACCTCGAATCTGCGGTTTGAGTGTCCTGGTCGATGTTCCTTCATCAGAAGTTCCAGGACGAGGACATCCTGCAGCCTTGCCTCGATCCCTTTCGGACTTGCGCGCCGCACTGCTGCATCCCCGAACAGGAAGCCGGCAAGCCGCTGGAGGACCTCCATTACGTCTTCGCCGTCCTCTGGACTGCATCTGATCGCAAAGACGATTCTGTCCATGTTCCCTCCTTGGTGCCCAGGCCCCCGGGATCCCGAAGATGCACCATGAAGGCCAGCACAGACGGCTGGAAAAGGCGGCTGCGCTGGCCGCTGCAGTCATGGTCAATTGCAGCGATAAAGATCGAGAGCGTGTCCGGGGTCTAGTTTGCCCTGGACTGGACGACCACAATAGGTACTTTCGATCCCCGCATCACACGCTGGGCCACGCTGCTCCTTAGCCACCCTGTCAGGCCCGGACGCCCTTGCGTTGAGAGCACGATCAGATCCACGTCGTTTTCCTCCGCAAAGCGCGGGATCTCGATGTGCGGCCACCCCTCCACGATGGCCGTCTTCACGGCGAGCTCTCTCGCCTGGATCTGCTCGGCGACGCGTGCCAGGTAGTCTCGCGCCATCCTGTCCGTGTGCTTTCTGGCCTCGCGCATCGCCGATGACACCCCGCCAACGCGCTGACCAAGCGGCGCCTGCACTTTGAGCAGGATCAACTCTGCCCCACGGTACTCCGCGTGGGCAACGGCGTGAGGCAGTGCCCGCTCGGCAAGCACCGAACCGTCCAAAGGCACCAGGACACGCCTATACATGTTTGACCTCCCCTCATGAACTCCGTTGGGAAAGCAGGAGCTCGCGGGCAGCAAGCGCCGCAGCCCGACGATGCTAGGGCTCGACGCTCCTCGTCCCCACTCGGCGGATCTCGTGGAGCAGCGCCTCCGCGCCTCCCCGCTTTTCGACAAATGCCTGGGCACCGGCTTCCTCTGCCCTGCCCCGGGTGTGCCGGTCGCTGTGGATGGTCAGGACCACCACGGCACACTGCGGAGCCACCTCTCGGAGATGACCGATGGCGTTGATGCCATCCATCCCGGGCATCTCGATGTCCAACACGGCCACGTCGGGTGACAACTGCGCAGCCAGCGCCAGAGCTTCGCGAGCATCGCGCGCCGCTCCGACCACCACGAGATCCGGCTCCAACGCCAGGCGCATGCCCAATCCCTGTCGAACTATGTCTTGGTCGTCGACCAGCAAGACCTTGATCATCCCTGGCTCCGTAGCAATCTCCCCGACGCTGCTCCGATTTTGATCTGCTCCATGATGATATTATAATAGGCCTCAGCAAGGTGTGCATCGGGCAAAGCACCCGTTGTGCTTAGGACATTTGCCCCAGGCGGGGGCAAGAGAGAGTGGAGAACGGCTGTGAGCATTCGCGTGCTGATTGTTGACGACCACGAGGTAGTGCGTCAAGGCTTGCAGATGTTCCTCGCTGTGGACCCAGACCTCGAGGTCGTGGCCGAAGCGAGCGACGGTCAGCAGGCACTGCAGCTCGCCCGCCAATTGCGGCCCGATGTCGTCCTTATGGATCTGCTCATGCCTGTCATGGATGGTGTGACCGCGACCGCGCATATCCGGCAAGAACTGCCTGACACGGAGGTCGTGGCCCTGACCAGTGTGCTGGAAGACAGCGCCGTTTACCGTGCCATGCGCGCCGGGGCCATTGGTTACCTGCTCAAGGACATCAACGCCGACGCGCTGAGCCAGGCCATCCGGTCGGCCGCGGCCGGGCAGGTCGCCCTCTCACCGCAAGCTGCCCGCCGCCTGCTGCGAGAAGTGGAAGCACCCGCAAACCCCGACCCCCTGACGGAGCGCGAAACCGAAGTGCTGCGCCAACTGGCCCTGGGCAAGTCAAATCGAGAGATCGCTGAGACCCTGGTGATTGCCGAAAAGACTGCACGCGCCCACGTCAGCAACATTCTCAGCAAACTCGGTGTGTCCAGCCGCACCCAGGCCGCCCTCCACGCGCTGCGCACTGGCCTGGTGCCCCTGGACTCGCCTGAGTGAGCATCGTGTCGCAGATCAAGCAGCAACGCCAACGCTCCTGGCGTGAGCCAGGCCGGAACGCCGCCTTCATCGCTCTTGTTGTCTTGGTCGTTCTGCTGCTAGTCTGGGGCTTGGCCGGCCGCTGGTATGAGGCCCGGTTGATGAAGGAGCAGCGGGCTGAGGCCCGGGCCGAGACTTCGCTGCGCGGCAACGCCCTGTCCCTGGCCATCAACCGGCGCCTTTCCAGGCTGCAGGGTCTCCATGCATTCGTCCAGGTCGAGTCGCCGGAAACGAACTTTCAGGCATTGTTTGAGCCTTTTGCCAACGCATTGTACGACGGGGCGCAGGGGATTCGTTACCTCGCCGTGGCCCCGGGTGGCACTGTGCGCTACGTCTATCCCCCGGAGGGCAACGAGAGCCTGCTAGGCCACGATATGCTGCACGACCCCCGCCCCCAGATGTGGGCGGACACTGCGCGGGCTATTGAGGTGCGCCGAGCTGTGGCGACGGGCCCTGTGGCTCTGATCAGCGGCGGCGAGGGTCTCATCGCCCGGCAACCGGTCTACCAGGGTGATGCCCTCTGGGGCCTGGTGAGCCTCGCCTTGGACGTTTCGATCCTCCTCGAAGAAGCCGGCCTGAGCGGTGGATCGGGGGAGCTGGAGTTCGCGCTGCTCGACAGCGAGGGACAGGTCTTTTTCGGCAGCGACGCCATCCTCGATCGAAATCCTGTCCTGGTCCGCGTGCAGCTGTCCGAGGAAACTTGGGAGCTGGCCGGTGTCCAGCTAGAAGGATGGCAAAGCGCGACCCGAGATGCATCGCTCATCTTCCGGGTGGGAGGATTCATCATCGTCGTCCTCGTCGCAGGCCTGAGCTACCTGGCAGCCAGCCGGCAGGCATGGCTCGCGGATGCAGTGCAGCGCCGCACCCGCGAGATCTCCCGCATCAACGAGCAGCTCCAGCAAGATATCGTCGAGCGCCGGCGGGCCGAGGCGGCCCTCGCCGAGAGGGAGGAGCAGTACCGCAGCGTCTTCGAGTCGACGAGCGACGGTCTTTTCATCTTTGATCTTGAGGGTCAGCTCGTGGATGCTAACCCGGCAGCCTGCCGGATGCACGGCTACTCGCGTGCCGACTTTGGCGGGCTGCAGCCTGGCGGCTTCATCCATCCCGACTCGCTGTCCCTCTTTGACGATTTGATCGGGACCGTGCGTGGGGGTCGAGAGTTTCGCGGCCGTGGTGTCCATCTGCGTCGCGACGGCACGCCTTTTCACGTCGAGCTGGATGGCGTCGGCTTTGTCTACAGCGGCCGGCCCCATGCCCTGGCCGTGGTGAGGGATGTGACGGAAGAGGTGAAGGCCTACCAATGGCTGGAGCAGCGGGTCGAGGAGCGCACCCGAGAGCTGGCGACCCTGCTGGAGGCGTCGTCCACGATCGCCTCGACCCTCGAGTTGCAACCTCTGCTGGGCTTGATCCTGGAGCAGCTCGGTACGGTTGTTGAGTACACGGGGGCGAGCATCTTTCTTCGCGATGGGAACGAGCTGCGAAGCGTTGCCCATCAGGGCCCGCTGGCGGCGGAGGGCGCAGTCAAGCTCCATTTCTCTCAGGAACAGGCCGGCGAGTTGTGGGCCGCGATGCTGCACCACCGGCCGGTGATCATCGACGATGTGTGTGGCGACTCTTCCCTGGCCCAGGCCCTGCGGCGGGTCATGGGACCTCAGCTCGAAGCCCAGTTGAGCTACGTCCGGGGCTGGATGGGACTGCCACTCACCGTCCAGGAGCACTTTGCAGGCTGGTTGGTGCTGCACCACAGTCAACCGGGAGCCTACACTGCCCACCACGCAGGCCTGGCACAGACCATCGCCAACCAGGCATCGACTGCCATCGAGAACGCGCACCTGCTCGCCCAGACCCGACGGCTGGCTGCCCTGGAGGAGAGGCAGCGGCTGGCCCGTGAGCTGCACGACTCGGTCTCGCAGGTGCTGTATGGCATTGGCCTTGGCACGCGCACTGCCCTCGCTTACCTTCACTCCGAGCCGGGCAAGGCGGAGCAGCCAATGGAGTACGTGCTTGGCCTGGCCGATGCTGGCCTGAGCGAAATGCGTGCGCTGATCTTTGAGCTGCGCCCCGATTCCCTGGAGAAGGACGGCCTCGTTGTCGCCCTGGATCGCCAGGCCGCGGCGGTCTGTGCAAGGCACGGACTTGTCGTGGAGACCGATCTCGGTGAGGAGCCAAGTCTACCCCTGGAAACCAAGGAAGCGCTGTACCGTGTTGCTCAGGAAGCGCTGAACAACGTGGTCAAACACGCCCAGGCACAGCGCGCCTCAGTCCGGTTGCTGGAAGGCGACGACGAGGTTCTGCTGGAGGTGCAGGACGACGGCCTGGGATTCGATCCGAGGCAAGAGTTCCCGGGCCGCATGGGCCTGCGCTCGATGCAGGAGCGTGTCGCCGAGCTGCGCGGCAGCCTTGACATCGAGAGCGGAGCTGCTCGTGGCACACACCTCCGGGCGCGGATCCCTCTGGCCTAGACCAGCAGCAGCTGGGGCGCGACGGCAGTGGGCTACCGGTGCCGGCGACAGCCGGCTGCCCAATATCCCCGACCTCCGCTCGATCAGGGAAGCCACTACCTGGCCGCCGGCCGCACCGTTTCGCGCCGCCGGCCACTGTCTTCGCCGCGCACGCCAGGCCAACTGCGCTCTCCACCACCAGGTGAGAGTGCTCCAGAGCCCGGCAGCGGATGACGCTTCATGCAGCGCGGCCGGTTGTGTCGAACGCCCGGATCCTACTCCATAGGCACCAGCGCGTCGACGGCGGGCAGAAAGACCGCCTCGTACAACGCCTCGCGCTCTTCCGGCGAGGACTGCAGCAGGACCAACAGCGTCTTACCGTCTCCCTCGGCCAGCGCGAAATCGATGGCCAACCCCTGAACCTCCGCGGCGTACAGGCTCCAGGTCAGGCCGTTTGCCTCGCGCTGCCCGGTGCTCTCCGGAGATGTCCCCAGGTCCAGCTGCTGGGTCAGCAGGTCGAGCATTTGCGCTTCGGTTCTCGGCGCTGCCTGCTCGAGCAGGGCCGCCGCATCCACGGCCGAGGTGCCCCGAGCATACACGCCCGGCTGGGCCTCCGTCCAGCCCTCGGGCACCACGCCCTGGATGCCAAAGGTCTCACTTTCGAACGGCACCAGCACAATGGCAGCCTCGCCGCCGGGCACGACGAATTGCCAGTCCTCCATCGCCTCGATGCAGGCATCGTCCGGGGCGGCCGACGGATCCTCGAGGAAGGCGAGCATCATCTCCTGGGGGCAGCCGGCCACGGCGCTGGCGCCATGTCCCACCCCGGGGTACTCGAAAAAGTGCCCGTTCGCCAGGGTCTCGGCCACGCGTTCGCCCCAGGAAGGTGGGGTGACGGGGTCGAACTCGCCCGACATCACCAGCGTCGGCAGGTCGCTCGTCACTGCTTTGGTGAGGGTGTCGTCAGCCTGTCCGACCTGCCACTGGTCGCACAATTGGACGCCCACCTCTCCCAGGATCGAGTCCTGGAAGGCGCGCTCCAGCTCGGGGTGCTCGGCGATGGCCTGTTCGAAGCGCTCTTCCGAGCCAAACGCGATCTCGTCGTGGCACAGCACCGTGATCTGCTGGCCCGAGCTCACTGCCTGTCCGGTGGCCAGCAAAGGACCCATCAGCCGGGCGATGTCGGTGTAGGTCCCCTGGCTGGCATCGACCAGGATCCGGGGCAGGGCGGGGATGATCTCTGTGCCGTACAGGAACTGGAA
>JBFYTF010000505.1:0-9160 GCA_041300865.1 Anaerolineae bacterium
ACGGTGCCGGTGATGGGCGCCAGGACAGGTACTCCCTCGTCGGCGCCATAGTCCAGGCCGGCGTGGTAGCTCGTGGGCGGGCCGCCACTGTACGACCGCCGCTGGCCGAAGGGTGAGGTGATGCGCAGCTCGACCCCCGACAGGGGCGGGCTAAAGACGCCTGACCACAGGCGGCTGTCGCTCTGCGTGGCAAAGACCGCGTTCACCTTTTCTCGCTCGATGCGGCCCAGCTCCGGGTCCAGCAGCGACTGCCGCGACGCGGGAACCACGACATTGTAGGTCGTGAAGCTGCCCTGAGTAACGGTGAACGTCTCCTGCAGCGCGAGCCGGTCGCCTCTCGCCAAGTCTGCCGCTTCCAGCGCCAGGGCATAGGCTCCCGGGGCCGTGAACGGATCGACGCCGGCGAGGGCCCAGTAGCCCTCCTCACCCTCGATAAAGTGCAGCTCCTGGCCCAGAAACCGGCCTGTCAGATCGAGGCCCGCCTCGCTGCGCACCCACACAACCATGGTCTGCCCCTGCAGCACGGGAGCGGGATCGGCTTCGATCTCGGGCAGCTGTGGCACACCGGCATGGGGCACCACTGGCGGCGGAATCTGCAGCTCCTGGCCCGGCCAGAGCAGGTCCACGCGGGCCAGGTCGTTGGCGTGCTGCAGGTGCCAGACCGTGGTGCCATACTGAAAGGCGAGAAACGGCAGCGTCTCGCCGGGACGAACGGGGTGCAGCCGGCTCTCAGGTCGCGCTTCGGCCTGGGGCACCAACTCCGGTTCGGCGGTCGGGATGCGCAGCCTTTGCCCAACCGAGATGACGCTGGGGTCGGCAATGTCGTTGGCGGCGACGATGGCCTCCACGGTCGAGCCAAACCTCTGGGCGATGGAATAGAGCGTGTCGCCGGACTGCACGACGTACACCGGCGCCTCGTCGGTCGCTGTGGGAGGAGGAGGATCGTCAGGCAGGATGTCCTGGGCCCACGCCGGCCTGGCGAGGCCGGCGAGGAGGAGGACCAGCATGCCGGTGGTGAGGACCCAACCCGCCTGCCAGAGCCAGTGCCCGCCGCTCTGTCGTCTCGTTTCAGGCAAATTCAATCCGGTCTCCAACTCGCACTTTCTCCAGGAGCGAAGGATGGCCTTCGATGTAATACTGGGCCGGTTTGGCGGGAGCGTAGTAGGGCCGGAACGGGCGAGCAAGCGCCTTGTCCACGACGCGTTGCTCGCGGTCCAGCCACACGACGGCGATGGGAAAAAAGACAAAGAGCATGTGGATGGCCGCCCGGGCAACGCTCTCCCGGCCCTCGACGAACAGGTACACCTGCCCACCAGCCAGGGACCGGCGTCCGCGAAACATCAGGCCCCGTCCCCTTTTCCAGAAGGTGTCGCAGCAGACGACGTCGCGGGCCAAGTTCTCTCCTGTGGTAGCATTGACCATCATGCCGGCCTCACCCGCAGCCTAGCTGCCGGGTCGCAGCGACCTGAGCTGGGCATAGATCTCGCCCGAGACGGCATAGTGCCAGCTCAGGCCGTCTATGGCCTGCCAGAACTCGTCGAGACCGCGGCTGCCCGCCTGCTCGTAGCGCAGGCACTGGACCATCATCTCCAGCTTGTCGGCGTCGCGCACCAGCCGGCCCTCGGGGCTGCTGCGGTCCTCGAACTCTTGCCACAGCACCCGCAGGCGGGCGGCACCCGGCAGGGGCGCCAATATGCCCGCCAGAGCCTGCGCCTCGGCCTTGCTCTTGACCTCGGCGGGGATGAGGCGGGCGGCAGAGGCGGGCAGGTCGGTGAGGCGTGCCTCTGCCAGATCGTGGAGCAGGGCGATGATGAGCACCTTTTCCAGGTTCAGGCCTGGCTCCCCGGGCCCGGCACCCGGCTGGAGCACGTCCACGAGGGCCAGAGCCACGAGGACCACGCCGAAGCTGTGCTCGGCCACGCTCTCGGTGTAGGGCACGCCGCGCATCGCCCAACCTGCACGGGGCATGCGCTTGAGAGTCGCGCCTTCCAACAACAGCTCGGCAACGGCCCGCGGGTCTGTCATGGCGCCTGTTCGCCCTCGCCGGGCGATAACAAACCCAGGATGGCGGGGGCCACGTCGGTAATTGCCGTGGCGCGCCGAAAGCGCCCGGCCCCCGGTCCCACGGCCAAGAGGGGCACGGGGTTGGCCGTATGCATCTTGGTCGTCGTATCCTCCAGGTTGCCGTGGTCGCTGCACAGCACGAGGGTTGTGCCGGGCGCGCGGTGAGCGAGCAGACCGCCCAGGAAGTCGTCGAGGAGGCCCAGCACCCACGCGGGCTCGATGCGGCGGTGGCCGGCCAGATCGGGCAGGAAAGACTCGAACAGCAGCAGGTCGAACTCGGCCGCCAGGCACGCCAGCCGCCTCCCGGCCTCGGCGGCCTCCACCAGCGGCAGCTCGTAACCCAGGTGGGTTGAGGCGATCTCGTGGGTAATGTCCCACAACGCGGCGCGTCCCTGGGCCAGGTCTTCAAGGGTGGGCATCTCCAGGCCGGCGGCCATGGCCGTCAACGTGGAGGCAGCCAGGCGGCGCTTGCCGTCGCGGATCATCTGCCAGAACCGCTCAGAGTGAGCATTGGCAAAGCAAACCCGGTTTCCACCGGCGGCGGCGCGCTTCAGAACGCTGTGCTCGGCAATCACCTCGCGCAGGCGGGCCGTGGGATGAGCCGTGACGTGCTCGCCCAGGAGTGCGGCGGCGTTCACCCCGGTAAAGAGGGAGGTCTGGCCGGTGGCACTCTGGGGCAGGCCGGGCACGCCGAGGCAGGCGTCGACAGCACGCAGCACGAGGCCGTTACCCGTCACGGGGGCAGGCAGCGCGTCCAGCGCGGCCACCGTCTCCAGGACGAGCGGCCCGGCCAACA
The DNA here is from genome assembly GCA_041300865.1 of Anaerolineae bacterium. Lineage (GTDB taxonomy): Bacteria > Chloroflexota > Anaerolineae > JAAYZQ01 > JAAYZQ01 > JAAYZQ01. The sequence continues at coordinate 2,861 of JBFYTF010000505.1, forward strand.
GGCGCGCGAGGTGCGGCATGGGCACTGTGCTCAGCGGGTTATCGGGCCCCGCGGGCGCCAGCCCCAAGCCGTCGAGGAATAGAAAGAGCACGCCCTGGCTCGAGTGCGGCATAGGCCCTACAACTTGTAGCCGATGGCCCGCAGGAAGCCCTTGCGCCACGCCAGCCCCCGGTCGTCCTCGACACCTTTCGGCGAAGCGCCGTCGATGACGCCCAGGACACCTCGACCCAGCTCGGCCTCGGCGACCACCACCTGGGTGGGGTTGGCCGTCGCGCAAAAGATGTGGCACACCTCGGGTACCATCTTGAGCGCGTTCAACACGTTGATGGGATAAAAACCCTGGGCCAAGAAGAGGATGAACGTGTGGCCGGCAGCGATGGCGACGGCGTTCTTTTTGGCCAGTTCTATCATCGCATCGTCAGTACCCGTCAGACGCACCAGGCACTCGCCCGACGCCTCGTTGAACGCCAGTCCGAACTTGATGCCGGGCACGGTGTTGACCATTGCTTCGTGGATATCCTCAACACTCTTGATAAAGTGCGTCTGGCCCAGGATAAAGTTGATGGCCTCCGGCTTTTCCACGGGCACAAGTTTCAGCTCCATGGCAGATCCTCCCCCACAACTCGGCAATTGACGCTTATTCTAACACACTTCTCGCGGCCAGGGAAAACTCTGGCCTAGAACTGACGGTTCAGCAGCGGCAGGTAGGCCTTGAAAGGTCCGCCGGGGGTTGGCGCCAGGCGCACCTCGTCCAGGTACAACACCGCCGCGGGCGCTTGCCCGTCCTCAAGCAGGCGAAACTCGACGCTGACGTTCCCGGTCAAGAACGCATCGGCCGGGCCAGGCCGCCAGGTGAAGAACTGCCAGCCTTCGGCCGCCAGGGAGGGCCGTAGGACCCCGGTGCCGGGCACGAGCGCGCTGGAAGAAGAGGGCTCCGCGACCCGGTCGCCATCTACCGTCACCAACACCTCAAACGTGTCGCCGGGGCCGGCGGTTTCCGCCCGGTACCAGAAGGCGAGGGCGGGCTCCCAGGCATCGCCGATCGCGGCCGTCTGGCCCACGCTGGCCGTGGACTGGGACGGGGCCAGGCGCACTGCCCCGTGCCCGGTATGCGCCTGGTCGCCCACGGCCTGCACTCCCGGCCCATATGACCAATCCTCGAGCCCGGCCTCGAAATCGCCGTTGGCCAGGGCGTCGCCGGGCAGGCTGAGAGTCCAGGTCATGGCCAGCGACTCTTGCGGGGCAAGGTTCAGGTCGAACAGGGGCGGGGGTGAGGTCCAGCCCTGGGCCGAAGCAGCGACGCTCACCGGTTGGTCGCTGCTGGGGAACGACAGGCTGTAGGCGCCGCCAGCCTCGCTCGTCGCCGCATAGCCGCTGGCGGAAAGGGCCACCGTGGCCCCGGACAGGGGCCGCCCGTCGTGGCCGAGCACGCGACCCCACACCGTCTCGGTCAGGCCGACAAAGGTCCGCGCGTCGCCTTCGGCCGCATAGGGGCTAAAGAGGTGCGCCCCGTTGGGGTACCTCTGCCAAACGCGCGCCCGGAAACGATACGCGTGGCCCATGGTGCCGGTGAAGGTGGCGTCTGTGTCTGTTGTCCAGATGAACCAGTCATGCCAGGCACCCTCCGCTTCGTCCAGCCATTGCACGTCGTACCAGCGGATGGTGCCGCCGGGGGAGGGCACGGCATTGTCCCACCGGACCCGGAAGCTCGCCTCCGCGGTCTCGGCCGGGGCGACCGCCGACACTGAGCCTGTCTGGGCCAGAATAGCCGAGTCCAGGAAGCTGAGGTTGAGGAGCGGCAGCCCACCAGACGGGTAGGGGCTGTTCACCCGTATAAAGACGGTGACGGTCGACGCCCGGGCGTAGGCCGCGGTGATGGCGTCGATGTCCCAGGGGCCCTCGTCGTGACCGTCGGGCGGGCTCCAGACGATGTCGGCGGACCGGGGATCGGTGCCACCCGCGGGATCGATGCCCACCTGCTTGATCATCTTGCCGTCCAGCGCGGGCGGGGCCGAGGTCTGGAAGATGGTGAGCATGGCGGCGTGAAAGCCGTACCCCCTGCCCGGGACCAAGCCGTCCACCTGCTGCCAGATGCCGGCGTCGTAGGGTTCGGTGGACAGGATCATCTGCGACGTCTCGCCCTCGATCCTCTCTACCCAGCCGACGCCCAGGTCGCTCGTGGCAAACACCCTGGTGTCCATCCAACAGGGCTCGCTCGTGCCGGTCCAGAAGCGCTGCCAGTCGTTGGCCACCTGGCAGGGGATGCCCTGGAACTGGGTGTAGGGTGCGGCATATTGCTCGAGTCCGGGGTTGGAGAGGAGTTGGTAGACTACTTCGGCGGGCGCCACCCGCGCAGCGGGCCGGGGAACAGGGACCACGACGGACGACAAAAGGACGAAAGCCACCAGCATCCTGACCGGCTCCATGATCACCTCCTGTGATCGAGATAAGCGGGTGCCCACGGTGGCGCCCTCGGGGTCTTGTCCGCGCCCTCGCGCCCGACGCCACAACTGCGGCGGGGCGGGCTGCCGCCGGCAGGCGGCGAGACCGGTAACAGGGCCTCTGAGCGGCCCCGCCGAGATCAGGCCTGGTGGACCAGGGCCGCCATCTCGCCTGCCGGCCTGCCGCCGGTAAAGGACGGCACCAGGTCGTGGCCGTGCTTCCTGTAGAGCCGGGCGGCCTGCACGCGGGTGCGGCCTTCTGGCCTGCCGGCCCGAACCAGGCCGGTGCTCCATTCGTTCCATGGGCCGAGCAGGCCGGCGGCTTCGCCGCCAGGCTCGTGGAGCAAGGCCTGCACCAGGTAGGCTGCCAACAGGTGGATCAACGCGGGATCGGTGGGGGCAACCCGCAGATGCTGCAAAAAGAGCCGGGCCAGCTCCTGTGTGGCCAGGACGTCGGCCAGAGCGGTCACTTTGGCCGGCTCGCCCAACTGGGCCAGCGCCGGCGGCCAGACCGTGAAGCCGGCGACTACCTCCGGCAGCCCGAGCTCCCGCTGGAACTCGTCGGTGTAGGCACTAGGAGCAAAGAGCACCCCCTGCTCGCCGTCCCACAGCGCGCGGGGCGCCGGGTAGACGCCGGGGCAGGTGCTCTTGGCCCAGTGAAGCTCGTTGAGCACCGCCAACTGGACGGCAGGACGGGCACCGGTCAGCGAAGCAAGCGACTCGTAGGCCTGAGCCAGCAAAGCGGCCAGGTTTCGAGCGCGGGGTTCCCAGCCAGGGCTGCAGCTTACCTGGAGCGAACCCTCGCCGAAACTCGACAGCTCGACGCGGGCCGGCACTACCGGCAGCGCGCCCGACGCGGCCCCTTCAGCCTGGGCCAGGGCAGCCAGGATGGTCCGCGCCCAGAGATCGGCACCCCGAGCGGTGAGATGCACGCCGTCAAAGGTCAAGTTGAGCCCACGGCGGGCAGCCATGGCTTCGGGGCCGGCCGTGGTGTATCGCTTGCGGTCCAGCCAGGCGAAAAGCCACTCGCCGGCAAAGTAGCCGGAGGCACGCGGCAAACCCGCCAGCTCTTCCATGGCCGCCTGCCAGACATCGGCCAGGGGGATGCGCTGCTCGGCGACGACGTGCTTGATCGCGCCGTTAAGGCGGGCAACCTGCTGGCTGAGGGGTAACGAGATCTGTTCGCTGATGGGTCCCACGGTGCAGGCCAGAACTCGCGCCCCGGCACGGTGGCAACGGTCGATGAGGGAGCGGTAGGCCGCCGCGAACTGGTCGAGGTCGGGGGTCGCTCGCTGGCCGGTGCGCAGGCGCCGGACCGCCATCACGATCCTCCATCCCAGGCTGTGGCTCGTAAGCCAGGGCCACCAGACGTCGTTGGTGCCGACGGCCAGGATGACCCAGTCGGGCCGGTATTCCTGCAGCAGGTGCTCGATGCGAGCCTCAAGCGCCGACACCGTGTCGCCGCTCTGGCCGGCATTGATCACCCTGGCATCAAGCTCAGGACTGCCGGCGGCAAGCGCCTGGTACACACGCGCCACAAAGCTCTCGCCATAGACGCCTTCGACGAGGCTGTCACCGGCAAAAAGGTAAACGTTGTCCTCCATGAACGACTAATCGCGGGCCAGGCGGGCGGCGACGGCGCCCAGGGCGGCGACGAGGCCGCCAAAGACAAAGCCCCAGAACCAGGCGAGGGGATACGCAGCCAGCGGCGGTCGTCCACCGCTGATCTCCGAGTCAACCTCCGGACCGGGAGGCCAGCCCAGGCGCCGCAGGGTAAGCTCAACTGTGGGGGCGACGGCGCCTGCCAGGCCACCGGCCAAAAAGGCGTCTTCGTTGCTGAAGCCGTACCGCCGGACACCCACCCAGCCGATCCGCCCCCAAACCAGGCCGCTTACAGGTCCCAGGATGTTCTGCACCAAGGTAGCCGTTTTGGTGCGCCACTTCAGCAGCCTCGCCAGCACGGGCAAGGTTAGAATCCAACTGCTGGCCGCCACCACCGTCGCGCGGGCCACGCGCCAGCGCGCCGGCCACGTGCTGCCAGAAGCCTCCGTTGTGATGTTCTGCATCTCGCTCCTCCACACGAGGTCCGGGCCATTGTACCACAGTTCCGGATTTTGCGCACAGCGGGGAGTGGGCTGTGATCCACTGCAGGCCACAGGCTCCAGGCAGGCAGCGCCGGGGGCCCATTTGCCGACCCGCGGCGGTAGGTGTATAATGTTCAGCACATCTACCACCAGGAGGACCTGCTATGAGCTTCATGAAACGCCTGGACGAGGCGCGCGCCGCCTACCAAAAGAAGGATGTGGACGCCTCAGCAGCAGCCCACTCGCCCGCCGCCATCTCGCGGGCAGCCGAGCACCACGGCGGCGCCAGCCACCAGTACATCGGCGACATGGTCTATGGCGGCCTGGACGGCATCGTCACCACCTTTGCCATTGTCAGCGGCGTGGCGGGCGCCAACCTCGGCTCCGGCGTGATCCTCATCCTCGGGCTGGCCAACCTGTTGGCCGACGGGCTGTCCATGGCCGCCGGCGCCTTTCTCTCATTGAAGAGCGAAAGGGAGTACTATGCCCGCGAGCGCGAGCGGGAGACGTGGGAGATCGAGCACTTTCCCGACGGCGAGCGCAGCGAGATGGTCGAGATCTATCGGGCCAAGGGCTACAGCCGGGAGGACGCCGAGTCGCTGATGGACATCCAGAGCAAGGACCGCGGTCTGTGGGTGGACGCCATGATGGTTCACGAGCTGGGCCTGCTGCCCGACGACCGCCAGCCACTGCGCAGCGCGCTGGCCACCTTCCTGGCTTTCCTTGTGGCCGGCTCTGTACCACTGCTGATCTACTTGCTGGGCCTCGTGGTGCCTATGGACGCTACTTTGTCTTTTCGCCTGGCCCTCGTGCTCTCGGGGCTTGCCCTCTTTGCCCTGGGTGCAGCCAAGGTGTTTGTCACGGAGAGGAGCTGGTTTCGCAGCGGGCTGGAGATGCTGCTCGTCGGCGGGCTGGCAGCGACAGTTGCTTACCTGGTCGGCTACCTGCTGCAAGGACTCGGCGGCTAGCCGGCTTTGTCAGACAAACGTCAGGTTTTGGCCTTTCGCCTGGGCAACGTTCTCTTGTCCCTGGCGTAAAATGGGTGTATAATAAGTGCGGTTCAAAGCCGCACCACGAAGGTGGCGCGTCTCCGGACGCGACTACACGTTGCCACGCTGCACTGTTGAGACGAGATCCAAACCAATGGGAGGGGTAACAAACGATGGACCAAGGAGAAAGCACCGATCCGCAGGAGACGGGAGACCTGCGAGAGACCGTCCAGGCGTCGCTCGGCGGCCTGGAGAGCCTGGTGGGCAAGATCCCAGGCTACCAGGGTTACAAGCAGAAGGAACTGAGGCGTGAAGCCGACAAGCTGCTGCGCATGCAGGTGGCCGCCAAGCTCGGCGATCAGCGCAAGCGCATCAGCGGGCTACAGAACAAGCTGGTGAGCCAGGCACAGATCGAGTTCCTCGACGACATGGAGCGCGCCGTCCTCAAGCTGCAGATCCTCATCGATCGCATCAGCACTGCGTCCTACGGCTATGCCGGCCTGTTCGATGCGATCAAGGTGAAGGAAGAACAGCTCGACGCCCTGTACGAATACGACAGCGAGATGCTGGCCCACGTCGACGAGGTGGCTGCGGATGTCGACGAGGTCGGGTCGGCAGTCGCGGCGCGCGAGGGCATTGCCGAGGCCATCGAGGATCTGGTAGAGACGATCGACCAGGCCAACACGACGTTTGACCACCGGCACGAAGCCATCTTGCACGCCGAGACCTACTAGCAAAGGACAGGAGGAAGGCAATGGCACGCATTATAGACGTGATTGAGGCACC
>JBFYTF010000512.1:0-4868 GCA_041300865.1 Anaerolineae bacterium
GGCAGCGACCTTCGTCGACTCCTTTGCCAGCTTGCAGCAGCATCACCTGCCACCCAGATTGCCGGGACCATGTCTCGGCTCACCTGCCTGACTCTCTACTCCCCTAAAATCAGAATTGCTATTACCCCTTTCTGGCGACTTGACATTAAAGGATTTTAATGATATACTTAATATAAACACCCCAGGCAGCGCAGAGGCACTGAGCTGGAGTCGATCCAGCATGGAAAGGAAAATGTCAAATGTCAGCCAGCCATATCGAAAAGCTGCGGCAGTACCTCTACCGGCAGTACGAGATCGAGGAAGGCAGCGTAGAGGAGAACGTCCACGGCCTCTTTGCTGAGGATGCGGTGATCCGCGAGGGCGAGGGAAAGGTGCACTCCACCAAGGACCTCATCCGGGCAGCGACCAGCCTCCGGAGCACCCCCAAGAGCGAACGGCTCGTTGAATTCTCTGATGCCATCGAGGAAGGCGACATCATCATATTCCACATGCGCGTCCGCTTCCGCAACCCAGAGACGGGCGAGGTAAACGAGACCGAGACCGACTACTGGCTACGGTTCAACGGCCAGGGCAAGGTGGTCGAGACCAAGTCGAAGCTGACGGATGATAGAGCGGCCCTCTCTCGTTCTGCTGGAGCCGGTCAGGAATAATCTACACGGAGTTCGAACAGATTCGGCCAGCTTCCGCCGACCGAAGGTCCGAGATTGGCCCAATCTACTTCTCGACCTTTCCTGGCCCGCTTCCGGGGTCACTGCGAGAGCGGTTCGCTGAAGTCCACTTCTCGTCAGTCACAGCTCTCCCCGCAGGTCCGCAGGTCTGAGCCCGAGTTCCCAGTCATGTAGGCTGACAACGCGTCGTAGCGCAAGCAGGCACGGTGCGCTCGCGATGATACAAGAGGAGTTCATTGGTTTCGATGTGCGCTCGGCGCACTCTCTTTGGAGCAGGAGGAACAGAAATGACAAGCCCGTTTATACTCGTATCGAGATACAAGCTCAAGAAAGGACAACTCGATGACTATCAAGGTTGGGTGAAAGGGCTTGCCGATTTTGTCGAGTCCAGAGAGCCTAGAGTGATTGCCTTCCACGTCTATGCCAACGACGAGGGCACCGAGGTGACGGGTATTCAGGTCCACCCCGATGCGGAGTCGATGGAAGCGCATATGGATGTCGTCCGAGAGTATATCCAAACCGCCTTTGGCGAATTTTTCGAGTCCACCGATCTGTTGCTGGCTTGCGGAGAGGGCGAGGCGGCTCGCGCCATGATGAAGGAGATCACGCCTCCCAACACACCTCTGACTGCCATGCCTCGCCACCTTGGCGGGTTCACGCGATCTTCAGCCGCTCGATAGAAGGCGTTCACCCCTCGAGAATGTGAGAAATGAAGTGAGCCGCGAATTAGAGAATATCTCGGCCGCAGCGGCCCGCATCGAGCGCTGCAGATGGTCGAAGGTGGCGGCCACGTGTCCTGGTTCGCTGCCCCAGGCGTGGTTGGCAGCTCGGTGAGCCGTTTCCTACGAGACTAGACCGGGCCGCCGTGCGCAGTCGTTTGAGGACACGCGGGGCGAAATTGTGCCACTGCGCCCGCGATAGTCGAGCAGGAGGATGCCGATGATAAGTGGAAGCGGGGCGGGAGCAACATCCTGACGAGACACTGAAGGAGAGGATCATGGTGGTGACGGTTCTCGAGGCACACGTGGCACGTGACAGAATCGGCGATTTGGAGAGTGCATGGCAGGATGGGTCTCGCACCTTGCCGCCGGGCCTCGTCGAATCGTTCCTGGTTCGCAACTCGAGTGACGACACATTGTTTCGCATTATCACAGTCTGGGCCAGCCGAGAAGCGCTGGAGGAGATGCGCGCGTCCGTGGACAAGCCGAAAGGGGTGCAGTTCTTCGAATCCGCGGGAGCCACTCCACAGCTTTCCATCTTGGATGTCGTCGCGCATGAGAAGGCGCGGCCGTAAGCATCAGCCCACACTACATGGGGGGCTTTATTCGTCAAGTTGAGACCGGAAGAGGAGAAAAAGATGGCTCTACAGTTTGAATCCTCGCAGGTGATCGACCGTCCAATCGATAAGGTGTTCCACTTTTTCGCCGTCGAACATGTTCGCAATCACCCACGCTGGGATCCAGACATCGAACTCTGGCTGGATTCCGACGCGCCCATCGGTGTTGGGACGATCATGCGCAGGCGTAACAAGCGCAGCGGGACCCCTGTCGAAGGGACGATGGAAGTTGTGGAATTCGAACCGAATCGCGTCTTTGCAACGGACATCCATGACGGTCCTGCTTTCATGCACGGCAGGGTTACGTTTGCAGCAATCAACGAGAACCAGACCAAGATCACGACCGTCATTAACATACCCTGGATGGACGAAAACGCGGACAAAACGTTTCTAAACAGCCGACTGGAGCATGCTGCCCAGATCAGGAAGCAACTGATGGAATCCGAAATTCAGTGAACGGGTTCAGTAGAAGCTGCATCATTAGGCGGTAGAAGGTGGCCACCACGTCTCGAGCCGACAGTCTGAACACTTCAAACAGCACGAATCTGTTGTGGAAAGGAAGTTAGTGTGAAAGAGAATCGTCCTAGATCACGGGGAGTTCAATAGGCGACGCTGAAAGCGAGTGCTGGTCAAGATTGTCGGCGACCAGGAGGGCTCACAGCTATCTTGCTCGCGTTGAGGTTCGTCCAGTAGGTTCTTTGGGACGAAGCAGACGATGCGCTTCGGTGCTGAGATGGAAAGGAGGCAACATGCCAACAGCAAATGTAAACGGTGTGCGGCTATTCTACGAACTCAGCGGCAGCGCCGAGATTTCCCTCGTGTTGGTGCACGGAGCGTGGTCATCGCACCGTAACTTTGACCGCGTTGTGCCTGGCCTGGCCAAGTCGTTTAGTGTGGTCGCCTACGACAGGCGTGGTCACAGCCAAAGTGAACGTCCCGCCGGCCAGGGCAGGATGAGCGAAGACGTCGCTGACCTGGCAGCGTTGGTCGAGCACCTGAACATCGGACCAGCATGGGTAGTCAGGACCTCGGCCGGCGCCAACATTGCCCTGCGCCTGGCGAGCCAGCAACCCGAGATCCTGCGTGGCATCATCGCGCACGAACCCGGGTTCTTCTCGCTGTTTAAGGGTGACTCTACCTTCAGCTACATGCTCGACAAAGTGGATCAAGTGAAGGGCATCGTGCTTGAACGCATCGCCAAGGGGGACCACGCCGGGGCCGCGCAATATTTCATTGAGGCAAACCTGGGACCGGGCGGATGGGAGCGCACACCAGCCCAGTTGCGGCAGACGTACATTGAAAACGCGCCAACATTCCTCGACGACATGAAAGACCCGGAGCACTTTGCCTTCGACCCTAACTGGTTCAATGGTCCTCTAGGCCGGTTCTGCTTACCCGGGGTGTCCAGAGCCCACCACACCTCGCCGCGGTCGTCGCCCGGGTAGCCGAAGCACTGCCGCAGGTAGAGGTTGTTACGTACACGGGCGCCGGGCATACGCCACACAACACGCATCCCGACGCGTACGTCGAGTTGGTTTCGTCCTTCATACGTAAACACTCCGAGTGAAGCGAGTATGATGGGCAATCTTGATGAGCTTCCACGCCGCGATCAGTTCTTGGCTTTGCCCCTGTTGCGGCCGTGCGGCACGACGATGTTGCCGCCGGATGGTTCCGGCCGCCGGCACCGGTGCCGCCGTTGGTGCTCAGGCTGACCAGGCCCGTAGCGGCAGGCCGCGCCCGCGATGCAATCCCCCCCAGCTAGATAGGTCTGACAGGGCACCCCCTTTCAGACTTTTCGTCACTGCCGGCTGGGACCTGACCTGAGCTCGTTTGCGTCGGCAACCAAACCTACCGGGGAATCGGTGCCAGATGTCGGCCGGTGGCCGAAACGGGCGACGTTTAAGGAGCACCTGCAACCGGCCCAAGCCGGCCCCCCGGCATCGCCGTCACCACAGACCAAGTCCGTCGCACACGTGCGACGGACTCGAGACCCAGTTGGCGAGCGACAAAAATCTGCTTCTACTAACTCATGCTTCCGAGATCGCCTTGACAAATCCGGCGATGCCTGCATCCCCTGCGCCCGCCCCTGTCTCCAGCGTGTGCACCCTCGATATCTTGTCACCGTCAAAGAACACCTGCACGAATTCGGACGGAAAGTTGACCACCTTGCCCGTCGCGGGGATGACGCCCATGCCTACCGACGACAGGTCCAGGTCGTTGGTGAACGTGCCGGAATTCTGAACTTTCAGCTCGACGACGTCGTCCTCTTCTCGGATACTTTCGATGGACGAGCGAAAGTCGGAGAATGACACCCGTACCAACTTTTCCAGCGCGAGCCAGGTATCCATGTCCATTGGCGGGCCGCCCAGCGCGCTGGTGACCTGAAAATCGTCTGCGTGATGCGCGTACCGGTCGTGATGGTGTTGTGTTTCTGTCGTGTGCAATACTCTTGCCCAACACACGGGTTGACAGGAGAGACAGGGTTGTGCTATAATCCGAACTGGACTAAAATAGTCTGGTTTATGCCTGCCGCGCAGCCTGAGCAGCCTGTTGCGCTCGCCCGACGATTGGTTGCAGTGGGTGCCATTCCACGCCTCTATTGGACCGAAAGGTCTAGCTGCTGACCAAACAATTGAGTGAAAGGAGACTAGCAAGATGCCTCAGATTCAACCTAATGGGTTTGTCTGGCACGAGTTGATGACGACCGACACCGAGGGTGCTAAGGAGTTCTACGAGCAAGTCACCGGGCTCGCAATCCAGCCTGGTGAGTACCTCATGGTGATGGATGGTGAGCAGCCGGTCGGAGGCCTGATTGGTCCCACAGCGGAGGGGCCGGTGTGGCCGTCGGGCGGACCCGAGCCGCA
>JBFYTF010000536.1:0-3535 GCA_041300865.1 Anaerolineae bacterium
ACTCTGGCCTTTTTGCGGTCATGGACGGCACCTTTGCCGGCGATGGCCCCGGACCCCGGGCCATGTGGGTGGAGCAAAAGGACCTGATCCTCGGATCCGCGGACCAGGTGGCCATTGACGCAGTGTCGGCCTACCTCCAGGGCTTTGAGCCGCTCGACCTGCCCTTTATCCGCCTGGCGCATGAGCGCGGGCTCGGCGTTGGCGACATGAAGCAGATCGAAATCCTGGGCGACGTCGACCCCGATGAGGTGCGATGGCACGCGCGCACCGGGGAGACGTTTGCCAGCCGCGGTCAGAAAATGATCTACCACGGGCCCCTCAAACCGCTGGAGAGCTTCTTGCTGCGCACGCCCCTTGTGCCCTGGTCCTACGCGGCGTCGCGGGCCTACTACGACGGTTTTTGGTATCCTCTCGTCGGCAACAAGCGCGTCCAGGAAGCATTGCACACACCCTGGGGGCGCCTTTTCCAGGAGTATGGCAACGTGCCGGCTTTTACCCGGCCGCTCTACGAGCCCAAGACGGTCGCGGCCGGGGTGCTGGGCATGGCGGCTTCGGGCCTCGCCCTGTGGTGGCTGCTGAACCGGGGGAAACGGAATCGCTCGTAGGCTGAAACGCGGGCGGTGCAAAAGATGAACGAGGCGCTCCGGCGGGTTGTGAGCAATCTGGGCTCTATCGTCCTGGCTCTGCTGCTGTCAGTGGCGGTCTGGATCTCGGCCACGCTCCAGGCCGATCCATTCGCCCCTCAGGAGTACAGCGGCCTGCCTGTCGTGCCGGTGAACCAGCCGCAGAACACCCTCCTCTTCCAGGGAGACGAGACGACCGTGTCCGTCACCGTGCGCGCGGCCAGGAGTGTTCTCGACGAGCTGCTGTCCCAGGACGTGCGCGCCGTCGTCGACCTTGCCGGCGTAGAGGTTGGCGTTGATGTGACCGTGCCCATAAGCGTTAGCGTCCTGCTCGAGGGAGTGCGCGTCGAGCGGGTCAGCCCCGAGACACTATCGCTGCGCCTCGAAGCCCTGGGATCGATTACCTTACCGGTGCAGATCGATGCCGTGGGCCAGGTACCGATCGGTTATCAGGCCACCAACCTGGAAGTGACCCCCCCAGACATCCGGGTCTTTGGTCCCGTCCCCTACCTGGAAGAAGTGAAGGGCGTGACGGGTACCCTCGATATTGCCGGCGCTCGGGAGGACGTGACGCAGAGGGTGATCGTCACCCCGAGAAACGCGGCGGGCGAGATCATGACCACCGTGGAGTGGGAGCCCCAGGCCGTCGACGTCACTCTGACCATTCAGCGGCGCGTGGGGTACAAGCCCGAGGTCGAAGTGGTGCCCGACCTACGCGGCGAGCCGGCGTCCGGCTACCGGCGGGGCAGCGTCGCGGTCTTGCCCTCGACGGTCACCCTGGCCGGGCCAACCTCCGTGCTGGACGAGCTGCCCAGCTTTGTCAAGACGCTGCCGATCACGATCACCAACGCTATCGATGATCTGACCGTGCGCGTGCCCCTGACTGTGCCCAACAGCGTGGTCGTCGTCGAGACGAACTTTGTCAGCGTCAGCGTCGAGATCCTGCCCATTTTGAGCAGTCGCTCGCTGTCGGGCACCGTCGAGTTGCAGGGGCTGCGCAACGGCTACCAGGCGACCGTTTCGCCGGAGATGGTGGAGGTGATCCTGGAGGGCCCCGAGACCCAGCTGGACGAGCTCAGTGCGGATTCTCTCAGGATTTATGTAAACCTATCGGGGCTAGGTCCCGGGATGTACCGCATCGACCCAATCGTCCTCGCCCCGGCCAACGTCCGCGTCGTCAACGTTATCCCCGAGAGCGTCGAGGTGCGCATCGAGCTGCTGGCGACGCCCACCCCGGTAACGGTCCCGCTCGTCACGCCCCGCCCCTGAGTGGTAGCTGCTGTTCGCCGGCCCGACGCGCTGCCAGGCCCTCTCGAGCCGCGGGCAGTAGCCTGCCCGGCAAGGCGCGCCGGGTGACGGCCCGGCCACAGATCGAGGAGTGCCAGCCGGGCGCGGATGAGGAGTCCCGGGCTTGCCCGCGAAGGCGCCCCATGCCACGGCCCAGACAGGATGCCCGTCCGCAGCGGACGCTCCAGCGAGAAGCACGGGGCAAGCCGGCGCCGCGGCTCAGCAGCCCGCAAAGGGGAACCCCCTACCGCGCCTGGCACGGCAGGGGGTCCATTCGCCGCTCAGCGTTAGGGAACCGCCAGCGATCTTTCCGTTATGACGTTGGCTCCAGCATTGTACTCATTGGTGGCATGGGTCACGCCGGTCACCTTTGAGGTGTACGTGCCTGCCAGCTTGCTCTTGACGCTAAAGGTCGCCGTGCCGTCGGTACCGGTCACGCGCGAGGCAGTCGTGATGCTACTTGAAGGCAGCGTCGTCTGCAGCGAGACGGTGGCTGACGGCACGGGAAGGCCGGTGGCGTCGACGATGGTCACTTTGGTATAGACCACGTAGCTCTTGCCCGATTTCGCATACCACATGTCAATGGCCGAGACGTGCATCGTGCCGGCCGGCGGCGGAGCCGAGCCATAGACGACATAGTTGGCGCCATAGCCCACTATCGACTTGCCGTAGGCGATCCACATGTAGCCGTCCTCACCCCAGCCGGTGCCCCACGAGTTGCGCAGACGCCAGGCGCCCCGGCTGTCGTCCCAGCCGACCAGGACGATGGCGTGGTTGGTCTGGCGACAGGGCTGGGTGGGGTTAAAGACCCCCTCTTGGTAGAGCTGGAAGGCAGTGTTGACGCACACGACGGCGGAAACCGGGCCATGGTCCACGATGGCCTGCTTGATGGCATCGGTGGCCGGCACGCTGCTCGATGACCCGACGTACACCCAGTCGGCGATCTGTTCGTTGGTCCCATACTCGCGGGCGCAGGGAGCATCGGTGGCCGTGTAAGGAAAAGCACTTTCGTAAACCGCGCCCGCGTCGACTTCGGGGGGTGAGAACTTCCACTCGTGATAGTCGTGGCCCCACCAGCCGCCGTTGCAGCCCCAGCCTTCGACGTTGCACGAGACCAGGTACTGCTCCGACAGGTCCTTGGCGCCCTCGCCCGCGCGGAGGATGGCCGACTCCAGGGGGCCGACGGTGGAAAAGGCCCAGCAGCTGCCGCATTGTCCCTGGTCACGAATCGGGGTGCAGCCATCCTGGGTGCACCAGTTGAATGCCGCGGGCACGGCGGCAGGGGCAGTCGCGCCGGCTGCCTCGATCTCAAGCTCCGCCGCCGGAGCGGCGGGCGCGGGCACCTGGGAAGGCCGGTGGACCTGCACCTGGACGCTGTAGGTCTTGGCCGGGCGGGCGTCCGTCTCCCACGGCCGGACGTAGGCCAGGGTGAGAGTGGTCAGGCCGCGGGCCGCGCCGGCAAAGCGCAGCACCTGGGTCGCGGGGCCGCCCACCTTGACCCGGCCGGGGGCGCTCACCCACTCCGGCTGGCCCACCGGGCGCAGGACGGCGTTGTCCAGCCCCTGCACCTGCCAGCCGTAGCCGGTGGACGGGTTGCCTTCGAGGTTGACGACCAGGAGCTCCCC
>JBFYTF010000545.1:0-7656 GCA_041300865.1 Anaerolineae bacterium
CGTTGAGCCAGTTCTCATAGAAGCTAAAGACGCAGGCCCTTCCCCCGGGCTGGGGTGCGACCAATGGCGCAAAAGCCGCGGCCTCTGGCGCGTCGTACACCCCTACCACCGGAACGCCAGGGCCAAGGGCCGCCAGCAGACGGCTGGGATCAGGCATCATCGCTCACCTCCTGTCAGCTCGATGCCGGCCATTATAGCACCGCCGCTCCCTATTGCCAACTTGCCCCGGGGCGCGCAAAGGGCTCAAAACTGGTATTGATCGTCGCCCTGATTCAGGGGGAATAGGTGTTGTAGACAGAGCGTACTTTGAGCGCTGCCTGCGCCCTGGCCAGATCCCATCCGGCCGGCAAGGGAGCCGTGACACTGACGGGCTTCTGGGCCGGCAGATCGAAATAGTTGTCGCTAAAGATCACGTCGGCGCCGGTCAGGCTGCATTCCACCAGGCGGGCCAGCGACTGCGCCGACAGCGCGACGGCAAGCAGGCCCTCCTTGAGCGTCATATTGGCCTTGATCCGCGGCTCGACCAGCGACAGGTGTTTGGTGGGAACAAAGAAAGCGGTTTGCCACGCCAGCCGCCTGTCTCCTTGCCATAGCTCGGCCACAAACACCAATTCCCGGCACGTATCATCATCCACAAATCCGGAAAAATCGAGCTTGTCGATAGCCGTCACGCCCAGTGGTTTCACGCGCGCGGCCTTCTCACCCGAGGCCAGCTGCTTACCGTCGAGGGTCGTCAGGGCCCAATGCACTGAACCCTGCCATTCTTCGATCAGGTCGCTGCTGACATAGATCGACTGCCACGGAGGGTCATCTTCAATCGAAAGCAACAAGGGCGCAAAGAAGCGGCGGGCGGCATAATGCAAGGCTTTCCAGCGGCCAAAATAGTCGAGGCTGGACCACGACGCGACCGGCCAGCAGTCGTTCAGCTGCCAGTACAGCGTGCCCGAAACGCGCCGGGTATGCCTGCGCCAGTGCTCCACCCCATAGCGAATGCCTTCGGCCTGCAACACCATGCCAACGTACACCAGCGACTCGAAATCCTTGGGCAGGCGGAAGGTGTCGAGCATCTGGCCAACCATCAGCGAGTTGCCGCTGGCGTTCTTCTGGTGTTGCTCCATGATGTAGGAGGTCATGTTCCAGTCGGCTTCCGCCGCAAAAGTGCGGATGGTGTCCAAAGGCGGCAAGGCTTGGAAGCCAAACTCGCTCATGAAGCGCGGGTACTGGCCGCGGTACGCCGTGAACGGTCTGCGCCCATGCCACACGTCCCAGTAGTGAGCGTCCCCCCGGCGCTGGCCGTTTGGATCCTCGAAGGGAAGGCCCGACGACGGGGAGCTGGGCCAATAAGCATGGTCGGGGTCTTCGGCCGCACACCACTCTGGCAGCGTCTGGTGAAAGAAGCGATTGTACGCTGCCTTGAGAGCCTGTAGTTCAGGCTTGTCCCATTTCCTATCGACCCACTCCATCTCCATTTCATTGTTGCCGCACCACAGGGCCAGGCTGGCCCTGTGCCGCAGGCGTCGTACGTTTTCGACCACCTCGACGCGAACGTTCTCGAGAAAGTCAGGCTCGTCGAGCGGGTAAACGCTGCACGAGAAGACAAAATCCTGCCAAACCAGGATGCCATAGCGGTCGCAGAGATCGTAGAAGCGCTCATCCTCGTAAAAGCCGCCGCCCCACACTCGCAGCATGTTCTGGTGCGTCTGGGCTGCAGAGCGGATCAGACCCTCCAGGGCACCGTCGGTCAGGCGCGTGGGGAAGGAATCAGCCGGAATCCAGTTGGCGCCTTTGGCAAAGAGCGGCCGGCCGTTGATCACAAAAGCGAAGGATCGTCCCCATTCGTCGGGCTCCTGTCGCAACTCGATCGTGCGCAGACCCAGCTGATAGGTCTTTTCATCCAAGGTCGCCCCGGACCGCTTTACCTGCACCTGGACACCGTAGAGCGGTTGATCCCCCCAACCATTCGGCCACCAGAGCTGCGGATTTTTGATTTCCAGCGCGAGGCTGTTGCCGGTTGCCGATGCCAGGCCAGCGTTGACTGTGTGGGCCGTGCCGTCGGGCGCGGTCACGTGCAGACGGGCCGAAAGCCCCGGGCTCCAGTTCTGGACCGTCAGGCGCGCCTCCAGCCTGACGACGCCATTGACATGACCCTGCCGCAAGTGGACGTCCGAAAGGCGGGCGGAATCAAAAGCCTCCAGACGGATGTCCTTCCAGATACCAACCGGCGGGAGCTGCGGCCCCCAGTCCCAGCCGAATTGGCAGGGTGCCTTTCGAACGTGCGGGCCGCCAGGGATGGCCTGTGGGACACCCGGCAGGCCGCGGACAGCCTGTTTCTGAGCTACGTGTCTCACGACGGATTCCAGGGTGATCCGCAGCGCGTTCCCTTCCGCGTTGAGCAGGGGCTTGGCATCCCAGCGGAATTGACGGAACATGTTTGCCGTGTGGCCCAGTTCGCGGCCATTCAGGCTGACGGTCGCCAGGGTATCCAGCCCGTCGCAAACCAGCCAGATGTGCGGCTGGGACAGGAGCTCAGGCTCGACGGCAAACTGATGTCGATATTCCCAATCCGCTTCGGCCACCCACTGCACGCGGCGCTCATTGTCGCCCACAAATGGGTCAGGGATGCGGCCCAGGGCCAGCAAATCCGTATGTGCTCCGCCGGGGACGGTGGCGGGCAGCCACTCTTGTGTGCCGGCCTGGCGAAAGTGCCAGGCGCCCGTCAGGGATTGGATGCGCATCAGCTCTTTTCCAAAATCAGCGGCGTCGACCATCAAGAGACGAACGTCGGCCGGCGACCGTACTCGGCCGCACGTGCCGCGCGCGCTTGCCAGGAATCGGCAGTGGCCCCTCCGGGTGTGGCATTCGCCTCGTTCTGCCGTAGTGAGGGGCAGCAAGTACCCTGTCTGACGCGTCAGAACAGCCGCAGCGCCCGAGCACAACGGCCCAACCCTCTCCGCTCAAGGCGGCCGGGACCCTATGTCCTCCCGCAGCCGGGTTACCGGGCTTGCTTTTGCGGCCAATGGGCAGCGCTGAGCGTCGCCAGTGGCACGAGCAGGAGGGCCGTGAAGATCACGGTCCAGACGTTCAGGTTGAACCGCAGCAGCGGATCGGCCAGGCGGCCCAGGCGCCCGATAAAGTCGATGTACATCGCCGACAGGGGAGCCAGCTCTTTGACCGCCACCCGCTCCAGCGTGTCATCGTCGTCAAACAACCACACCGGGCCGCTGATCAGGCTCGAGACGGGATAGCCCTCGTGGGCAAACATGCCGGCATCGGTCGGAACGCCGAGGGGCGTACCCGTGGGGAAGAGGAGCGTGCGGTACGACCCGTGGCTGGCGACCGATCCGGCGAGGGCCGACACCATCACCGGGTT
Source organism: Anaerolineae bacterium (assembly GCA_041300865.1). Taxonomy (GTDB): domain Bacteria; phylum Chloroflexota; class Anaerolineae; order JAAYZQ01; family JAAYZQ01; genus JAAYZQ01. The sequence continues at coordinate 3,371 of JBFYTF010000545.1, forward strand.
CTCGTAGACAAAGTTGCCGCGCGGCTCGACCAGCCCGGCCGCCGCGTTGGGTGGGTTGTAGTCATCGGCGATGTGCTCGATGGCGACGTCGACCACCAGCTTGGACATGACATCGTCGGCGTGCGCCTCCATGAAGGCGGTGTTGGCCCGCGCGCCGATCATGTGCGAGCCCCCGAAGTAAAAGAGCATCGTGTGCTCCCGCTCGTTTGCACCCAACTCCGCATAGTAGCGGGCCAAACCTAGCACCATGCCGACGCCCGCCGAGTCCTCGATGCCGGATCTCCAGGGAGCGTCGTAGTGGGTATGGACCATGACGACGTCGTCGCGCTGGCCGGGAAGCACGCCGTAGACTGTCCAGGCCGTGCCGCCGCCTGCTGAAACGTCCGCGTCGAGCACCAGCCGCGCGCGAGTGTTTCCGACCTGGATCTCGTCGATCAGCCGCTGGCCGTCCTCATCGCGGACGTACAGCCCCGGCACCGGTCGGATCTCGCCGTCGTAGGGTGCGTAGTAGCTAAAGACTCCGAGCTCCGGGTACTCGTGCAGGATGCCTACCAGCCCGGCGGCGCCGTGCTCTTCGGCCAGATCGTACGCCTCGAGCACCGGCCAGCCGATCGGGTAGGGATGCGACCAACCTGCCGCCGTGTCGTCCGGGTCGTAGGCCAGGAAGGTGAAGAGCTTCATCTGGTCCCAGCTGATGTTGGTCGCGGGGAGGTCGACGAGCACGAGCTTGCCGCCTACGTCGGCTGCAGCCATGTTCTCCTCGGTCGGCTCGCCGACGTAGACCAGCTCAGCCTCGACCCCCTCGGGGCTGGTGGGGCCGCTGTACGGATAGAAGAAGGTCTCAGGCTGCCAGGCTTCGCCGGCCGGATCCACGGTCAGGCTCCAGGCGTTCTCCTGCCACAGGTCGAAGGTGTACGGCTCGACGTTCACATCCTCGAAGCCGAACGCCTCCAGCCGGCTGACGATGTAATCTCGGGTCTGCTCGGTGGCGGGCCAACCGGGGCGGCGGATGCCCAGATTGTAGACGTCGCCGGTGTAGCCAAAGACTTCGTCCTGGCTGGGGGTTCCCGGAGCACCGGCGGGCAGGGCCGTTCTCCCGACGTTGGTGCCAGCGATCAGCAGGGCAGGGACGAGCAGAGCCAGACCCAGGAACGCGGCAGTGCCTGCGACAAAGGCGGTCCTGCTGGGGCGCGCGGGCCGGCTGAGGCCCGGCCGCCGGCCCGCGATCCAGAGGACGAGCCCACCGATGAGAAAGACCAGAGCCCCCAGGAGATAACCTTTGCCGCCGGCGAGGGTGGCCGGGAGGGCGAACAGGCGCACCAGCACATGGACCTGGACCAGTGCTGACAACAGCGCCTGCAGGCCGAACCAGATGCCGACGCTCACCGCCAGGCGGCCGGCGATGGCGGCCCAGCTCGATTCGTTGTGATAGAGGAACCAGGCCAGGATAAGCAGGATCAGCGGCGGGAAGGCGGCGTACCAGGCGGTGATGATGGCCAACGGCACGCTCGACTTGTCGAGGAGAAGGGCGAATGCAAATGGCAATGCAGAGAACAGGATGCTAAGGACAAGAAAGAGCAGGACCTGCCAAACCCATGAACGGGACCGCTTTGCGCTCATCGCAAACCTCCTTTGTGAGAGGGCGAGTGGGCGGTCATGCCCCCCCCACCGTTTACACGAAAAGAACCGCCTGCCTTTGACGGCCCCTTGCCGTCGAGGGTGTGACCGGACACAGATAGTGGCCCAACTCGTTAGTAGGTCGGAGCTTCACGGGACAAGCCCCCCCCCGAGGTCAGCGCATATCGCCAGACCAAGGCGGCCCGCTCCCTGCACCGCGCCAGGTTGCCTCGAAACCGCGAGGCTGCTGTTTTGTGAACGAGGTCATAATACCATCACTCGGAGAAAACTGCAAGATGCCGCATACCCGCATGAAAAACGCTGGCGCGGCGACCGCGTGAAGCATCCAGCGCCTATGGCTCCTCCTTCGGCCGCCAGTTTTGTTCGTCACCGGCCGCCGCCGCCGCAAGCAGGGCCCTCAGCGCCGGCCTCTCCACGTCAGCGGGCGTGCTCAGCCGCACGTGCCGCGCCCGCTTGCCTGTGCCGCGCAGCAGCCCCTCCGGGTCTGGCAGTTCCGCGCCGCGGGCAAAGCCCAGGTTCACCCCGGCTTTCAGAGGCATGATGACGCAGATCGTGTCTTTGTAGGTCGCTGCCCAGCCGTAGCCGAACAGCTTGCCCGGCACGTCGACCTGCTCCAGGACGCCGGGCATTATGTCTAGCACCAGGGCTCGCGCCCGTCGGGTCAATGCCTGGATCTCGGCACTATACGGCGCCAAGAACGCCTCGACCGGGTCATTGACCGTCGCTGCTTCGTCCGATCGACCCATGTTCACTCTCCCCGGACCGTTGTGGCCCGCCCCGCAAAGTTCCGACTACACCCCCACTGCCCGGCGCACGATCGCGCCCTTCAGGCGCGCGACCTGCCGCCGGTCGAGGATCACCAACTCGTCGAGCGTCACCGGAGAGTGGGTCAGCGGCTCGTAGCCGTCCTCTGTGATGAGCACCGTGTCGGAGTGGCGAAAGCCGCCCACCCCCGGCACATAGATGCCCGGTTCTATGCTAACCAGCATGTTGGGTGCAAGCACCTCTTCACTGCCGGCGGCGACCCACGGCCCCTCGTGGTTGCCCAGCCCAAAGCCGTGGCCCGTGCGGTGCAGCAGGTACTCCCCCAGCCCTTCGGCGCGCAGAAATCCGTTCGCCGCCTCGTCGACATCGGCGCACGCCACACCGGGACGAAGTAAGGCGAATGCTCGCTCCCGCGCTGCCCGCATGGTGGCAAACATCTCTTTCATTTGCACCGTAGGCGGGGCCAGAAAATAGGTCCGTTCGCACTCGGCGCCGTAGCCGTTTACGCGCATGAAACTCAGCCCAATGTGTGGCCCCTCCGTCAGGCGGTCGCCCACCGACGGCACTCCGTGCGGCATGGCGCTCGCCGGTGCCGGCCAAGTCGCTGTCAGCACGCTGGTCGTCAAAGGGTCAAAGGCCGTGTTCTTGATGATCTCCATTTGCACGGAGCGCCCCAGCGAAAAGATCTCGATCTCGGATACGCCATAGTACGACGCTCGAAGGATCTTGGCCATGCCCAGATCGGCATAGTGGGCCGCGCGGCGCAACATGTCCACCTCGGCCGGCGATTTGCAGAGGCGCAGCGTCTCGACCAGCGGCAGCGTGCGCGGGGTCCGGTCCTGTAGGGCGCCAGCGACTTCCTGTGGCAGCGTCGGCTCAACGCCCAGCGCCTGCACCCCGGCCAGCATCTCCTGCAGGCGCTCAGGCCAGCCCTCGCCGGCTGGCGAAGGATAGTCCCAGTAGTGGCGCACCTCGCCGACGTTGGGCGCCGCGGCCAGGTGTTCCTGCTCGAGCGCGGGCACGAGCAAGCTGGCCGCCCCACCGGGCCGCACCAGGACAAAGAAGGGGCGCTCCAACGGCACGTAGACGACACCGGTCAGGTAGTAGATGCTCGCCTCGGCCGAAACGAGAAACATGTCCAGGCCGTGGGCGCGCACGGCGGCCTGGAGCTGCTCCATACGCCGGATATACTCCTCTTTCGCGATCATGGCTCGCCTCCTTGCATGGTCTTGAGCTCGCCGAAGCGACAAGTTACATATTGCAGAAGCGTGGCAAACGCCCGGGTGTCGAGCTCCGAGTCGCGCGTGTCCGGGCAGTAACGGCCCCGGGCACACGGCGTACCTCCTGGCAAGACCCGGTTTCGTTCAAGGGGGGCCTGGCGCTGACAATCAAACGTCGCTTTCGCCTGCCAAGGCTAACGCATGCCAGTAGACCGATTCGCCCAGGTAGAAACCGGCAACCCTAAGCCGCGCCGAATCCAGGATATCTCGAGGTACCTCAAGCACACTCACAGGTCCCATATTCTCACCCTCTCACCGTTGGTCGCTTTGCACTATTATACACCAAAAACAAACTGGGTGCTACTGGCCCGCCCCATTACATATACACTTCCAGCCACTCCGCACTGACCGGATCCGGGTTGACCAACTCCAGCTCGGCTGGCGAGACATTGTACTCCCCATCGCCTTTTCGCAGGCGGGCGATGATCCCTCGGCGCAGTCTGCTGCGCTCGTTGTTCAGGCGCACGGGAGATCACTTCCCCCAATGCCCTGGCCTGAACAGGTACGCGTCGTCCCAGCCGCCCTTTTGCCCCCTGCGGGGAGGTTCAGCTCGAACGGCGCCCCGCCGGCGTCGATCCCTCTACTGCCTGCGGACGAGCTGCT
>JBFYTF010000559.1:0-3415 GCA_041300865.1 Anaerolineae bacterium
CGTTGTCCGTTTGCACGATGGCGCACGCCCCGCAGACGGCCACATCATGCCGCTCGTGCCTCCGGATGTGTCGGGCAGCGCCTTCCCGATGTTGGAGTATTGGGACTCAGTGAGAGAGACCCGCACGGGCGTCACCCGCTACAACCAGGGCTTGGACGCCAACAGCCTGAACAAGACCGCCACCGGCATGCAGGCGATCATGAGCGCCGCCCAGCAGCGTATCGAGCTGGTTGCACGCTCCTTCGCCGAAACCGGCCTGCGCGACCTCATCATGCTGGTGCATGAACTCACCCGCAAGCACGACAACAAACCCAAGATCGTGCGCATGCGTGGCCAGTGGCTCCCGGTTGACCCGCGCTCCTGGAAAACACGCTACGACATGACCATCTCTGTCGGCCTCGGCACCGGCAACCGCGAGCAGCAGATGGCCAACCTCATGCAAGTCATGATGATCCAGCGGGAAGCCCTGCAAATCGGCGTCGCCAACCCGGAAAACATCTACAACGCCGCCGCCAAGATGGCAGAAGCCGCGGGCTTCAAGAACCCCGACCTGTTCTTCGCCAACCCCGCCATGCAGCCGCCACGCGAGATGCCGCCAGACCCAGCCGTGCTGGAAGCCCAGGCCAAGATGCAGTTGGAGCAAGCTAAGTTGCAAGCCGAACAGGCCAAGTTGCAGGCCAACCTCCAAGTGGAGCAGGCCAAGCTCGCAGTGGAGCAGGCCAAGAATGAAGCCGAACTCGCCCTGAAAGGCGAGGATTTGCAGGTACAGCGCGAAGCTGAGGTGCTGAAGGCACAGACCGAGGTGCAGATCGCCCAGATACAAGCCACCGCGCAAGCCGAAGTTGCCCGCATAGAGGCCGCCATGCAGGCCTTGCAAGCCCGTATCGAGGCCATGGCACAGGCGCAACCGCAGAACATCCAGATCGGCGGCGGCAGGAAGATGGTGAAGATGCAAAGCCCCTCCGGAGCGGTCTATAGCGGCGTGATCGAGGATGTGGAAGGTGGAGACGAGTAACACCTGGCAGCCGATTGCCAGCCTCACCCACCAGTGTGCCTGGTGCAAGCACAAGGCGATGTCCCACCTGCTGGCCGCCTGCGAACACGGGCAGGCATGGTTCCCACGGGCGCGGAAGTGCGCCTTCTACGAACCCGAGGATCTGGACGAATGAAACTGATCTGGGGCGAAGTCCGAAAGATCGGCCGGATGTACGGCATCGCTTGGCGCGGCTGGGTGGTAGGGGTGTACAGGCCCTATGACCCCGGCGTGATCTACGAATGGCGTGGAGGTGGGGTATGAGCCGATTCCTCTCCGTCCCCGCATTCATCAAGGTTTCCGAGGCATCCTCCGCTGGCCGCGCCCGCTGGCGTTCACAGGGCGAGTTGATTTTTCTGGATGCCAAGGGCCGCACCTGGACTGTGCCCACAGGCTACGTCACGGACTTTGCCAGCGTCTACCGCGCCCCATTGATCTACTGGCTCACCGGCGACACCGCCCACATGGCTGCGGTGCTGCACGACTGGCTTTGCACGGATATGTACCCGGACCTCATGAGTTGGCGCGAGGCGGCGGACCTGTTCCGCGAGGCCATGATCGCCGAGGGCACCCCGGCGTGGCGGCGGTGGATGATGTACTGGGCGGTGAGATTGTTTGGCGAAACTAAGAAGGAAGAATAATGGTTGAACCCATCAGCATCGTCCACGACATCATCTTCCCAGTCCTCGCGTTGGTAGCGACCGTCCTGCTGGCCGTGCTGTCCTGGCTCGGCTCCCGCCTGCACTCCAAGGTCGACAAAATCCCGATGGAGCTTGCGCAGATCAACCAGACCCTGCACAAGATCGAGGTCGATCTGCGCCGCGAACTTGCGCACCACGACGCCCGCCTGTCCGTGGTCGAAACCAAGGTGTCCCTCCTGCACCGGGAGCCGCAATGACCACGCGCCTCGAACAATGGACCTATCGCATCGTCCTCGCCATCAGCGTGTTTCTCGTGCTCGTGCTGGCCTGGGCCGTGCTGTTCTTCTGGGAGATGGACGGTCATCAAGATCGGTTGCTGGCCCAGGTTGAGGCCAACGGCCAACGCATCGCCGCGATGGAGCAGGGCCGCGTTCGCGCCACCGCCAAGCGGTACACGACCGACGATTCCAAGGACATGATCCTCTGCCTCAAGTTGCGAGACAAGGCGGAGTCCGATGAGTGCCTGGACCGCTTCCAGGCCCGTTTCAAACCTCAGGAGTAAATTATGGCATCAGGCGACATCAAGTGGATTTCCGGCGGTCTTCTCGCCATCGGCAGCAAAGTGCATAACCTCGGCAGCGACACCTTCAAACTCGGACTTGTGACGAGTTCCGTTACTCCCGCCATCGCGGATACTGATGGGCGTTGGGGCGCGGGTGGCAGCGTCAACTACTCGACCAACCAAGTTACACCGGGCGGCAACTACGCTTCGGGCGGGCCGACTCTGGGCACTGTAACCTGGACCAACGTGTCCAACGTGCCCACCTTCCGTGCGGCCGATGTGACGATTGCCCAGCACGCCAGCAATCCGACCAATGCGCGTTGGGGCATCATCTACAACGATACCGACGCCAGCAAGCGGGCCATCGCCTTCATCGACCTGGGCAGCGACCGCAACCTCACCACAGGCGAGTTCAAGGTTGACTTCGGCACCGATGTGCTGACGCTCACCCAGTCCTGATAGGAGCGATCATGCTGACCCCCGCACAAGAAACCACCCTCATCACCGCTCTCCGCGCCGAAACCAATCAGTCCGTGGTGGACGCCCTGGCCATCGGCAACGTCACCTATCTGGTGGAGTGGTGCAATGGCTTGAGCACCACGGATGCCTGGAACTCGCAGATGACCGCGCAGGCATTGTTTGAGGACTCCGACATTACCAAGTTTGACAGCCTAACCGCCGGCAAGCGAGATGCGTGGCGGATGATGCTGGACTTCGCGCCGATTGATTGCAGCAAACTGAAGAACCGCAAGGCTATCCAGGATGTCTGGGGCAATACGGACTCCATCCCCATCCTGCAAGACTGCCGTCGCAAGGCGACCCGTGGCGAGGTTTACCTGGGCGGCAGCAGCGCCACCACCAACACCGTCACGGCGACAAAGCTGAACTGGGAAGGCTCCCTGTCCATCAACGACATCGCCTCCGCCATCAACAACAATCCGTGAGGTAAGCCATGGCCAATGAAGCCTATGTGAAAACCGGCACGGCCCTGCTGTTCAACGGCGAGGCTGGTGCGAACGTGGCATGGTCGATGGAGGGGGTGACTACGGCGAACGGCCGCGTTTCCGCGCAGCACGATCTAGGCGCTTCCCCGCGCCCGTACATGTTCTACTGGTCTTGCGAAGTGCAGTTCCAAGCCACCCCGACGCAGGGACTCGGGCTGGAGTTGTACGTTGCGGG
>JBFYTF010000577.1:0-3203 GCA_041300865.1 Anaerolineae bacterium
CCTGCCTGATCGCCGTCCCGTGGGTGGCCGGCGCCGCGATGGAAGAGGCAGCGGTCGACGCGGCCGGCAAGCTCTTCTGGTTCAAGTTCCAGGCCGCCTGGCAGCTCCCGGTCATCACCGCCCTCACCTGCTTTGTCCTGGAATACGCCTGGCCCGGCCGCTGGCTGACCCGCCGCAACCTGATCCTGTTGTCCATCCCGCCGCTGCTGGTCGCGGTGATGGTACTGACCGACAATGTCCATCACCTGGCCTGGCGGGACCTGGCGTTTGCCGATGGACAGGTCGTCAAGGTCCAGGGACCCGGCGCCTTGGTTTCCTTGGCTTATGGCTATGTGCTGTCCACCTTGGCTCTTGTCGTTCTTGCCTGGTTGTTCCTCCGTTCTCCGCGCCACCGCTGGCCGGTAGCGATTATCTTTGCCGGCGCGACGGCTGCGCGGGTGCTCTTTAGCCTGGAACTGGCGCACGTCCCGCCTTCCGGCCTGTTCTTCAACGTGCCCCCCATCGCAGTCGAGTACGCGGCGTATGCCGTCGCCCTGTTTGGCTTTCGCATCTTTGACCCGATCCCGGCCGCCCGCCGGGCGGTGATCGCCCAGATGCGCGAAGGCGTGCTGGTGCTGGACCCCGAGGGGCGGGTGGCCGGCCTGAACCCGGCCGCGGAACGGATTCTTGGCCTGCCGGAGACGCAGGCCATGGGCCGGCCGGTCCGGGAGCTGCTGCCCACTTGCCCGACCGGACCCCTGGCCGACCCCGCCGGGGCCGAGCTCGAGATCAGCCTCCCGGAACGGCGCCACGATGGGGGAGTGGGGCAGGAGGTCCGGCAGTACGTGCTGGAGATCTCGCCGCTCACGGACTGGCGCGGGCTGGAGGTCGGCCGCCTGTTGCTGCTGCGCGACGTGACCGAGCGAAGGCGGGCACAGGCGCAGATTCTGGAGCAGCAGCGGGCGCTGGCCATGCTGTCGGAACGGGAACGGTTGGCCCGCGAGCTGCACGACGGCATCGGCCAGGTGCTGGGCTATGTCAAAATGCAGGCCCAGGCCGCACGCGATCGCCTGGCCCAGGATGAGACGGCGGCAGCGGACCGCGATCTGGCCCACCTGATCGCGGTCGCGCAGGATGCGCACGCGGACGTGCGCGAATACATGCTCGGTACCCGTTCGGCCGCTGGCGCGTCTGCCCCACCCGGCTTCTCCCCCGCGCTCCGGCAATACCTGCGACGCTTCAGCGAGCAGTACGGCCTGCGGACCGATCTGGCGGCATCACCCGACTGGAGCGACGAGGTCCTGGAGCCAACGGTCCAGGTGCAGCTCCTGCGCATCATCCAGGAGGCGCTCACCAACGCCCGCAAACACGCAAAGGCCCAGGCCGTGCAGGTCAGCGTGCAACTCCCAACGGACCATGCGCAGGTCACCGTTCAGGACGACGGCGTGGGATTCGACCCGGCACTGCTCACCGGGGCCGAGGGGCAGGAGTACGGGCTGGGCCTCATGCGTGAGCGAGCCCAAGAGGTAGGTGGCAGCGTCGAGATCCATTCCGCCCCCGGTGCGGGCACGCAGGTTCTCATTTGCGTCCCACGGCGAAAGGAGCAAGCATGAACGTGCTGCTGGTGGACGATCACCCGCTCTTCCTGGACGGTCTGAACAACCTGCTCACAGGGCGGGGGGTGCATGTGGTCGGCATGGCGCGGGACGGCTGGGAAGCGCTGGAAAAGACGCGCAGCCTGCACCCGGACGTGATCTTGATGGACATCCAGATGCCGGGCTGTGACGGCTTGACGGCTACCCGGCTCATCAAAGCCGAGAGGCCCGATGTCAAGATCGTGATGCTCACCATGTCGAGCGAGGATGAGGACCTCTTCGAGGCGATCCAGAGCGGCGCGAGCGGCTACCTGATCAAGACGCTGGCTACCGAACAGTTTTTCGCGGGGTTGATCGAGGTGGAACAAGGAGAGGTCCCTCTCTCGCCAGGCCTGGCCGCCAGGATCCTGCAGCACTTTGGGCAGCAGGCGAGCGCAGTCCCGGCAGCTGAAGGCCGGCCGCCAGGCGAACCCCTGACCGGCCGCGAGGTGGAGGTCCTGACGCTCGTAGCGCAGGGGCTGACCTACAAAGAGGTCGGGGCCAGGCTGCATCTCAGCGAGCGGACGATCAAGTATCACATGGGCGAGATGGTCGCGCGGCTGCACGTGGAGAACCGTGCCCAGGCGATCGATGTTGCCCGGCGGGCAGGCTTAGTCTAGGAGCTCGCGCAAAGCCGCAAAGAACGCCAAGTCTTTCTGGGATTTGTTTGCGTTCTTGGCGTCTTGGCGAGAGAAAGCAGAAAAGTACAGGGTAGACGCGCAAGAAGTACAGGGTAGGTACAGGGCAAGTACAGTCTCCGCAGGACCGGAGACTGTACTTTTTTTGTACCTGGACTGTACCCAAAGTACATGGTCTGACCGGGGGATCTGTGCTAAGATCGTTGTCAATCAGCCATGGTGGCGACGCGGCTCCGAGATGCGAGGCCCAAGAACTGGCGACGAATCAAGCTCTGGTGCTGTCCGGCCAGCGCACCAGTGCGCACACAACGGATCTCTGCAGATGATGCAGCGGCACAATCCCGAAAAGGCAGAAACGGGGTGATTCACGTCGCGGCAGTTCGATGATCTTTTGCACCAAGAACGGCTCGCGGCGCTACCAGCCCTCTGGAACTGGTATACACAAGAGACAGAATTGAAGTGCCGGCTGCTGCCCGGAGCAGGGCAGGCGGGCGCGAGGAGGCGGGACATGAAAGGTCATTTCGTTCTTCGACATCGGTTTGTGGCAGCAGGCGTATGCCTGATCCTGATCGGCATGTTGATGACCTCTCTGGTGTGGGCGGCCCACCGCGCGTCGCCCCCCGCCGCAGAGACATCGCCTGCCGCCGGGCAGGCCGCCCCTGTGGCCGGCAGCCGTTCCGCGCAGGTCGATCCGGCGGACGCCAGGCGCGCCGTGGAGGAGGCCTGGGAAAGGGCCCGCGACGCCGGGGCTTATACCTTTGCCACACAGTTAAGCCAGATCGCCTATCCCGCCCATACCCTCTCCAACCTGGGGCGCGGTCCCGAGCGCAGCGAGCTGCACCTGGCAGGCACGGTCGACCAGCCGGCGCGCACCCTGGAGTTCCAGATGTGGCAGCGCGGCGCGGATGGATCGGCCAGCCCGGCCGGCGGCGTGGAGGCGCGCATCGAGGGC
>JBFYTF010000583.1:0-2718 GCA_041300865.1 Anaerolineae bacterium
TTCACGCGCGGGGGCCGGGGTGGATTTCGTTCACTTGCACGTCCATAGCGATTTCTCGTTGCTCGACGGCCTGGGCAAGGTGAAGGATCTCATCCAGGCGGCGGCGGACATGGGCATGCCGGCCCTGGCCCTCACCGACCACGGCGTGATGTTTGGCATCCTCCACTTTTACCACGCCGCGCGGAAGGCGGGCATCAAGCCCATCGTCGGCTGCGAGATCTATGTCGCGCCGCGAGGCATGACCGACCGGGACCCGCAGCAGGACACGAGGCCCACCCACCTGCTGCTCCTGGCCGAGAACCAGGCGGGCTACCACAACCTGCTGCAGATCGCCACGGCGGCGCAGCTGGAGGGCTTTTACTACAAGCCCCGCGTCGACCGCCAGTTCCTGGCCGACCACGCCCAGGGGCTCATCGCCCTCTCCTCGTGTGGCTCGGGTGAGGTGCCCCGCCTCTTCCAGCAGGGCCGGCCGGAACGGGCCGCCGAGGCCGCGGCCTGGTACCGCGACGTCTTTGCCGGCAGCTTTTTCCTGGAGCTCCAGGAGCACGACCTGCCCGACATGGTCGCCGTCAACCGCGCCCTGGTGGCCCTCAGCCGCCGGACCGGCATCCCCCTGGTGGCCACCAACGACGTGCACTATGTGCGGCGCAATCAGGCCTACGCCCACGAAGTTCTCCTCAGCATCCAGACGGGCAAGACCATGACCTCGCCCGACCGCATGCGCATGAACAACGACAGCTACTACCTGAAGAGCGCCGCCGAGATGGCGGCCCTCTTTCCCGAGCTGCCCGACGCCCTGAGCAACACGCTCCTCATCGCCGAGCGCTGCGACGTCGATCTGGCGCCCAAGGGCTTTCACCTGCCCCAGCTCGAAGTACCGGCCGGCACCACCCCGGAATCGTACCTGCGGGACCTGACGGAGGCCGGCTTGAGGCGCCGCTACGGCGATGCCTTTGCCGGCGAGCGCATCCAAGAGCGCATGTGCTACGAGCTGGGCATCATCCACGACATGGGCTTTGACGTCTATTTTCTCATCGTCTGGGACCTGTGTGAGTTTGCCCGCCGGCAGGACATCTGGTGGAACGTGCGTGGCTCGGCGGCGGGCAGCATCGTCGCCTACGGGCTGGGCATCACCAACCTGGACCCCCTGGCGCACGACCTCATCTTTGAGCGCTTCTTGAATCCCGGCCGGGTGACCATGCCCGACATCGACCTCGACTTTCCCGACGACCGCCGAGAGGAGATGATCCGCTACACGGTCAACAAGTACGGCGCCGACAAGGTGGCGCAGATCATCACCTTTGGCACCCTCGGGCCGAAGGCGGCCATCCGCGACGTGGGCCGCGCCCTCGATATCCCGCTGGGCGAGGTGGACAGGGTCGCGCGCCTGGTGCCCGGCGGCCCCGGTGCCAAGCTGGAAGCAGCCCTCAACCAGGTGCCCGAGCTGCGGCAGATGTACGAGGGCATCGACTATGTCAAGACCCTCGTCGACACCGCCCTGGAGGTCGAGGGCGTTTCCCGGCATGCCAGCACCCACGCCGCCGGCGTCGTCATTACCGACAAGCCCCTGGTAGAGTACACGCCTCTCCACCGGCCAACGCGGGGCGCCGAGGAGGGCCTGCACGTCACCCAGTACCCCATGGACGTGCTGGAGGATACCGGCCTGCTCAAGGTCGACTTCCTGGGGCTCAGCACCCTGACGATCATGCGCCGCGCCGTCGACCTGATCCGGGAGCGCCACGGCAAGGTGTACACCCCGGACAACATCCCACTCCACGACCCGGCCACCTACCGCCTCCTGTCCAGCGGCGACGTGACCGGCGTTTTCCAGGTAGAGTCGTCGGGCATGCGCCGGGTGCTGACCTCCATGCGCCCGACCAAGTTCGATCACATCGTAGCCGTCCTGGCCCTCTACCGCCCGGGCCCGATGGAGTTCATCGACGACTATATCGCCGGGCTGCAGGGCAAACCGCCGACCTACACCCATCCGGCGCTGGAGCCCATCCTGGGCGAGACCTTTGGCATCTGCGTCTACCAGGAGCAGATCATCCGCATCCTGACCGACATCGCCGGCTACACACCGGGCGACGCCGACCTGGTGCGCAAGGCAGTGGGCAAAAAGATCCGCGACCAGCTGATCCTCCACCGCGATAGCTTTGTCCGGGGCGCGGGCGAGCACAGCGGCATGGACGCCGAGTCGGCGCACCGCATCTTTGACGCCTTTGAGTACTTTGCCCGCTACGGCTTTAACAAGGCCCACGCCTCGGACTATGCCATTATCACCGTGCAGACGGCCTACCTGAAGGCTCACTACCCGGTCGAATACATGACCGCGCTGCTCACCGTCGAACAGGGCAACACGGAAAAGGTGGGTCTGCTCATCGCCGAAGCGCGGCGCCTGGGCATCGAGGTTTTGCCGCCCAGCGTGAACCACAGTGGCACGGGCTTCACCATCGAAGATAGCAGCGGTTCCATTCGCTATGGCCTGGGAGCCATCAAGAACGTGGGCGAGGGCCCGGTGGAGGTTATCCTCCAGGCGCGGGGCGCGACCCCCTTTGCCGACGTCGACGATTTCTGCCGGCGCGTGGACCTGCGCCAGGTGAACCGCCGCGCCCTGGAGTGCCTCGTCAAGGCCGGCGCCCTGGCCGACCTGGGCAGCCGCGCCCAGCTCCTGGCGGTCATGGATCGCATGATCAGCATCAGCCAGCAGGCCCACGG
>JBFYTF010000591.1:0-9970 GCA_041300865.1 Anaerolineae bacterium
GGGCCACCGCGCGGTGGCCCCACAGAGCAATGTCAAGGCGTTGTTCGTGCTACGGAACGACAGTTATCCGATTCTGAGGCCCTGGGTCAACGGGCGAATTGGCGCCCATGTAAGAGGCGAGGGCGTCGATGTCCATCCCGCCAAACAGGGGGTTGGTGCCCTCGACGAGGACGAGGAAGCCGTCACCCCCGCCGGCCAGGAAGCTGTTGACGGTCACGCGATAGGTCGCGGCCGGATCAACCGGCGCGCCGTTGAGCATGATCGTCGCCGGGTCGACCCTGTCACCGCAGGCGCCGGCGCTGCTCCACGTGTAGCTAAAGCCGTCTGATACCTGGAGCACCCTGGGCGAGGAGCAGTTCGCGTCCATCCATTGCTGCTCGAGCAGGGTATGGATTTGGTCCCCGGTCAAGTCCATGGTCACCAGGTTGTTGTAGAACGGCTGGACGTTGAACGCTTCGCCGTAGGTGATCTCGCCGGCCAGCTCCTGGTAGTACTGCGCGGCGTAGACCAGGTCGGCGCGGATGCCGCCCGGGTTCATGAAGGCCATCACGGCAGCACCCCTGTCCGCGGGAGCGGTATCGTACAGCTGGGCATCGGCGATGACGTCACCCAGGGCGGATTCGCCGGCCGCATTCGCCGTCCGGGTGATATCCGCGCTGATCGAGCCGATGACCTGGCCCGCAACGGGCATCACCAGGGCGTTGTACTTGTCTACGAGGGCCTGCATGGCCGGATCTGCCGGGACGTCACGGGTGACGATGACGTTGTTGGCCGTCATGCCGATAATATTCCCCGAGCGCGCGTTGATCGTCAGATCGACGTCGGTGACGAGCCGCCCGTTGGACATCGCCTGGGTGACCACCTTGCCGCCGATCAGACAGTTGTAGGCAGAGTGGCTGTGAGCGCTGATGACGACGTCTACTTCAGGATGCAGCCGGTTGACATAGTCGAAGAAGGTACCCGTCGGGCTGACGCACTCGTTGTAGTAGCCGGCCTGGCTGCCGCCGTCATGGATGAGGACGACAATGTTCTTGATCTGCTTGGCCTTGAGCTCGCGGACCAACAGGTTGGTCGTTTCGAGCTCGGGCAGGAATGTCAGGCCTTCCACGCCCGAAGGCACGACGATAGACGGGGTGTTCTCGTAGGCGATGCCGATGAAGGCGACCTTGACGCCGTCGAAGGTGAGCACCTTGTAGGGTGGGAACAGGGTCTGGTTGTTCCAGTCCTTGACCACGTTTGCCGACATGAACTTGCCATCAAAGCCGTAGAAGGGATCGCCGTCCAGGCAGCCGTCGACCGGGTGGCAGCCGCCGTGTTGCATGCGCAGCAGTTCCTCCCAGCCTTCATCGAACTCGTGGTTGCCGACGGTCGACAGCTCCATCCCCAGGAGATTGGCCATCTCGATGGTCGGCTCGTCGTGGAACAGGGCCGAAATCAGGGGACTGGCGCCGATCATGTCACCGGCAGACACCAAGACGGTGTTGGGGTTCGTCGCTGCGAGGTTTTGGACGTGGGTGGCCAGGTACACCGCCCCGCCCGCGTTGACCGTGGCGCCGCCCGGCAGCGTCACCCGTCCCGATGAGCCAGATGGCGGCAGCAGGGCGCCATGGAAATCATTGAAGGCCAGGATCTGGACATCGACTGTTTCGGGCGGCCCGGCGCTCGCTGCGCCGGATACACTGAGCAGGACGGCCAGGACGAGCACGGTGAGGGAAACGCGAGTGACACGCATCTTATTCTCCTTTCGAGCTTCTTGCAAGAATGGGAACGACAACACAAACGGGAACTCGCAACTGCGGAGACCGGACCAGCCGATAGGCACCACCTCCTTGTCTGGACTGCGACTGCACCTGGGACCACCCAGGGCGGTAACCAACGATAGGGAGTGACCTTATTATACTCCAGTTCTCGTGGAGCGTCAACTGGGCTGCACGCGGTGTGCAAGCGAGGTGAGCCATGTCCATGACTGATCGAGCCAGAGGCAGATCGCCCTGAGCGGGCACGATGGCACGGTGAATGAGACCGGCGCCACCGGGTGCAGGGCCGGCATGCCACAGGGTGATACAACGCAGCAAGCCGCTGTTGGGCGACCATATCCTGTCGCCTGACAACGGCTTGTACCCACGACAACCTTCCGGTGCCGCGGAATGTCCGGAACCGGTCCCCAAGACTTGTGCTTGTAGCTCTGTGCTAGCCGGCGGGCACCGCCTCGGCAGCGGCCGCCTTATGCACCGCCTCGGCCGCCAGGATGACCATGTCCACGATTGCCTCTTCGGGGATCTGGTCGGTGTTGAGCGCCAGGTCATACAACCCGGGATCGAGCCAATCCACGCCGTAGAAGCGGCGCATGTAGGCAGCCCGCTCCTCGTCGGCCTGCCGCAGGCGGTAGGCTGCTTCGCGCCACTTCACCCCTTCCCGGTCGCAGATGTTGCACACCCGGTGCTCAAACTTGCCGACCACCTGGACGTGCAGCACGCCCGGCCGCCGGCGGAGGATCAGCTGCCCACCTCGGCCGACGATCAGTGCATTGCCCTGCTGGGCGTAGTCGAGGATGACCGCCCTGGTCATGTCGAGATAGTCCTGCGAGGGCTGGTAAGGAGTCAGCCCTTCACTTTCGAGCTGGGCAACGGCTGCATCCCGGTCCAGGTCCTGCCCCACCATCAGCTCCCCGATGCGTGCCTCGTACGCCGCCTGCTCGCGGAGCGACGCGCTGGCTTCGGCCGGCAGTTTGGGCCGGACCCCGAGCAGGTGCAGGACCCGAGGCACCCGCCCGGCGTGCGCCTCAATGGCCTCCAAATGCGCGACCTGCACCCCAGCCTGGTGGGCCACGGAGTCCAGGATTTCGCGGTCGAGATAGCGGAGGCCCATCCGACGCGCCACCTCCAAGGCAATGTACGAACCCTTGCTGCCCCTCTGTCGGGACATCGTGATCACCGCCATCGTGCACCTCCTTTTCGACTTTAACCCTCAATGTGAGTATAGCATGGCGGCCGACCTATGTCAATCCCGATCCGTGAAGCCCGTAGAACGCCCTATGACTCTACAGACCCGCGTTACGTAGGCGGCGAATCAGGCCAGAGCGCCGACTGTACCGCTGATGGATGGTGAGGCGTACGGCATCTTGTACCGAACGGCGGCCCAGACAGCATCGTCACCGGCCGGGACCATGGTGATAGGTAGACGGCGCATCCGCGCCAGAATCTCTTCGGCTTCTGCCTCGTCTCGCACGTGTCCTACCCGGTACACAACCTCACCAAGATTGATGATCGACAGGTACAACTCGACCTCCCGGTTGTGGGCCTCGTGGAAGAGATTCCGGACACATGAGGGAGCCGGTTCTTCCCCCTCGAGAAAGTCGAGCACCGTCATCGGCCGCTGCTCGTCGAGCTGTGAGCTCCTGAGCTATTTGGAATCGACGGCTACTCTACCGACTGCGATAGATTTCTCGCCGGTGGCCGATAAGGTGGATAACGAGCGTCTGTTCCGAAAGCAGAATTTCGTAAATGACCCGGTAATCGCCCACACGAAGCTTGTAGAATCCAGCTAGCTCGCCAGTTAGACCCTCGGGCTTGATGTCGTTCACGTTCTGTGCCAGCCACCGGATTCGATTGACAATCCGCCGACCTACCGCGGTATCCAGCCGACCCAACTCCCGAATGGCTGCGTCCTGGAGCCGAATCTCGTACATGTTCTAATCAAGCCCAAGATCTCGAACCACATCCTCCAAGCGACGGCCTTGCTGTCCGGTGAGCACGTCCTGCCTTTGACGCAGAAGCCTTTCCTGTACTTTGCTTCTGATCTCAAGACCCTCGTCTGGGTCTCCCAGGATCTCGAGCAACTTGCGTTCGACCGTCGATTCTACGACGGTCTCTAGCATTTCTCTAAACTCCTCTTGCGTCATTTGAGCTATCGTATCAGTATTCATGTCTGTCCTTCTTTCGTAAACCCGAGCAACCCTGCTGAACGCTGCACTATTGGGCACAAGTATAGCACACCTGAAAGAAGCTGACAAGGTGCGTATAGCCGGGCTTGGATCCAGGAAGCTTCTGCCACTGCCTGGCTTCCTGCTTCTCCCTGACCGTGTGTGACCACCTCCTCGTAGACGGCTAGAGGAATGGCCACTTGCTTGAATAGGCCCTCCAGCAGACCAAGCTTGCCGATCGTCGCCAGGGTAATCAGCGGGCCGGAATTCGAAATCACCAGCTCAGGCCGGCCGTCCATCTCTCTTCCATTCATCCGACGCCCGGAATTCCTGTTCCAACTCCTCTTCGCCATTCCAGAACCATCGTGTCCACAGCCACCTCCAACTTCTCCAATGCCTCGGCACTGGCCATCGCAATTTGACCTCAGCCCGCCGTTGCAGTGCAGAATCGATGCCACTGAGCACAAGCATAGCATAGATACGAGGCTCTGACAAGGAGCTTGGCGTTGCGAGGAGGGCTGTTGCTGAGTCAGGTCGGGCCTTGTAGCACGAGCGCAATGGCGTGGTCGAGCCTAGCCGCATAAGTGCGCCGCGCCGAGGGTCGGGCTTTAATGAAAGCCCTATAACTCGTACAACCCCGCATCGCGCAGGCGGCGAATCAGGCCAGAGCGCCGACTGTACCGCTGATGGATGGTGTTGATCCGTGCCTGGAAGGTGGCCTCTTCTCCCCGGTATCGCGCCAAATCGTGCAATTTGACCAGGAGGGCAACGGCCTCGTCGTACGGCTTGGATTGCATCTTCTCGATGAGTGACTCCACCTGGAACCACGTTTCGGCCTCTCGTTTGGCCAAGGCCTCCAGTTCCTGAATACGTTTCGACTCGGCCTCTTCGACTCGTCGCTTCTTCTCACGCTCGCGACGGTTCTGGGTCTCCTGCAAGAGCTGGCCTACTGTTCGCCGTGGGAGCAGCTCGACCTTAGACTGTGGCATCAGTGCGCGCAAGCGACGGTCCAATGCCACGGAAAGGTGCGGTTCGCCCTGGGCCAGGCGCAGTAGAAAGGCATCTCTTTCCTCATTTGGCAGCCGAGATAGCGCTTTTGGCAGCCAGTCCTCGGGCTGTGTCGGCTTGCGCCCGCTTGCCTCAGCAGCTACCTGAATCAGCATGTCGTCGATCTCGAAAAACTCGGCGAATGTACGCAACGCCGGCGACAAGACGTTCATATTCGGCGGCACCGGCGGCTCAGGAACCGATTCGAGAAGATCATCCACTTCCAGCACCTTGAGCCAGGCCAGGTACAGCGTACGATAGTCCCCGCGCAGGAGGTCATCACGCAGACCGAGCATGGCCGACAACCAGCCTTCCCCTTCAGCCCAGTCGCTACCCTCCTCCTTGTGGAACTCCACGTTCAGCACAACGTGCTCGCCCTCTGCCGAGAACGACACGTAATCCTGGACAATGAGCGGCTGGCAGTAATGCATCGCGCTTTCCATGTCGAGCACCGAGCGAGGAAAGCGGAACATGAGTTGGCGGCTGCCCCAGGTGGCCATGTAGAGCATGGCGTCGTAATACTTGAGCAAGATCTCTCGGGCGCTGCCGGGAAAGCTACTCCAATGGTAGACAAATACTGCCTGCCGAGGATGGGGATGCACTCGGCTGGACAATCGGGCCACGGCCTGCTGCTCTTCGTCGGTCAGGGGCCGGTCGATAGCCTGAAACTCGAAGTACTGGTAGGAGCTCATCGCATTCGCTGAAATGGGGTGTCGTTCTGCCGGCAAATATCCAGCAGTTTTGTCACGCTAAAACGCAACGGTCCATCGACGCTCCCCAGTTGCTCACGCTAGTAGTCTGGTTCAATTTTACCACAGTTCGCACTGGCACGCCAAACCGGGCCTTGTGCCTTCAGCTCTTGAGTCACTGTGTTCGGCAAGCCAAGCAGGCCGCTGTCACATGACAGCGGCCTGCTTGCTGCAAGATCTCGGAAACCAGGATTGGTCCCCTTGCTTATGGCAAGAGCTTAAGCAGCCTCTTCCTTCACCGGACGCCTAAACTTGGACCGATGTTTCTGATTTGAGCCGTCACCGGCAGATGTTGGTCGAGCTCTAGAAACCACTAATCCCCCTTGGCGGCGTTACAAGAGCTGGCTCAGTTCATCGCTGGTGATGATCACGTTAAACGGCTTTTTCATGGGTATGGTCCTTCCAAAGCAACAAACAAGTAACACTCTTGGATGCCTGTACATCGAGTATAGCACTGGCGCCGTCTGGCGTCAAGCAATCGCGAGCACCCAACAGAATGAGAAAAGCCGTTGCCGGGCGCCATTCGACACCCGACAACGACTGGGCACAAGCAGGATTGAGTTGCTTCGATCCGAGGTTGGCAGGATTCCTAGTCTTACGCGGCCTCTTCTTGCAAGCGCTTCCTAAACTTGTACCCGTAGACTGGAATTGAGCCGTCAACGGCGCGTGCTTGTGGAGTTGTGAATCTCGCCGTGCAGTGGCTGGTACGGCACCAAGGCATCCCTTCGGACTTGCCCATTTTAGCAATCGGGGTTATAATATATAGGCATCGCGAGATGCGGCATTCAGGAGATACGACGACATGGCGATGTCTGGCCAGCCTACATCACCGATCCGTCTCTGGCAAACCAAGCTGTACCGGCCGCGAGTCGGCCCGGGGTTGCTCCGCCGGCCCCGGTTGGAGAGCCGGCTAGACCGGGGCCTGGAGCGCAAGCTGATCCTCGTCGCGGCGCCTGCCGGCTTTGGCAAGACGACCGTGGTCGTCCAGTGGCTGGAGGCACGCGGCTACCCGGCAGCCTGGCTGTCGCTGCACGAGGACGACGCCAACCTCGTCACGTTCCTCCGCTACCTGATTGCCGCCATCCGCACGCTGTACGCTGACGCCTGTCCCACGACGTGGGCGATGCTCGAAGCATTGCAAGAGCCCCCGGCAGAGGACCTGGCCATCGGCCTGGTCAACGAGCTTTGCGAGCTTACACAGGATTTTCTGCTGGTGTTGGACGATTACCACCGGGTCAAGAGCCAGCCCGTGCACCAACTCATCGAGACAATGGTGGAGCGCATGCCCCCCTCCGTGCACCTGGTTCTGGCGACCCGCGCCGACCCCCCGTTGCCCCTGGCGATGCTCCGCGCCGGGCAAAAGATGTTGGAGTTACGGGCCGACAACCTGCGGTTTACGCGGGACGAGGTCGATGCCTATTTTGACCAAGCAATCGGACTCGAGGCGGACCCTGCCTTGCTGACCGCCCTGGCACAACGCACGGAGGGCTGGATTGTCGGCTTGAGGCTGGGGGCGCTGTGGCTGCGCGACGGCGGTGAGCTGGCCGCGCGGACCAAAAACCTGGGCGCCACCGGCCGCGACGTGATGGACTATTTGATGGCCGAAGTTCTATCACAGCAGCCCGAGGTCTTTCAGGAGACCATGGTATGCTCCTCGATCCTGGAACGCTTCTGCGCTCCTCTTCTCGACGCATTGGTTGACTGCGATCCTCACACGGGCAGCCACCTCCTTGCCGGCGGGGGCCGGCAAGCACTTGAGTGGATGGAGCAGGCCAACCTCTTCCTAGTGCCTCTCGACGACAAAGGGACCTGGTACCGCTACCATCACCTCTTCCGGGAGCTCTTGCAGCACAGGCTCCTTTCGACGACGAGCGGGGAACAGGTTGCCTGCCTCCACGCCCGGGCCGCCGACTGGTTCGCCGCGCAGGAACTGCCCGAAGAAACGCTGCACCACGCCCTGGCCGTGGGGGATGCGCCGAGCGCGGTCCGGCTGGTCGAACAGCGGCGGCACGCCTTGCTGGATGGAGAAGATTGGCACACCCTGTTACGTTGGGTAGACAGCTTGCCCAAGGAGCTGATCTACCAGCGCCCAGGCCTGCTGCTGTCGCGGACCTGGCATCAACATTGGCGCTGGCAATACGCGACCATGCCTTCTCTTCTGGAGACGGCCGAAGAACTGATCTCTCGTGACGCCGAAGCGACAACCGAAGCCGAGCGCCAGATCCTGCGTGGTGAGATCGACACGCTGTGGAGTGCGCTCTGGTTTGCGCATGGCGATGGACGGCAATGCCTGGAGTACGCCCAGCGGGCGGGGGAAGGCCTTCCGGTCACGCTCATCTACGTACGGGGCGTCTACCTAGACTATCTGGCCTGGGGCTACCAGATGACGGGCCAGGCGCAGACGGGCATACGGATCCTGGAAGAAGCGCTGGCCAGCGATGCGGCCCACGAGGACCTGTTCACGGCGCGATTGTTGCTTGGCCTGGCGAGCACCTACTATCTGTCCGGCGACCTGCGCCTTCAGGAGCAGATGGCGCAGAGGCTCCTGAAGCTGGCCCCGGGGAAACAGTTGGCACTCAGCAGGCCCTGGGCCCACTTGATCGCCGGACAGGCGTGCTACCAGCACAACAGGCTGGCGGCGGCGGCGACGCATTTTGCGGCGGTGACGGAACATCCGTACACGGCCAACGCCGCGTCAGCCCACGCGTGTATGCTGGGCCTGGCCTTGACCTACCAGGCCCAAGGCCGCGCCGAGGCGGCCACGCAGGTGGCAGAGGAAAGCCTGGAATTCGCCCTGGAGATTCGCCACCCCCGACAGATGGCCGAGTCGCGCGCCTTCAGGGCGCGCCTGGCCTTGCTGCAAGGTGATACGGCAGCGGCGCTGCGCTGGGCGCGAGACGTGACCTCGGAGGAGTTGCCCGCCCGCACCCTGTTCCCCGAAGTCCCACGCGTGACCCTGGCCCGGGTGCTGATTGCCCAGGGGACGAGGGACAGCCTGCAGAAAGCAAGCCAGATCCTGGAAGAAATGGTGGGGATCGCGCGCGGCGTACATAGCGCCCCGCACACTATCGAGCTTTTGGCCCTTCAAGCGCTGGTTTACGACGCGCAGGATAAAGGCCAGGAGGCGCTGAACCTGTTGCGACAGTCGCTGGAGCTGGCACAACCCGCCGGCTTTCTCCGCGTTTTCGTGGACCTCGGCCCGGCGCTGATCCCTCTCCTTTCCCGTCTTGCAGAATCGGAGAGCGAGCCCAACTACGTCAGGCGTATCCTGGCCGTGTTTGCCCCCTCACCGCCACAGGGGGATGCGCAGCGGCGCGATCAAACAGCCCAACCGGAGATCGTCGAGTCTCTGACGAACCGCGAGCAGGAGATCCTTGAACTGCTTGCCCGGCGATTGTCTGACAAGGAGATTGCCCAGGCGTTGCACATCTCGCCCCATACAGTGAGCAAGCACGCCAACAATCTGTACGGCAAGCTGCTAGTAGGCGGACGACGGGAAGCCGTGCGCCAAGCGAGGGCGTTGGGCATTCTTCCCCCTGAATAGGGTTCGGCGGCGACGCGGAGAAAAAGGCGCACGTTAGTGCTGACCCAGATAGCGACGCGGGCGGTGACGACAAGGCCCATGGGCATGACCAGGTAGACCTGGGCCAGCAAACGATTGACTCGAACCTCGGCAGCAGGCATAACGGCTGCATGTGCCATCTTGTTTCCTCGCCCTATCCAGGACCGGCAGTCCTCGAGCAGCAGCTGGCTGCCGGACTGCCGGTCCTCGATGTTGGTTTGGGCTATCCACTCAGCACACGACTAGCGGTCGATCCGAGCGCATTCCAACACCCGCGCGCCCGCGGCGTCGGCGATGTACAGGTTGCTGCCCTGGATCTCAAAGCTGCCGGCCGAAACCAGCGCTGCCAGGAAGGCGGCCTCCTGCTCCATCACCTCGGGCTCGCACATGATAGAAGTGCCAAGCGGCGGGGTGATGGCCAGGAAGGCGCCCGCCACGGTATAGCTCGCCCGGTAAGTATTGCATCCCGAGGAACCGTTGACCTGGCCTTCGGGGCTGAAGAGCAGGGTCAGGCTGGTGCCCGGTAGAGGCGCGGCCAGGTCCGGCCCTCCGGCAAAGGCGGTAACCGCCCAGCTTGTCCCGGCCAGCGGGTTCGGCTGCGGCGCCTGGGTCACGGTCACCCCTGCCTCTTGAGATACCATCTGGCCGGCCGGGTTGTACGCCTCGAACCGGTAGCGGTACGTGCCCACT
>JBFYTF010000599.1:0-10968 GCA_041300865.1 Anaerolineae bacterium
GTCGTCGGGCTGATCCCGGTCGTGCCTGTGTCGCTTCTGGCCGGGGTGCTCAGTGACCGGTTCTCGCGTAAGAAACTGATCATCGTCACCGAAATCGTGTTGATGCTCCAGGCCCTCGTTCTCGCCTACCTAACCTGGTCAGGCAAGGTTGAGGTCTGGCACGTGATCGCCTTGAGTTTTGTCCTTGGCGCGGCGGCTGCCCTGGAGCAGCCGGCACGCCTGGCCTTTGTCGTAGATACTGTCGGCAAGGAGGACCTGTCCAACGCTGTGGCCCTCAACTCGTCTGTGTACAACGCCGCCCGCATCGTGGGGCCGGCCATTGCCGGGCTGCTCGTGGCCTGGATCGGCGAGGCAGGCTGCTTTCTGATCAATGGCGTCTCTTACCTACCCGTCATTCTCGCCATGGTTGCCATCCAGTTGCCGTTGCGCGAGCTACCCCAGGACAAGCTACAGGTGATGGCCAGCCTCGCGGGTGGCTTCAGGTACAGCTGGGACACACGGGTTATCCGCTCGCTGCTGCTCATCGTCGCGTTGTCGAGCTTTTTCACCCTGCCCTACATCACGCTGATGCCCGTGTTCGCCCGCGATGTGCTCGACGCAGGGCCCCAGGGTCTGGGCTTTCTGATGACGGCAGTAGGCGTGGGGGCAATCGGCGGGGCACTGGTTGTTGCCAACATCGAGGCGGGGCGCCGGGGCAATTGGCTGATGCTCGGCAACATCTTGGGCCCTGTCTTTCTCCTCCTCTTTTGTGTGTCCCAGTCCTTTGCCTGGAGCCTGATCGTCGTGGCGATGGTGGGAGCCAGCAACGCGATGCGCCAGACCCTGGCCAACAGCCTGCTTCAGATCACGACGTCGGAAAGGTACCACGGCCGCGTCATGAGCCTGTTTAACCTTCTCTTCAACGGCATGTCACGCACGGGGGCCCTCGCTGTGGGCGCGGTGGCCGAGGTGACAGGAGTGCCCGCGGCCCTGGGTGCCAGCGCGATCATCAGCCTGATTTTGGGTGTCGTCATGCTGCGCGGGATGCCAGAAGTGGTTCATCTCTCTTGAGGGATTGTCGTCCATGATATCAAACTCATCCGGAGCCAGTACTCGGTTTCGCCATCTGCCCCCCACCGCGATGCGGGTGAGCGGGCAGGACGTCCGGCGCGGCCTGGCTTCGCTCGTCAAGCCTGATGACGCACTGGCACGCTTCCGCCTGGCCGTCATGGAACAGACCGGCAGCCCGGCCTGCTACCTCCTCGGCTCGGGGAGAGCGGCCTTGGCCGTCATCCTGTTGGGCCTGCGGCGCTTGTCCGACCGGAGACGGGTCATCATCCCCGCCTATAGCTGCCCGACGATGGTCCAGTCGGTCCTCAAGGCCGGCCTGCAGCCCGTCCTGTGCGACGTCTCGGTGCAGACGCTGGACCTGGACCGGGGAAGGCTTGATGAGCTGCTCACCGACGATGTATTGGCAGTTGTGCCGGCCCACCTGTACGGGTTGGCCCAGGATGAGCGGGACCTCGTCGAGATAGGCCGGCAGCGTGGGATCTGGATCGTCGAGGACGCCGCGCAGGCTTTTGGTTCGATGCTAGGCGGGCGCATGGTAGGCACATGGGGTGACGCGGGCCTGTACAGTCTGGGCCGCAGCAAGTGTATCCCGGCCGGGCACGGGGGAGTGATCGTTGCCAAAGATGGAGTGGCCGAGGCTATCGAAGAGGCGCTGCACGAGGCTCTTGGCCAGGCCCAGCCAGGCGGTAAGGGTTGGGCCGCCCTGGCGGCGTTTGTCGGCTATGCTCCAGCGACTCACCCGGCGGGTTGGTGGTTCATTTCACGCTCTCCTTTGAACCCTGCCGATGAGGGGATGGACATCCAGACGCTGCCGCCCATCGCCCTGCGCCGGCTGACGGCCGTCCATGCAGGCCTGGGCGCCTCCATCGTCGAGCGGCTGGGCTCGGTCCAGGCAGAGGCGCGGAGCAACGCCCAGCGCTTGATGGCTGAGCTGGAACGGTACAAGTTCGTCACTCTGCCCCACGTGCCACCGGATGCCGTGCCTGCCTTCCTCCGCCTGCCCATCGTCCTCGATCGGAAGGAGCGTGCGGACCGACTCTTTGACCTGCTCGGGCGGCAAGGCATCGGCGTCAGCCGATCCTATTGGCGGACATTGCCAGACCTCTTCTCCGGCGTGCTCGACGCCAACGAGGAAAGCTTTCCGGGTGCCGTGCGCCTGGCCACCAGCCTTTTGACGTTGCCCACTCACTCCTACCTGCGCGAGGGTGATTTTGTAAACATCCTCCACGCATTTCAAGCTGTGGAGGCCTGAGGAGGACAAGGACAATGCCTGTACCACCGCCGGATGCCGAGATGCTGGCGCGGATGCCGATGGCGCGCGACGAGTACGAGCGACTACGCCCGCGCAGCAGGGCTACGCTGTTTAAACAAAAGCTGCTCAACATGATCGCCCGGGTGACCATTCACCGCGGGCTTCGGCTGTGGCTCTATCGCCAGGTGGGGGTGAACATCGGCAAAGACTGTGTCATCGAGATGTACGCCAATCTGGACGACCAGTTTCCGGAGCTGATGTTCTTCGAGGACCACAGCGGACCATCGCGACACGTGATCATCATGTGCCACGACGACGTGGCAGCCAAGAGCACCGCGGCCGGCTCCGCCGACGGCGGATTCCAGGAACGCCATGGATTTGTAGCTCCGGTCCGGCTCAAGAGCCATTCCGGAATCGGCACCGGCAGCATCCTCCTACCCGGAATCACCGTGCACGAAGGCGCGTATGTGGGGGCAGGAGCCGTTGTCACCCGCGACGTTCCGCCCTATACGGTTGTGGTCGGCGTACCGGCGCGAGTGATTAAGCACCTCGACCATCCGAGCGGGGATCTCGAGGCCGAAAAGCATCTCCCAGAGTCGGTACCGGCCGGCGAGGCGAAGGTGATGAGTGGGCGGCCCTGAGGAGCGAACAGGGCCGCTGCGAAAGGAGCAAGAGGTCATGCGTATGCACAAGGCGGGTATGGTTCTCATAGTGATGGTTGTGGTCCTGGTGCCAACCATGGGCTACGGCCTCGCCGCAGAGAACTTTCCCCGAGTAGTCAACCTGACCAACGCTGACGTAACGCTGGTGGGCGAAGACAACGGCGACTGGGCCGGCTATTTCGCCTCGCCCGCGGGTGATGTCAACGGCGACGGACTGGGCGACCTACTGGTCGGGGCGCCCATGGCCGGTAACAAGGTGTGTCCCTACCAGGTGCCTCCCGGCGAGCCGTGCCCGGCGCTGCCGAAAGGCGAGGGCGTGGCCTACTTGGTGTTGGGCCGTCCCCTGGCGGAAGGTCCGCATACGCCCTGGAGTCTGGCCGATGCGGATGCCTCGTTCCTGGGTTGCGAGACGTTCAGCATGACGGCCCGCCAGCTCTACACAGCCGGCGACGTGAACGGCGACGGCTACGACGACATGTTCATCAGCGGCTGGAAGTGCGGGGACAGCTACACCGGGAAGGCGTACCTGGTCCTGGGCCGACCGGACGTCAACTTCTGGGGCCGATACTATCCGCTCGAGCAGGTCGAAGCTTCGTTCCTGGGCGAGAACGAGTGGGACTTTCTCAGCTACTACGTGTCTACCGCAGGCGACGTCAACGGCGATGGCCTCGACGACCTCCTGATCTCGGCCACGCACTACGAAGAGGATGTCCCCTGTGCTCCGGGCCTGCCCCCCGCGCAATGTGGCAACTGCTGCCGCAGCGCTCTCGGTGATGCCGAGATCTATGATGCTACGGCGCCGGTAACGGGCACCTGGACCCTGACGGGCAACATGTCGGTCCCGCGATTCGAGCACACTGCAACGCTTTTGCCGGATGGCAGCGTGCTTGTTGCCGGGGGGCAGAACACGGACAGCTATCTGGCCAGCGCCGAGATACTGGCCCCGGGCTACACAACCTGGTCCGCAGTCGGCGGCCTCGCCACTGCCCGGTCCGGACACACCGCTACGCTCCTGTCCAATGGCCGCGTGCTCGTGGTGGGGGGACGAAACGTCAGCGGTGCTCTTGCCAGCGCTGAAGTCTATAACCCGGCCACGGGCACGTGGACCGCGACCGCTCCCCTGGCGGCTGCCCGCTTCGGCCACACTGCTACCTTGCTTCCAGATGGCAGGGTGCTCATCATCGGTGGGCAGAACGCCAGCGGTTTTCTCAACACCGCGCTGATCTATACCCCAGCGACCGGGACGTGGGCCGCAACCGCCCCTCTGGCCACTGCCCGCGCTGGCCACACGGCGACGCTGTTGCTCGATGGCACGGTACTGGTGATCGGCGGGCAAAACAGCAGCGGCTTTCTCAAGAGCGCCGAGATCTATACCCCTGCCACGGGCGCCTGGGCCGCCACCGCCACTCCGGCTACTGCCCGGGCGGGTCATTCGGCAACGGCCATGATCGACGGCACGGTCCTTGTGTTCGGGGGTCAGAACACCACCGGCTTTCTCCGTTCGGCCGACGTGTACGATCCCGTGACCAGGAGCTGGAGCATCACCCCGCTCCCCAACAGTGGCCGCGCCTGCCATGCCGCGGTCCGGTTGCCCGGTGGCCAGGTCTTTGTAGCAGGCGGGCAGAGTGATGACGGCTCCGAGCCAAGTGCGGAGTACTTTGACCCGATCGCCCGCATCTGGACCAAGGCGGTGCACTTGAACGAAGGCCGCACGGACCACGACATCGTCCTGCTCCCCGATGGCCGGGTCCTCGCCGCCGGCGGGCGAAACTGCACAAACCCTGGCAAGATTTACTTGATTCTGGGCCGGCGGGAAGCCAACTGGGGTAGGGACTTCAGCCTGGGGATGGCCGACGCATCCTTCCTCGGCGAGGCAGCAGAGGATCGGATTGGCCGGTCGGTGACAGGTGTCGGCGATGTCAATGGCGATGGCTACGGCGATTTCATGATCGGCTCCATCTCCAGTGACTATGGCGGTTTCGATGCCGGCCAGAACTACCTCTTCCTGGGGCGCGCGACTCCAGGCGACCCTCGCTATGATCCGGCGCGCCCGTGGTGGGGTCGAGACTATGCGGTGGTCGGAGCTGACGCGTCATTCGTCGGCGAGGCCATCGGCGACGAGTCGGGCCGGCGTGTGTCCGGGGCTGGCGATGTCAACGGAGACGGCTATGACGACATGATCATCGGCGCCGCCAGAAATGCGACCACGGGCTACTGGGCAGGCATCGCGCACCTGATCCTTGGCCGTCCGGCAGCGGACTGGGGGCTGCGCTTTCCCCTGAAAGCCGCGGACGCCTCGTTCGTCGGCGAGCAACCGCGCGATCAGGCCGGCCGGCGGTTAAGTAGTGCCGGGGACGTCAACAATGATGGCTATGACGACTTTATCATCGGCGCGCCACACAACAGCCGCGGTGGTGAGGTCGCTGGTTCCTCGTACCTGATTTTTGGCCGGCCCGCAGCCGACTGGGGTCGCTACCTCTCTCTAAGCCAGGCCGACGTCATCTACGTTGGTAAGCCCGACGTTGGCGTAGCGGGCTACGACCAGGGATGGCTTGAGGACTGGAATGGCGACGGCATCGACGATCTCCTGGTTGCGGCTTACGGTGGGCGGAACGAGCTGTCGGTCGCCGGCGAGGTCTATATCATCTTTGGCGGGGACTCGTCAGAGCCATCCCAGTTCTTACCCGGCATCCCCCGCGATTACACGGGCTGGCGCAGGATTACGAGCGAGTACTGGGACCCGAACACTTCGCAGGACATAGCGACAGCGTACATGACCGTCGGCGTGTCTCAGGCCGATCCCGCGGCACTGTCGATAAGGTACGAGGTGGCACAAAACGCGCTCTACCTGTGGGACAGTGGGCGGAGCCAGTGGCTCGGGCCGTGTACTCCCGGGCAGTTGACCAGACTGTCGAATGCTTCCGTCCGGCTGGACTGCGGCATGACCACTGTCAGCGTTCTGCCGTCTCGCACGCTCCAGATCCAGAGTGTGGTCCGCTGGCTGCAGCCCATTGCGCCGACGACGGTGATGCACGCCTACCTGGGCAGCATCGACAAACAGGGCAGGGATTCGGGTTACGTCGAGTTCCCCTTCCCCGCGGATGTGGGGATCAGGAAAGAGGGCAACTTTCGGGGCACCGTCGACGCCGGCGAAAGGGTCCAGTTCACCCTGGTCTTTGGCAATGTCGGTGGTGCAGTAACCACGAACGTGATGGTCAGGGACCTGATGCCGCCCGAGCTGACCAACGTGCAGATCGAGAGCAACCTGACCCTTACTCCAGTGATCACCGAGGCCTATACGTGGCTTGTGGGCGATCTGGCGCCACTAAGCGGTGGCGTTATCACCGTGACCGCGACGGTGAATCCTCAGTTGCAGACCGGCGCGGTCTTTACCAACACCGCCGTCATAACGTCCACGGAGCCGAACGCGCGTTTCAACAACAGGAGTTGGGTGACGATGGCCATCGCCCAGCGCGTCTACCTACCCGTAGTAACGCGGTGAGACAGGCTTGATTGACAGGCGTGGGCCGATGGCAAAGGGAGATCGTTTGGCGAGGGGTCGGGTGCAGGTGGGGCGACGCAGCCTGCCTGCGCTGCTGACGGCCGTGGTGGTGGTGCTGCTGGCGGCGTGTGCCACGGCGACAGTGTCGCCGGCCGCCGTACCGGAGCGCAGCACGGCAACCCCTCGCCAATCAGACACCGTGGTCGCGACGGAGAGCGCCGCCCTTTCGCCCTCATCACCCGCAGTAACGGCCACCATGGAGCGGTCGACGCTGCCGGCCTCTCTGCCGCCCCCGGCCACGGCAACGGCGTCCCAGGTTCTGGTCACTGTTACGCCGCCGCAGGCTGTGGCCTCGCCCACCTTGACTGCTATCCCGCAGCCGGCAGCGGGGGGGATGCTTGGCTTGGGGCTGCGGCGGCAGACGGTGGAGACCGTACTGAAGTACCGGGACCGCCCTGGATTCGTGATGTCCGCGTCGATGGGCCTCGCGGAGACCCACTTCCCACTGCTGGAAGGCTGGACCAGGGCCTTGGGAGCCCCCTCCCTCGAGACCCTGCGACAAAGGGCTGAGGAAGCACAGAGAAGAGGAGTGCCCTACGAAGCGCTGGTCTACGGTCTCGAAACAAGCAGCTCTACCCCCAGGGAGGAGTGGCAGGACTTGGTGGGTTCCACACAACAAGCGCGGGCCATTGCCGATGAGTTCGGCAAAATGCTGGTGATGGGGCCCGGGTTCCGGCTGATGGCTGCAAACCCGGAGCGCTACCCGGAGATGGCAGCCATGGCGGACATGTGGGTGCTGCAAACCCAGCGACTGCAGTTGAATCCACCGGGCGCCGCCTACCGGAGTAGCGTGCAGCACATCATCGACCTGATCCGGGCCGGCAATGCCAGTATCGAGGTCTGGGCCCAGATCACGCTACCCCCCGACCGGGAGCCCAATGCAGGAGAGTGGCTGGCCTACCGGCAGTCCATCGCCGATCTGGTGGACGGGACCTTCATCGGAGTCTATATCTGGGACACCGCCGACGATGGTCGGCTGGTAGCCACTATCGAAGAGATCATGGCGGCTACAGCAAAGGAGTAGATGATACATGGCCTCACAGGCGCAGGAGCGCGAAAACCAGCTCCAACAGGGCGAGCCTCTGATCTTGTTGGGCATGCACCGATCGGGGACGAGCCTGGTTGTCAGACTTTTGGCGCAGCTCGGAATCCACATGGGCAGCTGGCTATCCAGAGACGCGGAAGCGGTCCATTTCCAGCGGATCAACAGGCGGATCTATGGCGCCGCCGGCAGCAAGTGGGGACAGGTCGACGGCCTGCTGGAGGCCATGCAATCGCCGTCCTTCATTGAAGAACAGACCGCTGTCGCGCGTCACGCCCTCTTCCAGGAAAAACGGCTTCCGGTAGGCAAGACCGAGATCGAGCGGTTCTTCGGCCCCGACTTGTGGTCCCGTCTGGAGGCAGGTGAGACACCCGTTTGGGGATTCAAGGATCCGCGAACGACCCTGATCTTTCCCATCTGGCTGAACCTCTTTCCCCATGCGCGGTGGGTCCACGTTCTGCGCAACGGCATCGACGTGGCCATCAGTGTCCACCGCCGGAGCTTGAAGCAAGAGCGCAAGCTGCGGAACCGGCTGCTGCCCATCGACTACAGCCCGGCTACCCTCGACTTCGGATACAGCTTTCGCCTGTGGGAAAGCCACGTCTCATATGTCCTCGACCACCAGGACATGGTGTCGGCCGACCGGTTTTTGGAGATTCGCTACGAGGATCTTCTGGCCGAGCCACGCGCCGTCCTGCAGCAGTTGGCCGCCTTCGCGCGACAGCCGGTTGAGGAGGAGCAGCTTCTCGCCGCCTGCCAGATGGTCGACCGCAGGCGGCGGGACAACTCGGCCTATGCGGCTGCCTATCGGGCGGAGATTCCTGCCCTGGCCGATGCACCCCTCATGCGTGCTCTCGGCTACACGTACAACCTGGGCTCCGCGGCCGGTTCGCAGGTGCACGAGATCGAGGCTTTGTCATCATGACGGTGAAACGAGCACTCGACAGACACTCGCTTCCCTTCCTTGCCGGTTGGGCCCTCAAGAGGAGCGCTCGCCTGCTCACTGCGCGCAGGCGCAGGCTCCCCGATTTTGTCATCATCGGCGGTCAGCGCTGCGGGACCACCTCACTCTACAACTACCTGGTCCAGCATCCGGGCGTCGACCCGGCGTTCATGAAAGAGACGCACTTTTTCGATACACACTACCACAAGGGCACCAACTGGTATCGCGCCTTCTTCCCCCTGGAGGGTGAGAGGGCCCCGGCTACGGCGCCGTCGACCAGGGATGGGGAACGTCCGCTCACCGGAGAGTCGAGCCCATATTACCTGTTCTACCCGCACGCGCCCGGGCGCTTGCTGCGTACCATCCCGCAGGCGCGGCTGATCGCGCTCTTGCGAAATCCCGTCGGGCGCGCCTATTCCCATTACCACCACGAAGTAGATATGGGACTCGAAGACCTCTCCTTCGAGGCCGCGCTGGAAAGAGAAGACCGGGAGCTGCCCAGGGAAGCGGAAAAGGTGCTGAAGGACGAGACGTATCGCAGCTTTTTCTACCAGAATTACACCTATCTCTCCCGGGGCATCTATGTCGATCAGTTAGAGAGGTGGATGGGCTTGTTCGGCAGCGAACAGATCCTCGTGCTCAAAAGCGAGGACTTTTACAGCGATCCTGCCGCCACTTTGAGGCAGGTGTGCGAATTCCTGGGGTTGCCGCCCTGGGAACTGAAGAGCTACAAGAAGTACAACCTGGCCCGTTACGCGCCAATGGAGCCGGCCACAAGACAGCGCTTGATCGCCTATTTCGAAGGGCACAACCAGAGGTTGTACGAGTTTCTGGGTTGTGATCTGGGCTGGCAGTAGCGCTTCGGCCTTCGGCGCCGAGCGCAGCACAGCGTCGATTTACCATTTAAGAAGGTGAGCACAGATATGGAGCCGAGACCTCCACTCGCACTAGAACAAGAGCACGATAAAGGCAGGCGGGCACGGCTCGTCCTCAAAGGTGCAGGACTTTTAGCCCTTGCCCCTTTGCTGCTGGGCGTCAGCCCATTGTTGGCCGACCCGGCACCGTTTCTGGCGGTGGCTGCCGGCTGGCTGTGGTTTATGCTGCCCGGCCTCGTGCTTTCCTGGATTCTCGTCAAGCAGCTATCCTGGCCAGAAAGGCTTGCTTTTGCCTTTGTCTTGGCGATCGGCATCAGCACGCCCTACATGCTCGTGGCCATCCTGCTCCGCCTAAGTCTCGATGTCCTTGTCGCCGTTTCGGTCGTCGTGTATTTGCTGTCCGTGCTTGCATTCCTGGTGCTAGAGTATCGGACGGAAGCGAGGGGACGAACTGGGCGCCGGGACAAAGCTCCACATGAGATGCGAGCACATTTCGGATACGGACCCGCCGTCTATCTCCTCCTCATCGCTTTTCTCGTTGGCTTCATGGCGCTCGTCGCCGGCCGCTGGATTCCCGCGGGCGACGACCTGGCAGGGCTGCCGCACTTCTCAGAGGCGCTGCGGCGGAATCAGATCCTTGGCACAGAGCCCTTCCACGGTTCCGGAACGGCCGTTACGCCCCGAAATGAGCTGATCGTAACCGGCTATCAGTACGTCCTGGTGGCCAAAGTCTCCGGCGTATCGGCGGTCGAGCTCGTGATGAATACACGCCCCGTGCTGGTCGTCCTTGCCATCTTCTCCCTCTTCACGTTGCTCCACCAATTCTTGAAAAACCGGCATCAGGCCCTTTTCATGCTGTCCCTGTGGATCGTGTACCTCTTGGCCACGACCGGTGTTGACGGCACCGGCAGTGATCTGATCACCCGCGTGCTCCAGGACAAGTTCGTGGGCTGGTACATTGTCGTGCCTATTCTCCTGGTCGCCATGCTTTGGTTTCTCCGGAACCCGAAGCCGCGCACTCTTCTGGTCTTCGGGCTCGTGACCTTCGGCGCGGCCATTCTCCATCCCGTCACCCTCATGCAGTTCCTGCTCATGGCCGGAAGCTGGGGACTGCTCTACCTGGTGTTTGAGCATTCCAGAGAGGCAGTGATTAAACTCGCTCTCGTTGCCGCCGTGCTGGCTGTCTGCCTAGCAATTCCGGTGATACAGTACATCCGCTTCATGGGGGTCATGCCCCTCCAGATAGCGGGCCTCGGCGATGCAGTGGAGCTGGGTCGCACGACGATGGCCGTCAACCGCTACAGGCTCTGGCTGCTAGAGGGTGGTCGCTTCATCTTGCACCCGTCCATCATCCTCCAACCGGTCATCCTGGCAGGTTACCTGTTGCTGCCCGTTCTGTTTTTCAGGCTGCGGCAGAGTGATGCGGCGCGCTTGATTGTAGGCACCATGGTTCTCCTGCCCCTTGTCCTCTATGTGGCCCCTCTCGCGGCACTCGCCGCCATCTTTGTGACTCCCTACCTGCTATGGCGCCTGGCCTGGCCCTTGCCCATGCTGGCCGTGTTGACCATCGGCTGGGTGGCCT
>JBFYTF010000612.1:0-4412 GCA_041300865.1 Anaerolineae bacterium
CATGGCGCGCGAGGTGCGAGAGTACTTCGTCCCCGACTTCTCGAACTGGAAGGATCACGACGCCTACCAGAAGGCGTTTGACTGGCTGGTGCGCGACTTGAAAGCAGAGAACGCCGACAACCAAAGCCATGACTGACCCTGCGGCGCCCGACATCGAGTAAGACGCGCGTCGCTAGTCGAGGCCATACCGCCGAGCAGCCACTGCACGGCGCGCAGGTGCAGATGCCGCCGGCGCACGGGACGTTCAAGCAGGCGCAGAAGGTGAAGACGGACGAGGGAATGCAGGGCGCGCTTGACTTAGACGCATAGCCCACAAGCCCCGCCAGACCAAGCCTCTAGGACGCGCAGAGCGATTTTTTCAACCCCACAGGTCAATCATACAGGGCCGCACCGTTAGGCGCGTGCCAGCTTGCGCCAGGTGCGCAAAGGACAAAATAACGAGGATCAAGGTGTGCCGTCTATGATCGCCTGCAGCACGCCAGCGACACAAGACCTCGCTGAGGTGGTCTATTCAAGCCTCGATAGCCCCAGCCTTTTCAGGGTCAAAACCAATCGGCCAATGGGTCTTAGCATACTTGGCCCCAGTCAGGTCGGCGTCGGTCAGGTTCGTGGCCCCGGCCAGGTTAGCCGCGCGCAGGTCGGCACCGCGCAGGTCGGCACCGCCCAGGTTAGCCCGAGCCAGGTTAGCCATGGTCAGGTCGGCAGCGCGCAGGTCGGCCATGGTCAGGTCGGCAGCGCTCAGATCGGCCCCGCTCAGGTGCTTATCGCCAGCTTTTGCCCTTTTTTCATCCTTCTTATTTGCCATTGTCCGTGCGTCCTTTCAGTCAAACCGTTTCGTGTGTGCCCAGCTATGATAGTTTATAACTCAGCATCGGTCAAGGGGGTGGGCTTGTCCCAATCGGCCGGCGAAACGGTAACAAACACGGTCAGCCGACCGCGCGCAATCGCCATTAGTTGTTCATCGGCCGGATCGTCAAGCGCAAGAGACGCTCGACCTGGACGCGTAGAGTCCTGATGGAATCTTTGGATGGGCGCGGGATAGGAAACGTGTAGCTGCCGACGCGCTACGATGGCCGCTGAGCGAAGAAAGCGCCGAGTTCCGAGGAGAACCGGCGCTTTTTGCTGCGGGAAGGCTACGGAGCCAGAGATCAGAGGCCAGAGTATCAGAGTTCAGAGCTTAGGCATTGGGGCGCCAACCCACAACCACCACCCGAAACCCATAGTTGACGAAACGGTCGCCTGGGTGAGAGCTGCCGCGGAAGGGGGCGGCGGCGACGTTACCGAGGTCGCCCCACGAGCCGCCCCGCACGACGCGCATTGCGTCGCCTTCCAACTGGATGCGCTCTGGGTTGTCGTACTCGTTCAAGCACCATTCCCACACGTTGCCGCTCAGGTCTGCGACGCCATAGGGGCTGTCGCCTGCCGGCGAGTACTTGCCTACCGGCGTCGTGTCGCCAATGCCCGACTCGTCCATGTTGCACTTCGTCTTGTCGAACTTGTCGCCCCAAGGATACTGACGGCCCGGCAGGGGGTTGTCCATCAGCGCGCCACCGGGACCGGGGATGCGCTGACCGCCCCTGGCCGCCTTCTCCCACTCAGCCTCGGTGGGCAGCCTGAACTGGCGGCTTGTTGCCTGGCTCAGCCAGTCGCAGAAGGCAACACTGTCGAGCCAAGACACATTGACCACCGGATGGCTCTCCTTGCCGGCTGGGATGCGGCCTTCTTTCCAGTGATCCGGACCGTTGTAGTTCTTTGCTTGCACGAAAGCGGCATACTGGGCGTTGGTGATGGGATACTTGCCGATGTAGAACTCGGCCACATCGACGAGGTCCTTGTTATCACCCATCAGGAACTCGCCGGCCGGGATGCAGATCAGCTCCAGTCGGATGGGTGTATCGATGACCAGCAGATCCGGCTGCGGATCGACGGCGCGTACAGTCGGCTGCTGCGTCACCACCGCTGGGGCAGGCCGCTGCTCTTCCTGCGCCGCCGCTTTCCGCTCGACCGTGGGTGCCGCTGCCGCCGCCGATGGACGTGCTTCCACGCGGAAAAGTACGCCGTCGGGCGAGCGCATGTACAAGACTGGCGTGCCCCACTCCACCGTGTTGGCCACCTCCAGGCTCACGGCCTTGCGCGCCTCAGCCACCGCTGCATCCACCGGCAGGTTGTCGGCCAACGCCTCGTAGAACGAGCGCGACAGCTCGACCGCGGCCCGGTCGGTGATCTCGTACTGCATGGCCACTACCGCCGGCAGTCCCCGCCGCACCAGGATCGATGCCGTGCTGGAGAAGATGTCGCGCTCGCTGCCCCTGGCCCCCTCGCACGAGTTGAGCACAGCCAGGCGCAGGGGCGGATGGTCGGCCAGCAGCCGGCCCAGCTCGGTGGCCCGCAGCGACAACGCCTTGCCATCCTCGTCGGCTAGGTAGATCAGGCCCTCGTCGGCGCCCGCGTCGAAGCCGCCGTGACCGACGAAGTGGAAGACGTGCCAGGGGCCGCGGCGCATCTCTCCCTGCAAGGCGCGCCAGGTCGGCGCAGACAGCCAACACAGTTCGACCAACCCACGATCCTGCAAGCCCTTCAGCGCCTCTTCAACCCGGCGCTTCTCGTTCTCCACATCCAGTGTTTGCAGGCCCTTTGGACTACACGCCACACCGAGGATGCGCAACGGCGGGGCGACGACGAGGGCTTGTGGCGGTCGTGGTAGTTCCAGGTAGCGCACCAGCGGCGTGCTGACGGTGAGGCAGACGTATTCGGCCTCGCGGTCGTCGTAGAGGAACTCCCAGGGCAGAGCGGCAAGGGCAGGGGACTGGAAGCGCAGGCGCAGGCGCAGCCCCTGACCGGCCTGGTGCGCGCGTTCCAGGCTCACGTCGTAGCGGCTGCGCACCTCCCCGGCGATCACCGCGTCGAACAATGCTCGGCCGAAGTCGCGCACGGACTGCTGCTCCTGCGACAGCGCAGAGCGATGCTTACCGCCCGAGCGCAGGAGGGCGATCTGCACGTCCTTGAGAGCGCTGTCCAGCCGCAGCTCGTCATAGGGAAAACGCATGGTGCCGCGCGCCTCGCCGGCCGGCGAGCGCAGCACGACCACCGGGTACTCCCGGCCTGCACCTTCGCCGATCTCCAGGTCGAAGTTGAGATAGTCCATCGATGACCTCGCGGTGCCTAAGGTGGCCCTGGAAACAGAAACGCCAGGCCACCGGGACAGGTGATGCTGGCGCAACAAGCGGAACAGTGCTAGAATGTTGCAGTCCTACACGCTGTCTCGATCAGCGGGTGGGGAAAAGCGGCCAAGTGTACCAGCGCCTGGCCGCTTTGCTGTTACTTCTATTTTACATGCCGCTACACTTACTGTCAACCAGCAATTTGCAGGTAGGCCAGGTCGCTCGATGTACCTGGAGCGCCGTCGCGCTCAGCGCTCCAGGCAGGTTTGATGGGTCATCGCGACAAAACTAAGGTTATCCCAAAAGCCTCGGCACCCTGCCTCATCAAGTCGTAAGGGCAGCAAATCGGTTGTCAGCACAGCACAGACCACTGATTCTTGACTAATTCTTTAACCTGGATAAAATATCATTTTGTCAGTGCAGTTGAGCTTTTACAAATCAGTGATGGTAAGGGCGTTCTGGCAGTACGGGCCCGTGGCCTAGCGGGAAGGCGCCTCCTTTGCACGGAGGAGATCGTCGGTTCGAATCCGACCGGGTCCACCTCCGCAGGGCACAGGCGGCAGCAGAGCGGCTCTTCACCATCACAGCAGAGTGTCGATGCGGGCGTAGTTCAGCGGTAGAACGTCTCCTTGCCAAGGAGAAGGTCGTGAGTTCGATTCTCATCGCCCGCTCTTGAGCGACTAGCAGTGGCATCTGGCGTATGGCATTGAAGCTTCAGTGGCATACGCTAGTTTGATTAAAGCCCCTGCGACGCGCTGGTTGTGCCGAGGTAGCTCAGTTGGTAGAGCACGCGACTGAAAATTGCGGTGTCCCCAGTTCAAGTCTGGGCCTCGGCACCAGGTCTTTCCCCGGACTGCGTCTGGGGCAGCATTCGGGGATCGTCTAATGGCAGGACAGGGGACTTTGAATCCTCTAATCATGGTTCGAATCCATGTCCCCGAGCTTGCATCCTTGGCCGATGACCGCCGTTAACAGAGCAGGTTGAACAAACGCTGTATGGTGACCATAGCTCAATTGGCAGAGCACCTGGTTGTGGCCCAGGAGGTCGTGGGTTCGAGCCCCACTGGTCACCCCATCCCTTGTTTCAGCACGCCCAGACTTTTTTTGTCTGGGCGTTTTTTGTTCTGCCGCCGGAGGCGTCGTCCCGTTCCCTGGTGAAATGGAGGCGAGCATAGCCGTGACCTCGGTGCTAGTGCTCAACGCAACCTACGAACCGCTTAGCGTCGTGTCGATCAGGCGAGCCATTGTCCT
>JBFYTF010000162.1:0-3255 GCA_041300865.1 Anaerolineae bacterium
GTCAAGGGTCGCTTCAAGACCTTTGACGGCACACTCGACATGAACGAGGAGGACCCGCAGGCTTCGACCGTTGAGGGGACCATAGACACGGCCACCATCAGCACAGGCATCCGTCCGCGCGACGCCGATCTGCGCCGGCGGGGTCGCTTTAACGTGCGCGACTTTCCAAAGATGAGCTTCCAAAGCACCCGCATCGGTCCCTTTGAGGGCAACCGCTTCAAGGTCTATGGCAATCTGACAATCAAAGGCATCACGAAGCCGGTCGTGTTTGACGTGGAGGACATGGGTGAGCTGTCGCCGGTGAAGGGGCAGCCGGCCCGGCGGCGCCACGCTTTCGAGGCCAGGACACAGATCAACCGCAAGGATTTCGACATCAAGTGGTTCCCCTTGGCCGAGATCGGGTCGATCCCAGTTGGCGAACACATTGACGTCATCTGCAAGATACAGTTCATCAAGGACTAGACGGGCGTCTTAACGCTGGCAGGACGGCGGCGATGCGATCAATGGCCGGGCCGATTTGACAGGCCCCGACTTCTGTGGTATGCTGCGCGGCAGTTTTTGAGCGGGAAGGCACTGTGAACAAGCAGCCAAGTGCTTTTGTAACCGAAAACAACCGACGACCGGAGGAGCCAGGCTATCCTTCTGGATAGGCTTCTGCGGCGTACAGGCGAAACCTGACCCCAAGCCGGCCTCCAGATGGAGGCCGGCTCTTTTTGTGCGCGACGGGCGCTGGCCATCGCGCATTTGTTTTACTATAGCGGGTGGCAGGCAAGAAACGCCCACGGGAATGCACCGTAGGCTGCGCAACGTAAGAGACAGCAGAAAACGCAAGGAGGAAAAACGGTGATGAAAAAAGACAGCGTCAAGAAGGTGGTCCTGGCCTATTCGGGCGGCCTCGACACGTCGTGCATCGTGCCGTGGCTGAAGGAGAATTACGGCTGCGAGGTAGTGACTTTCACTGCTAACCTGGGGCAGGGCGACGAAGAGCTGGTGGGCCTGGAGGAGAAGGCGATCACCAGCGGGGCGAGCAAGGCCTACGTCGTCGACCTGCGCGACGAGTTCCTGACACAGTATGCCTTTCCGACCATGCAGGCCGGCGCAATCTACGAGCGCGCCTATCTGCTCGGCACCTCCTTTGCCCGGCCGGTGACGGCCAAGTACATGGTCGAGGTCGCCGAGCAGGAGGGGGCCGAAGCGGTCGCACATGGCTGCACGGGCAAGGGCAACGATCAGGTTCGTTTCGAGCTGACGGTCAAGGCTCTCAACCCGCTGCTGAAGGTCATTGCGCCCTGGCGGGAGTGGTCCATCCGCTCTCGTGATGATGCCCTGGCCTACGCCGAGGCCCATAACGTTCCCGTCTCCAGCAGCAAGTCGGAGTACAGCCGCGACCGGAACATCTGGCACATGAGCCACGAAGGGAGCTACCTGGAGAATCCCTGGAACGAGCCCAAGGAGGACATGTTCTACCTGACCGTTGCGCCTGAGGCGGCGCCGGACGCGCCAGGCTACGTCGTCATCGACTTTCAGCAGGGCAAGCCCGTGGCCCTTGACGGCAAGGCCATGGGTGCCGTGGCGCTTCTCACCCAGCTGAACGAGCTGGGCGGTGCCCATGGCGTGGGGCGCGCCGACATGGTGGAGAACCGCCTCGTGGGCATGAAGTCCAGGGGGGTGTACGAGACGCCCGGTGGCACTATCCTCTACACGGCACACCAGGGGATGGAGAGCATCACCCTCGACCGGGACACGCTCCACTACAAGGACGCCGTCGCTCAGCGCTACGCCGAGCTCGTCTACTATGGCCAGTGGTACACGCCCCTGCGGACGGCACTGGACGCCTTTGTGGCCTGCACGCAGCAGCCGGTCACGGGCAGCGTCCGCCTCAAGCTGTACAAGGGAAGCTGCACAGTCGTGGGACGCAAATCGCCCTACTCCCTCTATCGTGAAGACCTGGCCACCTTTGGCAAGGACGACGTCTACGACCAGCGCGACGCTGCCGGCTTTATCAACCTCTTTGGCCTGCCCTTGAAGGTAAAGGCACTCATCGACAAGCAGAACGGCATGCTGCCCAAGCTGGCATCGGTGGATTACAGCGACTTCAAGCGGGACTAGCGCGGCGTTCCCTCCTCCTGTCGGACGTCGAGGGCCGGAGTGAAGGTCAAGGAGACCGAATATGAGCATGTGGGGTGGACGGTTCAGCGGAGACATGGACGAGGCGATGAGGCGGTTCAACGACTCGTTCGCCTTTGACCGGCGTCTCTACCGGGCGGACGTGCGGGGCAGCATCGCCTACGCCGGGGCGCTGGCGCGGGCCGGGCTGCTGACAGCAGGGGAGCAGGCGCAGCTTGTGGCCGGGCTGGAGCAGGTACAGGCCGAGCTGGAAGCCGGCGTCTTCGAGGTCCGGCCGGCGGATGAGGACGTGCACACCGCGGTGGAGCGGCGCCTGGGCGAGCTCGTGGGACCCGTGGCCGGTAAGCTGCACACGGGGCGCTCGCGCAACGACCAGGCGGCCACCGACACGCGCCTCTACCTCCTGGAGCAGATGGCCACTCTCGACGCCGCCGTGCACGACCTCCAGGTGGCCATCGCCGACAAGGCCGCGGCCCACATGGACCTGATCATGCCCGGCTACACCCACCTGCAGCCAGCTCAGCCGGTCCTCTTTAGCCACTGGCTGCTGTCCTTCTTCTGGAAGCTGCAGCGCGATCGGGAGCGCCTGGCCGGCGTCGCAGGCCGCACCGCGGTGCTGCCCCTGGGCGCCGGCGCCCTGGCGGGCAACCCCTTCGCCATCGACCGCCGGACCCTGGCGGCCGAGCTGGGCATGGCCGCCGTCGCGCAGAACAGCATGGACGCCGTGGCCGACCGCGACTACCTCGTGGAGTTCCTGGCCTGGGCGGCCCTCGTCCAGATCCATCTCAGCAACCTGGCCGAGGATCTGGCCATCTGGAGCAGCCGGGAGTTCGGCTTTGTCCAGGTAGATGAGGCGTATGCGACCGGCTCCAGCCTGATGCCCCAGAAGCGCAACCCAGACTCGCTGGAGCTCATGCGTGGCAAGAGCGGCCGCGTCGTGGGCCACCTGGTCGGGCTGCTGGTGACCCTCAAGGGGCTACCCTCGACGTACAACAAGGACATGCAGGAAGACAAGGAGGGAACGTTTGACGTCGTCGATACGCTACTCCTGGAGCTACCCATCGCCGCCGGCGTCATTCGCAGCCTCGGCGTCAACGGCAAAGTCATGGCGGCCGCTCTCGACGAGGC
>JBFYTF010000631.1:0-4699 GCA_041300865.1 Anaerolineae bacterium
ACCATATCGTCCCCGCTGTGAGGTTCTCCTTCCTGTAAGTAGGGAAGCCGGCTCACCGGTGTTGCCAGACTTGGCTATCTTATTGTCCGGAGTTGGACCAAGCCGGGCGCTCCCTATTGTACCGCCGTTAGGGGTCTAAAGCAAGTGACGCCCGTGGATCCGTGAGCGTATCGCGTTGGGGACATGGAGGTAGGGGAAAGAGAGGCTGAAAGGGTTATGGGAGCTTCGTAAAACGCCGAAAAACGGGGCTGGCCGTCGCGTATAATAGATGAGGGCCAACCCGCAAGACTGTGGTACACTGTATTTGCGAAAAAACACTGTGCCGAGTCAT
Organism: Anaerolineae bacterium; assembly: GCA_041300865.1. Taxonomy (GTDB): domain Bacteria; phylum Chloroflexota; class Anaerolineae; order JAAYZQ01; family JAAYZQ01; genus JAAYZQ01. Next base: position 332 of record JBFYTF010000631.1, read on the forward strand.
GCGAGTTGGCCAATATGAAGCATACCACGAAACCGCTGTGCGCACAACTTCTGGTCTGGCATATCTTGGTCCTGATCAGTGTGTTGACCTTGGCCGTGCTGGGTCGACATCCCGACAGTCAGGTCGTTTGGCTTATCGAGCAGCCGTGCCTGACTCGCCCGTCCAACTCGCCACGTGTTACGAACGGACGTCAGGCGGCCCGTCTTCGGCGTGAATACCGCCTGTGGCGCTATTTAGCTGACAGTTGGCTCCAGCTCTGCCTGCGCAGTTGGCTACTGGCCGGCCTGTGGTTCCTCACCGGGCGTCGGCTGCCGGCCCTCCTCATCGCTTGGCCGTGGCTACTATGGCTGTGGCGGGGCTTGGCAGTCGTGTGGCCTGAGTTGGCTGCCAGGTCAGGCTGGCGGCGCGGGTACTGGCTACTGTGGCACGGACAGCAGATGGTCATCGGCAGCGCGCTGAGCCTGGCAGTCAGTCTGGGGCTGCGACAGATGCTGGCCTCCCCGCCTGGCTTCGAGGTGTGGCTGCCGCGCAGCGGTGACCGGCTTACTACCCCTCCCCTTGACCGTTGGGCGGCAAGCCTCGGCTGTCTGGTCTGCGGTCGTCAGGAGCCGTGGGTCGAGGTCACGACGGAGACGGATGGCAGCTACACCGCCACGCTGTGTGGTCACTTTACCTTCCGCATTGCCGGTGATGATGTTTTCCAGCAACGCCAGGCGATGCTCTTTCTCCGGCAGTTGGAGGGCCCGGGGCCGCAGCGGAAGGGACGGCGGACACGCGAGGGGCGCACACCGTTTGTCGCCCAGGAGAAGCTGAGTGCCTGGTTCCACATCCCGCAGCCACACCTCAGCCTATGGGAGAAGTACTGGCGGGACAAGGACTGGGCCAACTTACTCAGCCTGAAGACTGCCGAAGTGCTGACCGGGGACTTGGTGGCCCGCATCGTAACCGTGTTCGTCACCTTTCCCTGGTGGGGGGCGGACAAGGTGCGTAACCACCTGCAGCGGCAAGGAGTGAAGGTCACCGAGCGACAGGTGCGGCAGGCAGCCGAACAGAGTGGCTGGTCTCAGTTGCGCCAGGCATTGCTCAAACGCTATGAGCTGACGGCGGACAGCTTCCGGCCGCGCGACAACTGGCTGGTGGCCGACCTGTTGGCCCTGCTCCACACCTTGTTGAGCAAGCTGGAAGCAGGACAGGCGCTGACGCCCGAGGAACAACTGTCCATCGCCGACCTCCAAGCTCTGGCCGCAGAGATAGGAGCCGTCGCGGCTCCACCCCTCAAGGCCCTGCCCTGGCTGTTGTGCGTCGAGCGAGTGGTGTTCGGCCACTGGCAAGAGGTAACGGACGATAGCGTGCGCTGCCTCTACTGTGGCTCGACACACGTGGTGCGCAAGAGCAAGAAGCCACGGCTGAAAAAGTACTACGATGCCGCAGGGAAGCTGCAAACCGTCGAGGTGTACCGCTACAGATGTGATTGCATGTCAAGTCAAGAAATGTGGGCTGCAAATGGAACGGTGGAACCAGGACCAGCAAGAGGCGCGTGATATCGACCGCAGACAACCGCAGGTTTTGCCAGGGTTGAGTAGCACCCAAATGGCTCGTTCATGGATGACGCCAACACAAAGGGATAGGAATTACCTGCGGCGCGGCTTCTCCACGCACGGCTCTCAGGCATTGAGAGGCAACGAGCACGTTAACAACAGAACAGTGAAAGGCCAGTCTTCGGCAGGATCAGCTCTCGGCGACCTCCTTCAGGCTAGAGGGGGGCAAAGCAAGAAGACGGCTCTTGCCCCACGGGACGGCCGCCAGGTCCGCACCCACACCCAGCCGGTCGAGCTGTTCCCGGACGTACTGAGCCGGGCTCTGTCCCTGCCGGTTCTCGTGTCCAAGGCGGTAGGCATGCCGCAGCAGCTTTCGGGCGGTGCGCTCCGCCGTGGCGTAGCGATCCACTTCGCCCTTGGTCAGGACGTGCCACACGGCTACCAGGAGCTTGCGAGCGATAGCGACGATGGCTTTGTTCTTGCCCAGGCGCGGTTCCAGCCGGGCCAACTCGGCCTGCCAGTGGGGATGGGTGCGGCACGCGGTGTGGGCGGCTTCCACCATTGCGGCGCGGATGTCGCGCCGGCCAGCCTTGGTAATCCGGCCGCTGTGGTGCGTCAGGCCGCTGTCGTGCACCCGCCCCCCGAGGCCGGCGTAGCCGACCAGGTGGCTGGCGGTCGGAAAGCGCGAGACATCACCGATGGCCGCCAACAGGGTTACGGCCGTGATCATACCGATGCCGGACAGTTGCAGGAGCAGGACACTTCGTTCGTCCTGGGAGGCGAGAACCGCCATGGCTTCTTCCAGGATGTCAACTTGGCCCCAGGCAAACAGTAACGTGGCCAGGTCAGACTGTACGCGCGCCTGTTCCAGGGCCGAGATGTCCAGGGCCAGCCACCAAGGGTGCTTGTCGGGTGTGAAGAGGTCGCCGCCTGGTGGCGAAATGTGATGGCGGTGAAGCACGGCGTGCAGGCGGTTTCTGGCCTGAGTAGCCAAGCCCATCATCTTGGCGCGCTGGGCGACCAAGGCGCGATGGTCGCGCACCTCCGCCGGCGGTACCCAGACCGAGGGCAGCAGGCCGGCAGCGTGCAGGCGAGCCAGGATTCGGGCAGCGATCTTGTCGGTCATAACCTGGGCGCGAGTGATAAGGGCCACGTGGGGTGGGTGGACGACGGTGACCGAGTGGACGTGCGGCAGCAGGTCGTCGTAGATCTGAAAGGTGTTGGTCGTCATCTCCAGGACCACGGCATCCTGGGGGGTGAGGTTTTTGCGAACCCAATCGTCCAGGTGTGCCAAGGGCACCCGCCGCGGCGGCATGACCTCGTTCTTGTCCGTGTCGACAGCGACGGCGACCAGGTAATGTTTGTGCACGTCCAAGCCGACGAAACGAGCAGGACTTGCTTCTTTTTCTGACATTGTCTCCTATTCCTTTTCAGAACTCTGGCCTACCTGACCAGAAGGCCGGGCGCGTCCGTTTGCAGGGCAGCACTTCACACACAGACACGGGCTTGCTCACTGCCCCCAAGGGACAGGGCTTCCCAGTTGAGTGAAATCGAACGGGTCAGTCAAACACTACTGCGGGCTTGCCTGATGGCTTCCCATAGCGATAGCCGACTGGCCCTGACGTGGCGCCCCCGGGATCCACGTCCCCGTTCCTCAACGGGAGCAATGTGCCCCAAGACGCGCCCGGCCGCAAACCGGGAGGCGTCCCTCGCAGCTTGCAGCACACATACTAACACTACTGCCGCAACCCCGAGTGTGACAAGGGCAGCTTCACTCACCTGCCGCCTGGTCTGGTGCCTTACTCGCCGTATCGCACCCAAGCCCACCTACTGGCCCTGCAGATGTACGGCTGGGGGCGCAGCACCTATCGCTGCACCGCCCAAGCCCTGGCCGTGACGAACATGACCGCCTACCGCTGGCTGAGCGCCTGGGGCTATGCCTTGTTGCCGGTAGCGGCCCTGTTTGGGGTGGTCAAATCCAGCGGGGTGGTGGGCATCGACGAGAAGTACGTGCTGGTGCCCAAGAACGACAAGCCGGCCGGCAAAATGCGGCGCTGGATGTATGCCTACTTCGCCGTGGATGTCCACACCTACGACCTGCTGCATCTCGCTCTCTATCCTCACAACGACCAGGACAGCGCCCGAGCCTTCCTGTTGGCCCTGCGAGCTAAGGGCTATCACCCGCGGGCCATCGTCACCGACCTACGACAAGACTATGGACCGGTCATCGCTCAGGTGTTCCCCACCACCCGGCATCACGAGTGCATCTTCCATGCCTTACAGAACGTGCAAGACCACATCAAAGACGTCTATGGACCGGGCTACGCCGACACCCACCCCGAGGCAGAAGCCCTCAAGCAAGCGATCTATCGCATCTTCGATGCTCATACCAAGCGCACTGCTCAGGAACGCTACGAAGCGGTCATGGCTGACCGGACTCGGTATGTCGAGGAGACTCCGGCCGCCGCGACCATCTTCGACTTCCTGGAGCGGCATTGGCCCACTCTGGTCAACGGCATCGAGAGCAAGTGCATCCCGACGACCAACAACACCGTCGAGTTGGTGATTCTTCGCTTCGACCAGCATTACCAGAACTTCCGCGGCTTTGAGTCTATCGACTCGGCCCGGCTGTTCCTGGCCGTCTTTGAGAAGCTGTACCGCTTTACGCCTTTCTCCCAGGATGCTCAGCCCGCCATCCGCGGCAAGTGCCCCTTGCAGTTGGCCGGCTACGACATCAGCCAGCTACCGATGGCCTCCCTGTGCGCCGGCCTCAGCGTCGACTGGCCTGTCGAGGTGGTTCACCACCATGTCCCAAACCGGTGACGGTTAC
>JBFYTF010000681.1:0-15273 GCA_041300865.1 Anaerolineae bacterium
CTCGGGCGTGAGCGTGACGCCGTAGCCCTTCGCGTAGTCGATCAGCCCCTGCGCGCCCTGGCCGAACAGGCAGCCCAGCACGGCGCTCTTGCTCATCTGGCGCATGTCCTTCGTGACCTGCTCGTAGGGCAAGCGGTACAGGCTCTTGCTGGCGAAGACCTTGTACTCGTCCAGGCCCTTGGCGAACATGTCCACCTTGTCCTGCTGCCCGGCCAGCCAGACGCCGACCCGGTTCTCCACCGAGCTGTAGTCCGCGTCGATGAACTCGTACCCCTCGGGGGCCTTCAGGACCCCTCTGAGACACGACACCGCCGCGTCCATCGTCCGGTCGCCCCACAGCAGCAGGGCCTCGGTGTGCTTGCCTGAGCCCAGGATCTCGTGGGCATTGGCGATGTCGTCCAGGCCCTTCTTCTCGTCGACCAGGAGCGTGGGCCTGGTGATGTTCTGCACGTTGAACCCGCCGCGGCTGGCCCACCGGCCGGTGCCCGCGCCGTGGTACACGAACATGTTCTTGATCGTGCCGTCGTCCGCCGTGATCTTCAGCAGCTTGGCGTACTTGGCCGTGCTGGTCTGAACCACCGCAGCGCGGATCTCGAGCGCGCGGCGGACGTGGGCCGTCAGGCCGTCGCGCTTGAGCACGGCCTCGACCGTGTCGGCCCGCATGTCTGCCAGCGGCTCCTCGTGCCCGGGCCGGTCCTCATCGCTCTCCACCGGGTCCCGGAAGTCGATCGGCTCCAGGCCGGGCTGCAGGTTTGAGTTGACCCACTCCAGCAGGCCGTGCCTGTCGGTGGCCTTGAGCACGCGCCGGCCGGTGACCGCGCGCAGCTCCCGGTTCAGGCGCTCCTTCTCCAGCTCCACCACCTCGTGGATGTTGCGAGCCTCGTCCAGGGCCACGGGCACCCCGCGCAGGTTGACCCGCTGCGTGGCGATCCAGACGTCCTGCTCGAAAGGCGACAGCGGGCGCAGCTTCCTGGCGATCGCTTCTTCGACGATTACGTCTTGGGCGCAATACGCCACCATCTCGTTGAACAGCTCAGGGTCCTCAACCCACTTGCTGGCCCGCGTCTTGGTCGGCGGGTGAGGCACGCACAGGCGCTGGATCAGGTACTTGCCGCGGGTGTCCTTCTGCTTGTCGGAGGGCAGGCCCACCGCCACGGCGCACCGGCCGAGCGCCTGGGGCAGGTTCTGTGCCGCGGCCTGCGCCATCGTGTCGACGCACTGCTCCAGCTTCAGCGGAGGCCAGCCGTACTTGGGCACGCAGACGTTGGCCCAAATGTTGTATTCAAAGCCGCCTGCATTCCACGCACGGATGCGGCCACCAGAGGCAACGTGTTCGAGCAGCCGCTGCAGCATGGCGTCCCGCTCGGGGTCGTGCTCGTTGAGATGCGGGCCTCGATGCCACACGAACGGCTCCGCCATGTCCGGCGCGCGGAACGCCAGCATGAGCACTTCACACTCGGGGTCCTTCGAGTAGCGCTCCACACCGAGCTTGATGTCGGTGGCACTGCGTGACTCAAAGTCGATTGATACGATGTTGCTCATTGTGTTCAGTGACCTGTTGCCCACCATCCCGCGTTACTTCTTTCCCCAACGCCACGGTTTGTGCATGCCGCCCCTTGATGATTTCCCGGGTGGAGGCGGTTAGCATGGTGGGCCTGTGTGGCACCCGGGTCGGGGGCGCCTGGAGTTGCGTCGGCCCTCTTCTTTGGTGAGGGTTGGCCCTCACCAAAAAAGCCCCGGCGATGGTGGCCGCCGGGGAAAAACTCAATCGACGCTCTCGTCGTTAAGCTGGTCAAGTATCTGTTCGCGGATCTCTGCGTCCGCAAGCGCGATTTGCTGGCTGGCCAACTCGAGCGCTTTCAGCACTGTGTTGACCGTGCTCGTGGGCAAGCTAAGTTCAATCTTCATGTGATCGCTTTCTGAAAATGCCGGCCCACAAGGAAGCCGGCGTAGGTCCCGATGGCGAAGCCGCACAACACGAGCAGCCCCACCAGCGCGTAGTTACACGTCACCCGAGAAGGTCCTCATCGTCGTCCTCGAAGTCGGCGAACTCGGCAGCTGCGCTGCGACGTCCGCCACCCAGGGCCTCGCCGTCCTTGGTCTTCTGCAGGCTGTTGAGGTACACGCCCACTCCGCCCTTGCCCTTCGGGAAGAACTTGAAGTTGATGGACGCGCGGCCCCAGTCGCCGCTCTTGACCTGAGCCGAGGTGAGCAGCTTCAGCTCGCCCTTCTCGCCGCGCTCGGTGCCCGCCACCTGGGGCGGTTCCACCGCCGTGCCGTCCTGCTCATAGGCCGCGGTCTTGGCACTGACCACCCACATGCCAGGCACCGGCTTGGCGTTGCCCTTCTTGTCAGTGATCTTGTCCCCGTCCTTGATCGGGTTGTGGAACTCAGGACCAGGCTTGCCCTCGTGCTTGGTGTACAGGGCCTTCTGCTCCTCGAACGCATCGACCGCCGCCTGGTGGTCGACCCTGTTCTCCTTCGGGATCCACAGCTGGACGCTGTACTCCTCCTTGTTTGACTCGGTGTTCAGGTGAGGCTTGAACACATGGAGGTGGGAAAACCGCACCGGCTTGCCTTTCTCACGACCCAACAGAACATTGGTTGCTTTCGGTTTCTCTGCTGCCATTTGCTTCTTTCAGTTTCAGTTGCCCGGTTCCGCCGGGCGCGGTTCGGCGAACTGTCAGTCCAGGTCACCAAATGCTTGCGTGGCTGTCGTCGATGAACGTGGCTCGACAGCTGTCTTGCCCGATCCGCGAGCAGCGAGTGTCGGTTTACCTGTCGGCTTGTGCAACAGATCCCCGAGCAATTCGCTCAACTTCTTGGCGCCGACCAGCTTCTCAAGCGAGGTCAGGTTGGCCAGCTCGGGGTCCTTGTAGATGTCCCCGGCCTTGAACCCATTGTGTATCAGCACGTGCGCGGCCTGCACCGGGTCCTTTATGACGCGGTTGCTGCGGCCCTCGACCAGCTCGTAACGCTGCAGCTGGACCTTGCCGTCGTTGGCCTGCTTGAGGAGGTACGACTTGCAGTCGCTCGCCCACTTCACGGCCAGGTCGGCCTTGTCCACCACGGACTCGAGCTGCTCGACGGTCAGCGTGTCAGGCTCGTCCAGACTGAACGGCTGTTCGGCCAGCTCCAGCATGTAGCGGGCGCGCGCAGAGCACGTGAACCGCGCCTTGCAGAACGCCTGCGAGCAGTGCTCACCCGGCGCGAAGCGCGCCCTGGTGAAGTCCCCGTGCAGGCCCTCCCATGCGATCGCAGCACGCGGCCGCACGACCTGCTCGGCCCACTCCAGGATGCCGTCGGGCCCCTGGACAGGCAGGGTGTCGCCACCCACGTTCTCCAGGCGCGGCTGGTGGATGACCACCTCAACCTCGTTGAAGTCGTACAGCAGGTGGTACATGTTGAAGGCGCCCAGGCCGTACAGCCGCAGCTGCCCGTTGCCCCTGCCCTCGACACGGATCCCCTTGCCGAACTTGAGGTCGATCACGATCACCTTGCCCGGCGTGATGATCACGACGTCTCCGGTGCCGAACCCCTCTGGGACCCACTCGCTGAAGTCCAGGCGCTGCTCGAGCAGGACGGCCACGTTGGCGGGCCCGTGCTCTTTCTGCGCCTGCTCGATGCGGCCGATGCTGTAGTCGACGAAGTCCTGCACGTAGGCGCTGAACTCGGCGTTGAAGAACTCCTGATAGTCGGGAACCTGCTCCTCGCGCATGGGCCTGTCCGTTTGGCCCAGCCAAATCTTGAGCCGACACTCGGCCACCCCGTGCGCGCAGGTGCCCTCGCGGCTGAAGTCGCTGTCCTCGTCCTCGATGTCCTTCTCGAGCCAGGGTGACATCGTGCAAGTCGCCCACTTCTTGAAGCCGCTGGCCGACAGCTTGGCGTGCTTGCGTTGCTCTTCAGTCACATGTGCTCCCTTCGTGCTCAACTTCGTTCCCGCCTCGGATCTCGTCCTCGGCATCGAGCAGCGCCTGCAGCAGCTCGGCCTTGGCCAGGTCGCCCTGGATGTAGGCCAGGCGCTCTTGCTCTTCGAGCGTCAGCACGACCGCCGCTCCACGGGCGCGGCCAGCAGCCACTTCTCGCCCAGCCTGGCGACGGCCCGGGCCCACTTCAGCTGGTTGCAGCGGTTGGTCTCGCGCGACGCCGTGGGGCTGTTCCACAGCGAGCGTGCTCGGCGCAGCATGGCGGTTCTCATGCGGCCCCCGGCAGGACGATCGTGCGCTCGCGGTCCGGGCCGATGATCGACTCGCCCACGTCCGGCGCGTTGGCGCGGCTGGCGTTCGCCGCGGCCATCACGATCTGGTCCAGGTTCTCGGCGATGAACTTGCCGACCGCGTGGGCCGGGCTCTTCGGGTTGAACTCGGTGGGGCGCTGCACGCCTCCGACGTCCAGCTCACCGGTCTGGGGGTTGTCCTGCAAAATGATCAGGACTTGAGGGGTCAGGTTGTCGCTCACAGGGCCTCCGCTTCTGCCAGCAGGGCCGGCAACTTGTCATCGGCGATGGCAGTGATGCTGTCGCCATAGGTCTTGATCAGGGCCCGGGCGGCGCCCGCCTTCTCGCCCTTCATCAGGGGCGTCAGCACCGTGCGGATCTTGACCCGCAGGGCTTCGCCGTCCAGTGCTGCGGGCGCTGGGGCCGGGGCCGGGGCAGCCGCAGGCTCTGGCGCCGGTGCGGCCTGGCTCCGCTCCTTGACCGCAGCTCCGGACTGGCCGCTTTCCAGCGCGGCGCCGGGCTCGCTCTTCTTCGCACGCGGCTTGCGGGGCGCAGAAACGAACGCCGCATCGACGGCTCGATTAAGCTCGGCCACGCGCTTGTCGAGTTCCTCGTCCGACATCGAGCCGGACTCAAACCGCTCGTAGAACTTGGCCACGCGCACGAGTTCGGCGATTGCCTCCTCGCCTGTGGGCTTCTCAATCGTGATGGTGAATGGCATGTTGGTGCCTCTCAAAAGAGCGCGTCAGGCAGATCGCGCTTGGGTTGCTTGGGCGGCAACGTGCAGGTGACGCCGCCCTTGGTGTCGACCGACACCGGGAAAGGCCAAGCGCGGCGCACCGCCTTGCCTGGAAGGAAGTGCGCCGCCGACTTCATGCCAGCTCCATCGAGCTGACACGCAGGCGCACGACCGCGCCGGTGTTGCGGTCCTTGACCTCGTACCACAGGCCACGCTCGGTCTGGTGGACGTCGACGATCTTGCCGATGCCCTCCTGGCCACCGCGCGGCGTGCGGTACGTGACCGTCGCGCCTATTCTCAACTGCTTGGACACTCGGTCCTCCTTTCTTGCGTTGAACAGTCACGCTGTCTTACTTCAGCGTGGCCGCAAGTATATCTGCTCAACACCACCGGAACTAATGCCCAAGTAAAGCTGTCGGAAATGTGCCAGTCGTTTCGTTTTCTCATACATTGCGGGCGTTACAAACGACAGCGAGGCTCACATGCCAGAACAGCAACAGCTCTTCCTGATGCGTACCGACGACCACTCGTACAGCATCCTCGTCCATCAGTACGGCGAGAAGAACCAGCTCGTCGACGTCGTCCCGTGCCCGGCGTTCGGGTTCCTGGTCGACGACCACGGGCCAGTGATGATCGTCACCATGCGCGGCACCGTGCCGATCAAGGACGCGACGATCTGGGCGCCCGACGGGTGCGTCCACAAGGACGGCCGGATCTTCCCCGACTACGACACCTACGCGGCCTGGGCCAAGAAAGGAATGCAATGAAAGTCACGATCGAGTTCGACGACCCGCAGCAGGCCGGGATGGCCCTGGCCGCGGCAGAGATGCACGCCCTTCTGTGGGAGGTGGATCAGAAGCTGCGAACCTTTCTGAAGCACGGTGGCAACGCCACTCAGACGGCCGAGGACTGCCGCTCGCTGATGGCTGACGTTGTGGGGAGGTTTGCATGAGTGCAGATCTCATTGACGGCAGCACGGCGGCCTTGTTTCTCGGCACATTCTTCGCGCTGGTGGCGTGCGCTTTGGGTTTGCTCCTGCCGGTGTTGTGGCCCACGAAAGACCACAGCATGGCAAACCAATTGCTGACCGGGTTTTGGTGGATGGGTCTGGTGTGGGTTGCCGCAGGCGTGATCGCATTCGTTGTGGGGGTGTTGGTATGAGCGACCGCGAAGAACTTGAAGAGTTGGTCCGCCAACTGCGCGCCCACGGGCCCGGCGGTGGCAGCGCGAACCTGTCGTCGGCCATGAGCAAGTTTGGCGCGTTTTCGACGCACGATCTTGCGGTAAAGCTGGCGCAGCGCCTGCTCTCCATGGAGGTACAGGTTATGGGATTGGAGGGCACTGACATGAGCGATTTGAGAGACGCTGCGCGTCAGGCGCTGGAGCAGCCCAACGAATGCCTCTGGCTGCAAGACGGCGACGAGGACTCTGGCACCTACATGGCGTTGTGCTCTCGGCGCTACTTCGTGCTGGAGGACGGCACCCCAACCGACAACCACATGACGCACTGCTGCTACTGCGGCGAGCCGCTGGTGGAGGTGCCTATTGATCCGGAGGACAACCATGACTGATCTTCGTACCGCAGCCCAGCAGGCGCTGGAGGCGTGGGATGGTGGTGAGTTGAAGTGGTTTGCTAACTGCTACCAAGTGATCGACGCCCTCCGCGCCGCGCTGGAGCAGAAGCCAAAGTTCACGCTGTCATGCGGATGCCCGTCGCAATACGGCGGCGTCCCTGCTTACTGGGAGAGAGATGGCACCCGCTTCGGCGCGATCTGTGAGAAGCACTGGCACGAGTACGGCGCAAGGAGCGAGGCATGACTGGTCTGAAGAAAGCCGCCCAGCAGGCGTTAGATGCGCTGGAGTGGAGCCGCGTCCGCGACATGGACGCTGTGGAACGGAACGATCTGATCGCCGCGCTTGAGGCCGCGCTGGAGCAGCCGGAGCAAGACACCGACTGCCACGCGCAGGGCATCTGCCAGCGCAGCGGGTATGGCATAGAGCAGCCGGAGCAGCCGGTGCAGGAGCCGGTGACAGACCGCGCCGCGTTTGAGCGCCACGCGGAAAGCCTGGGCTACAGCGTGGACCCGGACACCCGCGCGGGGCGCGAGGGCGGCTACTGGAGCAGCCACACGCAACTGATGTGGAAAACGTGGCAGGCCGCGCTGGAGCAGCCGGAGCAGGCCGTTCCCTACGCCGTATGGCGGCAGGGCTTCGACGCTGTGAGGAAATACAAGGAGGACAACCATGAATGACCTGATCACCCTGCCCCGCGCCGTGGTGCAGCAGGCTCTCCATGTGGCAACGGCTGCCGGGTATCCGGTGGCGCTGATTGCCGCCCTCAAGGCCGCGCTGGCGCAGCAGGAGCCGTCTGACCCCGGCAGCTTGCCCGTCAAGCGATCCCGCATGGAGGCTCTATCCAAGGCACTCGGGCACCCGACACAACTTGCTGTCGCGGAAGGCGACACGGCAGAGGACGCACTCGTTGAATTGGCTGCGAGTAGGCTCGAGCACAGCCGCGAGTGGCGAGGGCTGACGGATGTTGAGTGGATGAATATCGTCAACAAGAACCATGCGTGGTTCGGTATGCGGCCTGACGAAGTAGCGCATGAAGTCTGCAAACTTACAGAGGCCGCTTTAAAGAGCAAGAATCATGAGCATTGAAACAACGAACGAAGAACTTGGAAATAAGCTGTTTTGTGATTTAAAAAATGACGCTGAGAAAGCCAACTTTTTCCTATCTGGGAGGGGTTATGAAACGGGTGTGATTGCAAAGGCTATACAAAATGACGTAGCAATGACGTACCACAGGTGCGCCGTAGCCGCCGACGAACTGCGCCGACTAAGAGTAATCGAGGCTGAATGGGCCAGCCTTTCTCAAGACCACGGCAAACACGAACGAGAGGTTGAAAGACTGAGCGCGGTGGAGAAGCAGCGGGATGAACTGCTGGAGGCGTTGAAGAACTACGTCGATGGGTGCAGCCTTGGAGTGAATGCGGCTGAGGTTGCCCGCGCCGCCATCGCCAAAGCGGAGGGGAAGGTATGACCCGCGACGACATCATCCGCATGGCGCATGAGGCGTCACCAGACATGACTTGGTACGCAGCCATCGATGAACCTGACCAAGCATCGCCAGAGGAATTGGGTTTCCTTCAACGTTTCGCCGCTCTTGTCGCTGCTGCTGAGCGAGCAGCTTGCATCGACGACTGCAACGCCGAGGCCATGGACGACGGCACGGCGCAGCGGGTCGTTGAGCGCATCCGCGCAAGGGGCAACCCATGAGCATCGTCACCCACGTGGCGGTGTACTTCGCCCGCAATCCCGAAGAGGAACTTACCGCTGCAGACATCGGCACCAAGTGGGGCGTGGTGCCACACAACGTCCACGCCACGCTGGCCTACGCAGCCCGCAAGGGTTGGGTGGCCTCGACGCTCAGGCCGAACCCAAGGCGCGGGGCTAAGAAGATCCGCGTTTACTCGGCCGGGCCCCGGCTGCTAAAGGAGATTGGTCGATGACCTGGAGGCCGTCGCCCGCGCGGCCAAGCAGCCCCTCGCACAGAAGACAATAGCCTGGGGCAATCGACCGCCGCCGGCTGATAGCGTGCGCCATTTGGGCAGCCGGGCTGTCAGGGCGACAATAACCACCCAATTCCAAACGGCGGCCACCAGGCCGCTGTTCATTCCATGAGCGACTTCATCACCGTTCTGACCAGCAAGGGTCCTCTGCTCACCAAGCGCTGGACCTCCGACGGCATCGAGCCGTACGACCGGGCCAAGCAGTTCACCGCCGAGGCCTACCAGGTCAGCGACATCCGGGGCCTGTCCCGTGTCCTGACCATGCTCGAGGTCCAGCCCCGCAGGTGCGCCATCCGCGGCCGGCACCTGGCCCACGACGACGCCGGCACCAAGCACGAGGGAGGCGTCGAGACGACCCGCGACCTCGAGCACTTCATTGAGGCGGCCCACCAATGGGCGTGCCTGGATGTCGACGGGTGGGTCATGCCCGAGGGCGTCGACCTGGACGACCCGGGGTCTGCCGTTGCGTCGTTCATCCAGGACTGCCTGCCGGCCGAGTTCCAGGAGATCACCCACCACTGGCAGCTCAGCTCCAGCGCGGGCGCCCCGGGCAAGGAACACCTGCTCAAGGCGCACATCTGGTTCTGGCTCGACGAGCAGCGCACCGGCCCTGAGCTGGAAGCGTGGGCCCGGGGGCTCAGCCTGCCGGTCGACATCACCGTCTTCCGCACCGTGCAGGTCCACTACACCGCCGCCCCGGTCATCGACCCGGGTGTGAGCTGCCCCATAGGCACGCGCAGTGGCCTGACCGAGGGCATCCTGGGCGACGAGGTGTCGCTCGTGATGCCTGACGTCCTCGAGCTGCCCCGTGCCGAGCGTGTGGGCCGCGCCGGCATGGTCGACCCCCGCGGCAAGCCGGGCCTGATCGGGGCCTTCTGCCGGGCGTACCCGCCGCACCGGGTGGTGACCGAGGTGCTGCCCGAGGTGTTCGAGTACGAGGGCGACAGCGACGTGCGCCTGACCTGGCTGCAGGGCGGGGGATCACCGGGCGGCGCCGTGATCACCGACGACGAGTTGCGGATCTACAACAGCCACGCGACCGACCCGTTCGAGGGCCACGCCCAGAACATGTGGGACCTCGTGAGGCACTTCAAGTTCGGCGACCTGGACGCGGGCATCGACCCCGAGGCCGTCGAGTGGGCGGGTCCCTCGGCGCTGCCGAGCCAGCGGGCGATGACCGAGTGGGTCCGCACGCTCGAGGACGTCGAGCAGGAGCGGGAGGAGGCCGCCGCCACGGAGGCCGAGCAGGCCGAGGCCCGTGTCCAGGAGGCCTTGTCTCTCATTCGAGACACGCCCACCACCGCCGAGCTGGAGCGCAAGACCGCCCCGAAGCTGGCCGCCAGCACATGGACCGACGGCGAGCGCGCCCGTCTGGTCAAGGCGATGCAGGACCGGTTCTTCGCCATCACCAACGTGCGCCTGCCGATCGCCGACGCCCGCAGGTGGCTCGAGCCCCCCGCTGCCGGGCCTGTGCTCAGCGCCGGCGCACCTGACTGGCTCAGCCGGTGGGTGTACGTGACCCAGGAGAAAATGTTCTTCGACCTGGACCGCAAGGTGCTCGTCGACGCACGTGCGTTCGACGCACTGCACACAGACAAGATGCCCCTGCGCCAGGGCAGCGCCACGCTGCGCGAGCCGGCCAGCCTCTACGCCGTCCACGCGTGGGGCGTGCGGACGGTCGACTACACCATGTACGCCCCTCCGAAGCCCGAGGTCTTCAGCCTCGACGGCGGGGTGTGGGCGAACACCTACGACGCCAGCACGGCGCCGGCCTGCGAGCCGGGAGGGGATACCGTCATCAAGATGGTCGAGTCCTACCTGCGCAGGCAGTTCCCGGACGACCGCGAGCGCGGGATCCTCCTGTCGTGGCTCGCGCACAACGTCCGCCGCCCGGGGGTCAAGGTCAGGTGGGCGCCCTACGTGTTCGGTGTCGAAGGCGCGGGCAAGAGCTTCCTGGCCGAGCTGCTCGAGTGGACCATGGGCGGCACCAACATCAAGCGGATCGACGGCAAGACCCTGACAGGGGACTTCACCGGCTGGGCCGCGGGCAAGGCTGTGAGTGTGATCGAAGAGGTCCGCCAGACGGGCCACTTCTACGACGTCCCCGAGGCCCTCAAGGCCCCCATCACGAACGACAAGATCAACATCCACCGCAAGGGGCTGGACGACTTCGAGGCCCCCAACTTCACCAACTACCTGATCCTTTCGAACCACGCCGACGGGATCCCGATCACCGAGACCGACCGGCGCTACTTCTTCCTGAAGACGGCCATGGGCCTGGAGGAGACCCGCGCGCTGAGCGAGGAGGGCTACTTCTCGAACCTGTTCGACTCCTGCCGTGACTCCCCGGGGCCGCTCCGCCGGTGGCTGATCGAGGAAGTCCAGATGCACCCGGACTTCGTCCCCAACGGCCGGGCGCCCATCACAAGCACCCGGGCGATGGTCATCGAGCTGGTGAAATCAGAGCCCCAGCTCGTCATTGAGGACATTGTCGCCGGTCGCGATGCCGTGTCCGCCACCTACGTGGCTGCGAAATTGAAGGCCGCGGGGGTCGATGCGAAGACCAGAACCCTGTCAGGAATGCTGTCTCGGGTGGGTTTTGAGTTCTCGACTCGACTCAGAATCGACGGCGACAGGCACCGCATCTGGATTCGGGTCGGGCGCCTCAACGGCAGTGACGAGTCAGCGGTTCGAGCCGCAGCGAGCTGGATGAAGCTGTCTGAGTTCGCCGGAATGGACGACGACGCTGAGTGACCCGAATGAAATGGGACGGGGGTCTCTTCGGGACAGCTCTAAGTCGTTGATTTTCCTTCTATTTCCCAAATGTCCCATATTGTCCCAAATAAACACAGTCTCGCACATGACTCAAGAAAAGAATCAGGAGATGACGACCGGCATCGCAGGCAGGGCTCGCACAAAAAAGATTTTCTCACATGTGGGGTGGAGCGACCCCGAAGATTTGGGACATGGGACACGGGACAGCAGATGAGGGAATCAGCAGTCGAGCAGCGCCTGGCCCGGGCCGTGCGCAGTCAAGGTGGGTTGACAGCCAAGCATGTCAGCCCGGGAAGAGCAGGCGACCCGGACAGGCTGGTGGTGGTCCCCAGGCCGAGCTGCCCGACGTGCGGCAGCAGATGCGTGGCCGGGCTGATGGAGCTGAAGGCACCGGGCGAGCGGCCCAGGCCGCTACAGGCCAAAAGGCTGCAGGAATGGGCAGCACTTGGGCTTCCTGCGGACTGGGCCGACACACCCCAGCGGGTGGACGAGGTCCTGAAGGGCTGGCTGATCGATCAATCGAGGGTTGCAGGGCGATGACTCGATTTCACGAACAGCCGAAGGTCTGGACGCCCCGGGCGGACCAGCAGCAGGTGCTGGACTGGCTGCAGACCAGGAGCAGGGGCGCGGTGTGGGCACCTACAGGCGCGGGCAAGACGGCAATCACTGCGACGTGGCTGGCCCAGCGGATGGACGACTGCGTCCTGTCGAGGGTGCTGATCGTGGCTCCCAAGCTGGTGGCCCAGCAAGGCTGGCCGCTGCAGTGGCAGTTGTGGAGCCATGTGCAGCACTTGGCGAGCGAGGTTAGGGTCATCGGGTTCGAGGACCTGAACCTGGGGCGCAAGGTTGCAACCGGTCGTTCAGTTGCAACCTTGACGGACGGCGCCGCCCGCCCTGGTCGGGCGAGCGGTGTCGCATCGCGTGCGGGCTCGACAGCCGTCGCGAGCGTGTCCAGGAATGGGTCCCTGGATTTTCGAGACAAGCGGGCGACCAAGTCGCACCTGCTGTCCCTGCGGGAGCGCATCCACGTGTGCTCCTGGGACGCGTTCCCCTGGCTGGCCAAGGCCTACGGCAAGAACTGGCCGTACGACGGCGTCGTCTTCGACGAGAGCAGCTTCCTGCGGGACCAGCAGAGCGAGCGTGGCAAGGCGGCGAGGCACGCGGTGCATCGGACAGGCGTGGTCGAGCACGTGCTGGAGCTGACGGCCACGCCCGCGGCGAACCACCAGGAGGCGGTCTTCGCGCAGCTCGACCTGATCGAGCCCGGCCTGTTGGGTCGCACGCTGACCGACTTCAGGGAGACGTGGTGCGTGCCGGACAGCAGGAACTGGCAGACCGGGCAGGTCTACAGCTGGAAGGTGGCGCCGCCCCTGGCCGACGCATTCCGGGCGAAGTGCGCCAGCGTGGCTATCAGCGTGCCCAGGAGCCTCGCAGTGCCCCTGGTGGAGGCGCCGGTATGGGTTGACCCGTCCGACGCCGCCAGCGAGGCCGCAGGGGCCTTCCTGAGGGACTCCCTGTGGCGGGGTATCGCCTGCGGCAGCGCTGCTGTCCAGCATTTGAGGCTGAGGATGTGCGCCAGTGGGTTTGTCTACGACGAGACCGGCGAGGGGCTGGACCTGGACACGGTGAAGCTGGACCGGCTCGAGGAGCTGGTGCAGGGGATCGAAGGCCCGGTCCTGGTGGCGTACCAGTGGATCCACGAGCTGGGGCGCATGCGTGACCGGTTCGGCAAGCACGTGGCCGACATCCGGGAGCCGGGCGCCAAAGCTGCGTTCGAGGCCGGCAAGCTGCGGCTGCTGGCCGTTCACCCGGCGTCTGCCGGCCACGGGGTCGACGGCCTGCAGCGGATCTCGCAGCATCTGGTCTGGACGAGCGTGCCCGAGGACCGCGAGCTGTACGACCAGACCAACGGCCGCCTGCACAGGCACGGCACGCAGGCAGACACGGTGTTCGCTCACGTGCTGGTGGCCAGGGGCACCCGTGAGCACGACATCTGGGCCGACGTCCTGCCGGGCAAGCTGACGGTGCAGGACCTGCTGCTTCGAGCGGCCATGGCTGCGTGAAGAGGTGCAGTGCGTGCCGGCAGGAGCTGGAGCTGGACGCGTTCTACACGGGGTCGAGCCGGTGCAAGGCCTGCGACTCGGCGCACGTCAAAGCGTGGCGGGAGAACAACCGCGAGAAGTCCAACACCACGCTGAAGGCGTGGCGCCGGGCGAACCCGGCCAAGGTCAGCGGCCACCTGCGGCGGTGGAGTGACAACCGACCGGGGTACAAGCGCGCCTGGAACCATCTACGCAGGCAGCGCCAACGGGTGAGGGTGCCGTGGTACGCGTCCGACGCGGTGCGGGTGTACTACCGACTGGCCAAGGCCCTGAGGGCGCTGGGCTACGACGTCCACGTCGGGCACTGGGTGCCGTTGCGTGGCCGCAACGTGTGCGGGTTGCACGTGCAGGACAACCTGTGCCTGGAATTGGCGCACGAGAACATGAGCAAGGGCGCCAGGGTGGTGCCCCAGGTCGAGCCGCCAGCGGTCGGCAGGGCGCGTTCCATTCCGTCTGCACTTCTGCACGGTTGACGACGTTTTGTGACAATCGGCCCCCATGGACATCCTGGATCACGCCCAGACACTCGAGGAGGGCGACCGCGAAATGGCCCTGGCTGCAGCCAGGAGGGGCAGCTCCGGCCCCCTGCCGCGAGGCACGTGTCTGTTTTGCGCGGAGGTCCTGCTGGCGGGGAACCGCTGGTGCGACGCGTGGTGCCGTGACCGCTGGCAGCGGCAGCGTGACGTCGCCGCGAATTGGCCCCGGGTTTCAGACGACGAGGTCTGAGCCCGGGGCGTCGCGTTAGGCTGGCAGCCGCTGGCCGCAGCACTCACACACGGGTCGGACCCGGCGGGCCAGCGCGCGGTACACGGCGCTGACGTGGACCCCGGCTTGCTTGGCAGCAGCGAACGGGGACAGGTTCGGGTCACGTTCGAGCAGCCGCAGGGCGGCCTGGGTACGGCCGGCGGCCGGCGCGTCCGGTGCAACCCGGACCCGGGTCCATACCACCTCGGCCCGGGGCCGGGCGGCCAGGGCCTCGGCCTCGGTCTTGAACGCGCATCCTGGCCCGAAAACGGCCACGTGCGGGTTGTCCTTGCGGGCACCGGTCCACCACGCGCAAGCCCCGTCGATGCCGGGGTTGTCGAGGATCGTGCGGCCAGCTTCCCGGTCAAGGGGCAGCCGGTCAAAGGTCACCCGGCGCATGGTCAGACCGCAGCCGCCACGAACTCGTCTTCGGGGTAGCCGTTCCTTCCGGAGCGGCCCAGGGCGGCGAGCTGGTCCAGGGTGAACGGCTGTCCCCGATCTTCCGGCTGGTCACGACGGGAGGCGTGGTGCCCCGGCACGGGCGGGAAGTACGCGCGGGAGTCGCCTGCCTCGGTCGGGGCCTTGAGGGCAGCCAGGGCAGCGGCCTCGTTGTCGAACACCTCGGTGGTCATCAGGTGCAGGCCGGCGAACTCGGCCACAACGTGCTTGCCGGCGGCGCGTGCGGCGGTGATGCTGGCAGCGTGGGCCTCGGCGTTGAGGCGGCGAATGGTGTTGAGGTCATGCATGGATCGGGTCCTTTCGGGGGTGCGGTGCCGGGATGGCGCCACTGGCATGCAGCACCCCGAGGGGCCCGCATGCCGCTGACGTCAGGCCTCGACGCCGAAGTTGAACGCGATTAGCTGGCAGAAGAGCCGGTACTGCTCCAGTGCCTCCCGGTTGTCTTTGTGCGTTTTTTCGATGGCCTCGCTGAACTCGAGCACGGTTCCACTGAAACACCCGCAGTTCACTCGTACGCCGATCTTGGAGTCCCGGTGTGCGGTGGTGAACCGGCCGCTGGACTTGGCAGGCCCAACCACGAGATAGTCCGAAGTTTTGGCTATTACGGCGTCACCGTAGACCAGGGCGTTGCCGTAGACCCGGGCGTCACCGTGGACCAGGGCGTTG
>JBFYTF010000403.1:0-3285 GCA_041300865.1 Anaerolineae bacterium
AGCTCCAGGTCAGCGGGCACGATGACCTGGTCGACGATGGCCTTCTGGAAGAGTGGGGGTACCAGCTCCATGCCGGCGCGGCCCAACAGCAGCACGGCGCTGACCAGGAGTGTTCGCCAGTACGGTCTGAGAAAAACAAAGAGCCGCTTAAGTGTTGGCACAGGGCGTTCCTTACTTCTTGCTGACCAGCAGCACACCGGCCAGGATCAGGGCGGCGCTGGCCACGATGGTGAGGGTCAGTGGCTCGTCCAGGACGATGGCGCCCAAGATAAGCCCGTTGACGGGGATAATATACGTCACGGTGCTCGTAAACGTGGCGCTGGTCCGCGCCAGAAGGGCGTAGTAGATCACGTAGGCGAAGACGGTCCCGATGAGCACGAGGCCCAGCCAGCTGGCCAGGGCCTGGGGCGAGGGCGAAAGGTTGAAGGGCCGGTCGATGAGCAGGGCCAGCGGCAGCGTGAACAACGCCCCCGTGGTGATCTGCCCCGTGGTCGCCATCAGTGGCGACTGCCCGCGCAGCCGCTTGCGGGCGAAAATGGTCGCTCCCGCGTAGCTGATGGAGGAGACGACGACGGCCAGCTGGCCGAGAACATTGGCCTGCATCCCCTGGCGCAGGTCCGGGAGCATCAGGACCACCACTCCGGCAAAACCGAGAAAGATGCCCAGGACACGCCTGGGGCGGATGCGCTCGTCTTCGGTGACAAAGTGGGCCATGATGACCGTGAAGATGGGCATGGTGGCTTGCAACAGCGCAGCCAGGCCACTGTCAATGGTCTGCTCGCCCCAGGTAATGAGCACATAGGGCACCATCCCGCTAAAGAGGCCCATCACCGCAAAGGCGGCCCACTCCGAGCGCTTGCGGGCCACAGGCTGCCTGCTTGCGAGGAGGATGGCCCACAGGATGAGCGCGGCCATGAGCAGCCGGCCAGCGACGAGGGTGAAGGGTGGCACCTCGGCCACCGTGATCTTGATGAACAGGTATGACGAGCCCCACATCGTGCCCAGCAGCAACAGCAAGAAGAGATTCATCCCGGGCGCCTCTCAGTAGTTGGTCGTAACTCCGGCTATTCTAGCACCAATTCGCCGCGAGGCCAACCTCCCCTTGCCCCAGGGCAGGGCAACCGCATGTGGGGGTGAAAGCGCCGCCGGAATTCGTACCTGTCTCCCGGATTTTGCGCAAAAGCCGTGGATAGCAAACGATGGTTGACCGGTTGTGTTGTTTGTGGGCTATAAGCAGGGGGGTACCCCCCACGAATCGATGCACCCGACGAAGAGCGCCTCGAACGCCTACCCCCGTTTCTGCGTAAGCCAAATGGACCTGTAGAAGGCTCTCAGGGCTGCAAAGCCGGCACCCCGGCTCTGCGCGCTCGCCGCGGCTCGCCGCTGCTGCCGGCACGCCAGCACTGTGCACTTGATTGCCATCTGCTTTTGCTGTACAATGCCAGGCCAGGAGGAGACATGAGCATGGACGACCTGTGCGAGGTATGCAACTATCTGCCCATTGGTCTGGACCTGGGGACGGCCGGCCAACCAAGCCGGGAGCAGTTTGGCCTCGTGCGGGCAGCCGGGTACGAGCTGGTGATCAACCTGGCGATGCCGGACTCGGCGGGCGCTCTGCCTGACGAGGCCGAGCTGGTGACGTCTCACGGCATGGAGTACGTGCCCATCCCCGTGGTTTGGGAGGCACCGACCGCGGGGGACCTGGAGTGCTTTTTCGACGTCATGGATCGGGCGCGCGGGCGCAAGGTGTTCGTGCACTGCGCCCTTAACATGCGCGTCTCTGCTTTCATCTTTCTCTACCGAGTGCTGCGCCTGGGAGTCTCCCCGGACTCGGCGCGGGAGACCATGCACCTCATATGGCAGCCCGAAGGCGTGTGGGCCACGTTCGTCGCTGACCTCCTGGCGCGGCACGGGTTGGCGCCTGACTCCCCGGCAGGAGCGGCAAGTGGGTCCGCCTCCTGAGCCGAAGGTGAAGGTAGGGCACGTTCATGTCGCTCTTGACAACATGACAGAAAGGATCAAGATGAGCATCGTCCAACCCAAGCTGGCCGTTCTCGATGCGGAACAGATCCGCCGGGTTCACGACGACTCGCTGCGGATCTTGGCGTCGACGGGGGTGCGCGTCGACTCGCCGCGGGCCCGGGAGCTCCTGGTGCGGGCGGCCGGGCCGGGGGCCGTTGAGGGGAACCGCGTCCACCTGCCTGCCGAGCTGGTGGACTGGGCGCTCGGGGTCGCGGCCCGCCAGGTCGAGATCTATAACCGGCGCGGGGAGTTGGCCTTTCGCCTCCCTGGAGAGGCGCGCTTTGGCATCGGGGTCACCTGCCTCTACTACCAGGATCCGCGCGACGATACGGTGACGCCCTTCACCCGGCAGCACATGGCCTCCACGGTCCGTTTGGGCGAGGCGCTGTCAGAGCTTGACTGCGTGTCGACGGTGGGGATCATTCAGGACGTGCCAGCTCGGCTCTCGGACCTGGTTGCCACGCTGGAAATGGTGGCCAACACACAAAAGCCCCTCGTCATCCTCATCTCCGACGAGGAGGCTTTTCTGCCCGCGCTGGATCTGCTGGAGCACGTGCACGGCGACCTGGGGAGGGCCCCTTTTGTGCTGCCCTATCTCAACCCCATCAGCCCGCTGGTCATCAATGCCGGCACCTCAGACAAGATGTTCGCGGCCGCCGAACGGGGCCTGCCCTACATCTATTCCAACTATGGCATGGCCGGCGCGTCGACACCCATCACGCCGGCCGGTTCGCTTGTGCTGCTCAACGCCGAGCTACTGGCCGGCCTTGTCCTCAGCCAGCTCATCAAGGAAGGCTCAGCCGTGATCCTGGGCAGCCTGCCCGCTTACTTTGACATGAAGGGCATCGGCAGCTTTTACGAGCCGGCAAGCTACGTGGTGGACCTGGCGTGCGCGGAGATGATGGCGCACTACGGGCTGCCCCACTGCGGTACCTCGGGCAGCGGCATGGGTTGGGGAGCGGACCTCATCGCTGCCGGGCACCAGTGGACAAACCATCTCTTGAGCTGCATGGGCAAGGTGGGCCTGGTACCTTTCGTCGGCGACAACCTGGGGGCGCTGGCCCTGTCGCCGGCCATCGTGGTCTATGCCAACGACATCATCCAGCAGGTGCGGCTCCTGGCCCGCGGCTTTGAGCTGAGCGACGAGGCGGTGGGGCTGGACGAGATCGCGCAGGTCGGACCCGGGGGCGACTACCTGACGACCCGGCGCACTCTGCGCCTGTTTCGCCAGGCATACCATCGGAGTGACCTGTTCGTCAAGCT
>JBFYTF010000697.1:0-7464 GCA_041300865.1 Anaerolineae bacterium
GTCCAGGACAACGAGGGCAACTGGTCTCAGCCCAAGACGGTCCGGATCTGGATCGGGCCGCGCTACACCCTCTACATGCCGACGATCACGCGCTAGCGCGTGACCCTACCCCGTGGGGTACGGCCGGTGCGCCCCGGCCGTACCCCACCCATGATCGGAGCTCTGCACTGCAATGGACATCCCGATAACCAAGTCGTGGGAAGAAGAGCAAGAACAGGTGCGCCGACCCTCTCGCCGGGGTGGGCGCAGCCGCGTGGGAGCCACGGCCAACAACCTCATCCTGCACCTCCACCCCCACCGCGTGCCCGCCGGGGCCCTGCGCTTTAGCTACACGTGGGGCCTGGGTGGCCTGTCGGCGGTCCTGGCCCTGTGCCTGGGCCTGACCGGCATCCTGCTCATGTTCCGCTACGAGCCGACCATCGACCGCGCCTACTCGAGCATCCAGGCGCTGGAGGCACAGGTGGCCTTTGGCTCCCTGGTGCGCGGCATCCACCACTGGTCCGCCAACCTGCTGGTCATCACCGCCGGCCTGCACCTCATCCGCGTCTTCTTGACGGGCGGCTTCAAGGCGGGCCGGGCCCTGAACTGGCTGGTGGGCACGCTGCTCCTGGTGCTGGTGCTGGTATTTAACTTTACCGGCTACCTGCTGCCCTGGGATCAGCTGGCCTACTGGGCCATCACCGTCTCCACCAGCCTCATCGCCTACATCCCGCTGGTGGGCCAGCCCCTCAGCCATCTGATCCTGGCCGCGCCGGAGGTGGGCCAGGGAGCGCTGAGCAACTTTTACGCGCTGCACGTGGCCGTGCTGCCGGCGCTGGCGTTTGCGACACTGGGCTACCACTTCTGGCGGGTGCGCAAGGACGGCGGCATCTCGCGGCCGGTCGCGGAGAGCGAGGGTGAGAGGATGGTGTCGACCATCCCCCACTTGACGCAGCGCGAGCTGGCAGCAGCCATGGTCCTGCTGGCCGTGTTGGTCCTGTTTGCCATGCTAGTGCCGGCGCCGCTGGGCGACCTGGCCAACCCGGCCCACCCGCCCAACCCGGCCAAGTCGGCGTGGTACTTTGCGGGGCTGCAGGAGCTCTTGCTGCACATGCACCCCCTGGCGGCCATCGGCCTGGTGCTCGTCGTCGTGGCCGCACTCGCCCTGCTGCCCTACGCCGACCCGGAGGCCGGGGACATCGGCATCTACTTCCGCTCGGCGCGGGGCCGGCGGGCCGCCATCGTGGGCGCGTTGCTGGCCGTCTACCTGATGCCGGTGCTGGTGATCGTCGACGAGTTCTGGATGGACCTGATGTCCCTGCTGCCGGCGGCACCGCTCGCGGTCACGACCGGGCTCGTGCCGTTCGTGGCCAGCCTGGCCGGCCTGGGCGCCGTCTACG
Organism: Anaerolineae bacterium; assembly: GCA_041300865.1. Classification (GTDB taxonomy): domain Bacteria; phylum Chloroflexota; class Anaerolineae; order JAAYZQ01; family JAAYZQ01; genus JAAYZQ01. The sequence goes on from JBFYTF010000697.1 coordinate 1,380, forward strand.
GGTTCTGCCGGCTCGTGCTGCGGGCCAGGCATGGCGAAGCCGTAGTGGGCGTCTTTGCCTTTGTCGTCGCCGCCCTCGTCGTGCTGACGATCATCGGCGTCTTTTTCCGGGGCGCCAACATGGCCCTGGCCCTGCCCTTCTAGGCCTGGGAGGAGGAATCATGAGCACAGCCAACATCGATGCACAGGCCGGCAGGGCCGCGCCCGGCGAGCCGGGCGGCCGGCTCTCCCGCCGGGGCTTTCTCCGCCTCGGCGTGGGCGCCCTGGGTGCGGTGGCGCTCCTGGAAGCCGGCGGCGCGGGCTTGATCTTTCTGCGGGCCCGCAGCCTGGAGGGCGAGTACGGCCGGGTCATCATCGCCGGCAACGTCGACGACTTTCAGCCGGGCTCGGTCACGGCGTTCGAGGACGAGCGCTTTTTCCTCGTCCGCGCCGCCGACGGCGGCTTCCTGGCCGTCTACAACCGCTGCACCCACCTGGGCTGCACCGTCAACTGGGTGGCCGAGCAGAACGAGTTCGTGTGTCCCTGCCACGCAGCCAGCTTTGACTTTTACGGCAACTTCGAGGGGCCGCCCGTGCCCCGTCCCCTGGACACCTTTCCCGTGGACTTTGAGGACAGCTTGGTGCGGGTGAACACGGCGCTGCCTGAGCAGCGGAAAACGTTTGACCAGGCTCAGCTGGCCTACGCCCCAAGCGGGGCCGACGGCCAGGCGTCGTTCTAGGGCAAGACGAGAGAGAAGGCGATTTATGAACAGGTATTATACCGTCAGTCTCGTTGCATTGCTGGTCCTCGTCCTGGCCCTGCCCATCTATGCCCTGCTGGAGCCGGTCCGCCTGGCCTCGGCCCAGGGACAGCTACAGGCGCGCTTCACGGCCGACGGCGCGACCATGTACCTCGACAACTGCGCTACCTGCCACGGCCCTGCCGGCGAGGGGATCGGCTCCATGCCGGCCCTCAACCAGCTTGGCACGGGCGGGGCGAGCCGCGACACGCTGTACAACGTCGTCGCCCACTCGCCCCACGGCACGGTCATGTCGGCCTGGCACGTGGACGACGGGGGCATCCTCAGCCATTACCAGGTGGAGAGCCTCATCACCCTTATCATGGACGGCGATTGGTCCCGCGTGCACCAGATGGCCGACGACCGCGGGCTGAAGTCGCCCGAGCTCCGGTCTCCCGAGGAGGAGCTGGCGACGATGGAAGGCACAAGCGAGGATCCCCACGAGTGCCGCGCCTGCCACGAAGAGCCCGACGTCCACGCCGACCGCTTTGGCCTGAACTGCTCCCGCTGTCACACCCTCCAGGCCTGGAAGCCCGCCCTTCTCACCCGCCACACCTTTTTCCTGGACCACGGCGACGAGGGCAAGGTGTCGTGCCAGACCTGCCACACCGAGGGTTACGCGGCCAACACCTGCTACGGCTGCCACGACCACGTCGAGGCCGACATGGTGGCCGTGCACCTGGCGGAGGGCATCCAGGAGCTGGAGCCGTGCGAGACCTGCCACCCCACCGGCCTGGCCGGTGAAGCGGCGGCCCTGGGTTACGGTCGCTCAGGCGAGGGCGGCAGCGACGCCTCCTGGCAGCCGGGCGGGCAGATCACCAACGACGAGATCCCGTCCCTCGCAGGCCCGGCCGCTGCGGGGCAAAGCGACGGGGCAGAGACCGACACAAATGCAAACGCGCAGGGCCACTAGCCAGGCCCTGTGGCCAACGGGCCAGGAGTCCGAACACTATGAAACTCGACCTGATCCGGATCTTCCGCTCCGCCAAGAGCCGCAACCTGGTGCTTCTGGTCGTGATGCTGGGCACCGGCGGCGGCGCCTACACCTTGAAAAAGAATTATGACCCGGGCGACCTGTCGGCCGCCCACTCGGGTACCGTGTTGATGGGCTACGAGTCTCACGCAGACTTTCAAAAGGAATGTTTGCACTGTCACGCGCCGGTGCGCTGCCTGGCGGCGAACAAGTGCCAGGAGTGCCACCAGGACATCGCCCGCGAGCGGGCCGAGGCGGGCGGGCTGCACGGCCTGTTGCCCGGCACAGACAAGTGCCAGACGTGCCACATCGAGCACCAGGGGAGCGAGGCGATCATCAGCGCCGTCCCCTTTGCCAACATCAACCACGAGCGGCTGACAGGCTTTAGCCTGGCACAGCACCAGATCGACTACGACGGCAGCAACCTCACGTGCGAGCGGTGCCACACCGAGGGGACGTTCGCACCCGAGTCGGTGGACTGCACCACCTGCCACAACGGGCAAGACACGCACTACCTGGGCGAGCACACGGATCGCTTCGGCGGCAATTGCCTCGGCTGTCACGATGGTCGGGATCGCATGATCGACATGGACCACGCCGTGTGGTTCGTGGTCGACGGGGCTCACGAAGGGCTGGAGTGCCAGGAGTGCCACGTCAACGAGACCTTCGAGGACATGGCCCGCAACTGCGCCGACTGCCACGAGGAGCCGGACGTGCACGCCGGTGCCTTTGGCCTGGATTGCGCCCGCTGCCATGGAACCGCTGCCTGGGCGCCGGCCGAGCTTCGGCAGCACCTCTTCTACCTGGACCACGGCAGCGAGGAGCGCCTCGAGTGCCAGACCTGCCACGTGGAGACCTACACCGCCGTCAGCTGCTACGGCTGCCACGACCACGAGCCGGCCGAAATGCTCAGCCTGCACCTGGAGGAGGGCGTGGCCGAGGACGAGATTGAGAACTGTGCTGTGTGTCACCCCACCGGCCAGCCGGGCGAGGCGGGCGAACTGGCCCGCGAGGCCGAGCTGGGGCCGGTGCCGGCGGAGCAGGAGCCGCAGGCCTGGGACGGGGGAGGCGACGGTGGCAACTAGGAACCTCGTGGTGGCTATGGCAGCCAACCGGGGCCGGATCCTCGCCTGCCTCGGGGTCATCGTCTGCCTGGCGCTCGTGGCGCCCGGAGCGGTGGCCCTTGGCCAGGAGCCGGGGACCGGCGCGAGCGGGTCGCCAGCCCCGCAGACAGATCTCCAGATCCAGCTGCTGCGGGTGCAGGTGATGCCCGAGTTCGACAATCCTCGTGTCCTGGTCGTCGTGCAGGGACGGATGGCCGACTCTACCAGCCTGCCCGCGACGGTCACCTTTCGCTTGCCAATGGGAGCGAGCATCAACCAGATGGCCGTCATGAACATGGACGGCGGCACCATCGCCCAGGACTATGAGGCACTGCCCGATGCGGTCGATCCTCGGTGGCTGGCCGTCAGCTACACTTTGACCAACGCTCACTTTTTCTACGAGTACTACTACGATCCGTTGGGGAGCGATGCGAACAAGGAGTTCAGCTTTGCCCTGAACAGCCTCTATCCCGTCGGCGATCTGCTCCTGGAGGTGCAGGAGCCTGCCCGGGCCAGCGACTTTGGCCTAGAGCCGCGGCCGGCCTCGCTGCGCGTTGACAGCTCGCTGGGGCTCACGTACCACCAGCTGCTGGTGGGACAGGTGGCGGCCGGCGAGGACGTGGAGGTTGCCGTCCGTTACTCCAAGGCCGACGCGACGCCCTCCCTATCGTGGCAGCAGGTCATGGCCCTGGAGGATGCCCAGGCACCCGTCCTGGTCGCGCAGCCTGCCGGGACGGCGCAGGCTGCAGATTCGGGCGCCACGCTGGCCATGCTGGCGGGCGCCGGTCTCGCGCTGCTGGTGCTGGGCGTCGCCTACGCAGCCTGGAGATCCCCCCGGCCCTTGCCCGCAGGCGAGCGGAGCCCCGCCCGGGCCTGCCCCGTGTGCGGCACCCCCCTGCGAGCAGGGGCTCTATTCTGTTTCTCTTGTGGAGCACCAAGCCCCACTCCACGGCATCCGGCAGCGGATCCACTCCAGCGGGACGGCGCTGCTGGACGCTCGCCATTGGAGGTTCGGCTATGAAAAAGTTCTTGATTGTGTTTGCGGCTCTAAACGTCGTCGTGATGATGGTCCTTTTCGGCCTGATGGTGCTGTCGGAGCTCTACCCCCTGCATCCGGGCGGACCTTTCTACGCGGTGCAGGATAGGGCGGAGCAGTGGCGGCTGCGCCTCAGCTCCGGTGAGACACGCCGCGCTGAAGTGGCCCTCAACCTGGCCGAGCGCCGGCTGGCGGACCTGGCCGGTGCCACGGAGCCGGACCGCCTGCAGCCGGCGGGCGTGGCCCTCAAGGCCGCCGTCGAGCAGGCGGCGCACCGCATCCAAGCAGCACCGCGAGAAGAGCAATCTCTGCTGTACGGCAGGTTCAAGGCGATCCTGGCCCAGGCGGAGGTTGTGCTGACGGGTGTCGCGGCAGAGGCGCAGGCAGAGCCCGTGCTCATGGAGCTCTCAGCGGCGGTCCTAGCCATGCAGGAGACGCCGGCGGTGCAGCAGGCCACGATAGCCGCCGACGAGCGTGCTACTTCGCTTCTCGAAGCCCAGCCGATCCCCTTCCTGGGGTCCGAGGTCGAGCACGACATCTATCCCCTCCTGGCAAGCCATCGGGACGTCGAGTGCGAGGCATGTCACACGGAAGGCCAGTATGTGGACACAGCACGGGACTGCGCCGGCTGCCACGAGGCGCCGGCCGACACGATCTATGTCCAGCACTTTGACGGCGCATGCGAAGACTGCCACGTCGCCAACGGATGGGCCGCCCAGGAGTTCGACCACGCTACGGTGGTCGAGTGCGAGTCGTGCCACCTGGACGAGCGCCCGGCCAACCACTACGCCCGGCCCACGAGCACCTACTCCCAGGTGAGCCAGCCGTTCGAGATCCTCTCGCCGTTGTCCACCACCGGCCCGGCGCAGCCCGACAGCTGCCTCCAGTGCCACACCAGCACCACCGACTGGAACGTGACCTCCTTCGACCACGCCGGCTTTGACGATTGCCAGGCGTGCCACGAAGCCAAGGCCGACTTGGACGGGCACTACGAAGGCGACTGCGCCAGCTGTCACAACACGGAGAGCTGGGAGCCTCTGGACTATGACCACGCCGGTGCCGGCGAGTGCGCCGTCTGCCACCAGCTCGAGCTCCCGCCGAACCACTACTGGCAGCCCGAGAGTTACGTGTGGTATGCCCTGTGGCTGCCTTCCCCGCTGGCTCGCGAAGTGCCGCGGCCGGTCTATCTGCAGCAGGGCCCAGAGACATGCCGCAACTGCCACGTCAACACCGACGACTGGCAGCAGGTGGCCTTTGACCACAGCGGTACCGGCGACTGCGAAACCTGCCACGGCGGCAGCGAGCTGCCCGCCGATCACCCCGACACCGCCTGCGCCGACTGCCACCAGACGGCCAGCTGGCAGGATATGACCTTTGACCACGCTGCCGGCAGCTGCCTGGAATGCCATGAGCCGGTAGCCGAGCACTATGACGGCGACTGCGCCCTCTGCCACGGCACCGAGAGCTGGCAAGAGGTAGCCGTCGATCACGGCGGCCTGCCCGACTGCGCCAGCTGCCACAATCAGGACGAGCCGCCCGCGCACTATACCGGGCAGTGCTCCATGTGCCACAGCACCGGCACCTGGGAGGGTGCCAGCCCCGACCACGCGGACGCGGCCGACTGCCAGTCGTGCCACCGCCAGGCGGACCACTACCGCGGCCAGTGCTCGCAGTGCCACAACACCGTGGCCTGGAACCAGGCGTGGTTCAACCACAGCTCGTTCCGGGACTGCGAAGACTGCCACCACAGCGAAGCACCCGCCGGGCACGCCAACGGGCAGTGCTCCAACTGCCATAGCACTGACGACTGGGCGAGTGTCACAGCGTACCACACCAACGGCGCGACCTGCACCGCCTGCCACACCGCTCCCGGCGTCCACTACAACGGTGGCTGCCAGGGCTGCCACGGTACCAGCAGCTGGGGCGGGGTAAGCGTAAATCACACCACGCTGACGGACTGTGTCACGTGCCACGCGGCACCGACCGGACATTATAACGGTCTTTGCGCCGAGTGCCACGGCACTGACGACTGGGGCAGCACGAACGCCGTTCATGACGGGCTCCTGGACTGCACGGTGTGCCACACGGCGCCGCCGGGCCACTATGCGGGGCTGTGCCTCGACTGCCACGACACCAGCGACTGGCACAACGCCGACGTGCCCCACACCGACCTGATGGACTGCCTTTCCTGCCAC
>JBFYTF010000699.1:0-19084 GCA_041300865.1 Anaerolineae bacterium
TGGCATTCATCGTCCCGAAGTTGTCCGCAACAGGTTTCGAGTCGGAGGACCACCCCGCCTGGGCCGAGGAGGTCAACGTCGGGGGCACCCGAAATCTGCTGGGGGCAATGCAGCGGCAACCGCTGCCACCCCGCATCGTCTTTGCCTCGTCGTACCACATCTACGGGCGCACGCAACACCAACCGCCGCCGCGGACGTCCGTCGATCCGGTCCAACCCATCGAGCACTATGCCTGCCACAAGGTGGCTTGCGAGACCATGGTCCGGGAGTCAGGCCTGAAGTGGGCTATCCTGCGCCTGGCGGCCAGCTTGCCCCTTGCTATGCGCATGGACCCCGGCATGTTCGACGTGCCGCTCGACAACCGGATGGAGTACGTGCACACGCGCGATGCCGGCTTGGCCTTTGCCCGGGCGGCCACGAGCAGCGAGGTATGGGGCAAGGTGCTGCTCATCGGCGGCGGGCCCCGCTGCCAGTACCTCTACCGCGACATCATGACCAGGGTGCTGGACGCAATGGGCGTGGGAGCCCTGCCGGAGGAGGCGTTTGCGTCTGTGCCCTTTCCCACCGATTGGCTGGACACGGTCGAGAGCGAGCGCCTGCTCTGCTACCAGCAGCGCACCCTGGATGATTACGTCTGCGATATACGGGCTAGGCTGCGCCAGCGGGTCGCCCTCGTGCGAGCCTTCCGCCCCGTGGTCCGCTTCTTTCTGCTGCAGCAGTCGCCCTACAGGGGCGAAGGCGGGACCACCTGGGTGCGGGCGACTGTGCACGGGCTCAAGTGGCTCAAGGGCCGCCCGGCAAAGTTGCCCGGCCGCTAGCACGCCCGCCCACGAGCGATCACATTCCAGGTTTGGCCCGACTCCTATCCGGGGTCGCCACCACGCGATTCTGCCTGTCTGTCACCGGCTCCCTACGTCCCGACGAGCCGGGTCGCTTGCGTTTGCCAGCCTGGCCGTTCACACGTATAATAGTCCCAATCTCATGCTAGGGTGCAGGAGGTAGAACTATGGGCCCATCACTTATTGTCTCGCCCGGCCTGCCTATCCGGCTGGCCGATTTCGACCCCGACGACACAGGGGAGTACAGCGAAAAGGACGCGGCGCAAGAGGCGCTCCGGCGCAACACCGATCGTCTTCGCGAGCTCCAGGAGGTACTGTGGGCCGAGGGCAAGCACGCTGTGCTGATTGTCCTCCAGGGTATGGACGCCGCGGGCAAAGACGGGACCATCGAGCACGTCTTTCACGGCGTCAATCCCCAAGGCTGCCGCGTGACGAGCTTCAAGGTGCCCACTCCGGACGAGCTGGACCACGATTTCTTGTGGCGCGTCCACAAGGCCGCGCCCGGGCGGGGCATGATCGGTATATTTAACCGGTCTCACTACGAGGATGTGCTGGTTGTGCGGGTGGAGAACCTGGCTCCCGAGGAGGTGTGGAGCCGGCGCTACGACCAGATCAACCACTTCGAGAAGCTGCTGGCCGACACCGGGACTGTGATCCTGAAGTTCTACCTACACATTTCACGCGACGAGCAGAAGGAGCGCCTCGAGAAGCGCCGGGACGATCCTGCCAAGGCCTGGAAGTTTTCGCGGGCAGATGTGGAAAAGCGCCGGCTGTGGGACGGCTACATGCAGGCCTATGAGGACGCACTGAACCGCTGCAGCACGCCGTGGGCTCCCTGGATGATCGTGCCTGCCAACCGCAAATGGTACCGGAATCTCGTCGTCTCCGAAGCGCTGGTCAAGGCTCTGGAGGACCTGGACATGCACTTCCCACCTGCAGAGGAAGGGTCTGGCGAGATCGAGATCATTTGAGGTTGCCTGCAACCGGATAGCGTGATATAATCAACCGGCTGTGGTGAGGCTGTGCCCCGGTCGCCTGCCCTGGCGGCCCGATGCAAGCCGTTGCCACAGCCGGCTTGGCGCGCGGACAAGGGGCAAGGCACCTGACCGGAAATGTCATGGCAATGGCGTCTCACCGTCAGGTAAGGGACACTGTCCTGAGTTAAAATGGCCGCATTGTCACGCTGACGGAGATCATGATGCAACCTTTGGCCATTGGCACTGTGCTGAAAAATCAATATCGAATTGTCCGCCTGGTTGGAGGCGGAGGTATGGCCTGGGTGTACCAGGTGGAAGAACTGCCGGCCGGCAGTGGCAAGCTGTGGGCCCTTAAGGAGCTGCGCCCACAGACCGAGGACCGGTCGGAGAGGGCCATGGCCCAGGGCCTGTTCCAGCAAGAGTCCCGCCTGCTGCGTGAACTGGACCACCCGAACATACCAAAGATTGCGGACTTTTTCGAGGAGCAGGGCCGCGCCTGCCTGGTCATGGAGTTTATCTGGGGCGAATCGCTGGAGAAGCGCCTGACTTTGACCAACGCACCCCTCCTCGAGACCGACGTGCTGAAGTGGGCCATCCAGTTGTGCGACGCCCTGGACTACCTGCACGGGCGCAAGCCGCCCATCATCTTTCGCGATATGAAGCCGAGCAACGTCATGGTCACCAACACCGGCCTGGTCAAGCTCATCGACTTTGGCATTGCCCGCACCTACAAGGTTGGCAAAAAGCGCGACACCGTCGCCATGGGCTCGGAGAACTATGCAGCGCCCGAACAGTGGGGCAAGGGGCAGACAGACCCGCGTTCGGACGTCTATGCCCTGGGTGCCACGATGTATCATTTGTTGGCCAACATGGCGCCGACGCCCGCCTTCTTGCCTTCGAAGCCTCTGCCGCTGGGCAATTACAACACGGCGCTGTCCAAGAAGACCATCGCGATTGTCGAGAAGGCGATGGCCGTCGACCGGGAACGGCGGTTCCAGTCGGCACCTGATATGCGCAAGGCGCTCCTGGATGCCCTGCCCATGCCCTACGTGCCCCCGGCCATGCCCACTCCACCCCAACCTGTGCCGCAGGCGGCAGTCACGAGGGAGCAGGCCCAGGCGCCGACGCTGCCCGCCCAGGCCTACACCCCGCCCGCTGTCGTGCAGCCCCCGGCGCCGGCGGCCGCCCAACCCGCTGCTGTCCCGCCGCAGAAGGTGTCGCCCAGTCAGGTGCCGGCCCCCGCGCCTGCCACGGTCTGCCCGTCGTGCGGCCGGGCCAACAGGTCAACCGCCGGCTTTTGCGGGGCCTGTGGCTTTGCCTTTGCCCCACCCCGGCCGGCCATCCTGCGCGTCATCGAGCCCGTGCGCGCTGCCTGGGAGATGCCTGTTGCTCGCAGCCCCATGCTCCTTGGCCGGGCCAGCGAGGCGGAAGGCTACCGGCCCGATTTTGACATGACCTTCTACGACGACGGCGACTATGTGTCGCGCCGCCACGCCCGCATCACCAAGGGTCAGGCCGGCTACTTTGTCACCGATCTCGGCAGCAGCAATGGCACGACGGTTAACGGCCTACCCTTGGTGCCCGACCGTGCCCATCTGCTGCGCAACGGCGATCGCATCAAGGTCGGCCTGGTGGTCATCCAGTTTCGGGTGCGCTGACCTTGCAGGTCCGCAGCATCGAGGACTCGTGCCAAGAAGGTGTCCAGCGGGCGACTGGACCAGCGCCCGAGTCTACAGCAAAAGCGCATAGGAGAAGCAGTATGATCTGTCCTGCTTGTGGAGCTGAAAATCGAGAAGGGGCGCGCTTTTGCCGGCAGTGCCGCTTTGAGCTGGCCGCGGCTGCCCCCGTCAAGGCGCCGCCGGCCGAAAAGCCGGCAGCCGCCGAGCCGCTTGAGGCGGAGCGTGTGGTGCAAGGGCGGCGCGAGCCGTTCGGGGAGGAAGTGCCTGACGAGACCCCCGCCGTGGAGGCCGGTGTGCCGGCCGCCACCTCCGAGCACAAAGAGTCTACAGAGGAGGCCGAGGGCCTTGTCGAAGAGCCCGCGGAGGAGCCGACCCCCGAGGCAGAGGGTAGTGCCGCTGCCCTCCAGCCCACCAGCGAGGTGATAGAGTCTACAGAGGAGGCTGAGGGTCCGGTCGAGGAGGCCGAGGGAGAGCCAGGCGACCAGGAGCCAGACGCCGGTACCACGCCGGACCGGCCCGGCGGCGGCGCGGAGGCCGGGGAACCGGCGGGCCCACCCGAGCCCCAGGAAGACGTGCTCCTTTTCTATCGTGAGGAGCCCGAGCCCCTGCAGCCGCTGGAGCCGGGATCGGTGGTCGCCGGCCGGTACCGCGTTGTGGAGGTCCTGGATGCACAGCCCGCGCAGGTCCTCTACGAGACCGAGGACCTGGGCGCCTGTTGGCAGTGCGGCTTCGAAGGCAACTCGCCTGACGACGCCTTCTGTGCGCAGTGTGGTGCCGCTCTCGAGAGGCGGCCCCAGATACGCCTTTTGCAAATCGCCCAGGGAGAGAGCGGGCCGGCTTTGCCCGCCGAGGCCGACCTGGGCCATCCATTGCAGCACGAGGGCCAGGTCTTTTTCCGGGTCAGCGAGCCCCCCGCTGCGTCTGAGCCGCTTGAGCAGGATTTGCGCCTCGTGGTCGGCCACCGGTCGGACACGGGCAGGGTTCGTGAGCTGGACGAAGACAGCCTGTTGGCGGTGTCGCTGGCACCGAACTACCAAGCTCGCACAGCGCCGATCCTGGGCCTCTTTGCGGTGGCTGATGGCATGGGCGGCCACGAGGGCGGCGAGATTGCCAGCAAGCTCGCCCTACAGGTCCTGGCCGAGCGCGTGATGAAGGACATCATGCTTTCCGAGCTGGCCGGCGAGCCTTCGCCGGAGGATGTCCTGCTGGCGCGACTTCATAACGGCGTCGTGGCGGCTAACGACGCCGTCTACCTCGCTCGCCAGAAGCGGGCCAACGACATGGGCACGACGCTGACGGCCGCCCTGGTGCGCGATGCCCGGCTTTTTGTGGCCCACGTGGGCGACTCCCGGGCCTATCGCTGGAACGCTCAGGGGCTGGAGCAGCTCACCACCGATCACTCGGTGGTGGCCAGCATGATCGCTAATGGCCAGGCAGCGCCGGAAGAGATCTACAGCCACCCCCATCGCAGCATCATTTACCGCAGCATCGGAGACAAGCCGAGCGTGGACGTGGATGCCGAGGTCTTGCCGCTGGCTGCCGGGGACCGCCTGATCATCTGCAGCGATGGGTTGTGGGAGATGGTCCGGAACGAGGGAATCGCCGACGTGATGCTGCAGGAGGCTGATCCTCAGGCGGCTTGTGACCTGTTGGTCAAGCACGCCAACCTGGCCGGTGGTGAGGACAATATCAGCGTCGTGGTGGTCGCAGTGGTGGCCACATAGTGGCGGTTCCGGCGAGTGGAGCCGCCTGGGAAAGCCGGGCCGCTACACAATGCACGCCAACAACGAACGGACCGAACGCACGTATAGTGTAGGATAGAAGGAGGCAAGGTATGAGCAATCACGTAACCCTGACCAGCCGGCTAAACAAAGCCAACATGCCGGTGATGAACACTCAACAGCTCGTGTACGTGCTCCTGGAGGCGGCACCCAGCGCTGCGATGCAGGCCGTGCAGATGCCGCTGAATCTGGCCCTCGTCCTGGACAAGAGCGGCTCCATGCAGGGCGAAAAGATCCAAAACCTGCGCTCGGCCGCGAAACTGGTGGTCGACCGCCTGAGCCCCCAGGATCTTATATCGATTGTGGCCTTCAGCGATCGCAAGTATCTCATTGCCGAGAGCCAACCCGTCACCGACAAGCAGGCCCTGAAGCAAAAGATCGACCGCATCCGCGACGGCGGCGGTACGGCCATATCCGGGGGGATGGCCCAGGGGCTGGCCGAGCTGGACAAGGCCCTTTCCTCCGCGCGCATCAGCCGCATGCTGCTCCTCACCGATGGCCAGACCTTTGGCGATGAGAAGCAGTGCAAGAAGCTAGGAAAAGAAGCGGGAAGCAAGGGCATTGTCGTCAACGCTCTAGGGCTTGGGGACGACTGGAATGAAGACCTGCTTGACGAGGTGTCCGAGGCCAGCGGGGGAGTGGCGGACTTTATCGACTCCCCGACCAAGATCGTGGGCTTTTTTGAGAACGCCGTGCAGGCGATGCAGGCTTCAGTTGTACAGAACGCTCAGCTGATCCTGCGACTGGCCAACGGCATCACGCCTCGCCAGGTGTGGCAGGTACTGCCCATGATCTCCAATCTCGGTTACCGGCCGCTCTCCGATCGAGACGTCCAGGTGAGCCTGGGAGAGTTGGAAAAGGGCCAGCCGCGCAGCCTGCTGGTGGAGCTCCTTGTGGGTGCGCGGGCCGCCGGCCAGTACCGGGTGGCCCAGGCAGAGGTCAGCTATGACGTCCCGGGCCTGGGAATCGCCGGAGAAAAGGTCAAGGCCGACATTGTCCTCGAGTTCACGGCCGACGCCGCGCGCGCCAGGGAGTACGATGCTGAGGTGATGAATATCGTCGAAAAGGTGACGGCTTTCAAGCTCCAGACACGCGCCCTGGAAGAGGCCAAGATGGGCAACATCGCCGGGGCCAGCGAGAAGCTGCGGGCAGCGGCCACGCGCCTATTGGAGATGGGCGAGCAGGACCTGGCCGAGTCGGCCCTGCAAGAGGCCGAGAACTTGGAGAAGAGTGGGCAGATGTCGTCTCACGGAACCAAGAAGCTGCGCTATGAAACGCGCAAGCTGACCCAGCGTTTGACGCCTTAACATGACGTTGAAAGGCACGGGCGAGGGCCACGGCCTGCTTGAGTGTCTGAAAGAGTAAGGAGGAACGAAATCATGGTTACCTGTCCAAACTGCGGAAACCAGGCCAGCGAGGGAGCCATTTTCTGCGATCAGTGCGGTGCACGCCTGCCGGTAGCTGAGGCGGAACCGGCGTCCGCCACGGTGCCTGCACCGTTGCCTGCGTCGATACCTGCTTCGGTCGCAGAGGCGGGCTCTTCTCCCGAGACGGCCCCCGTCCCGGGGAGCGGCAGCGTTATCTGCCCCGCCTGCGGCGCCGGCAACGTGCCCGGCGAGGCCTTTTGTGATTACTGCGGCTCGCCGTTGGATGCGCCCGTACCCACTACGGAAGAGGCACCGGCGGGCGAGGCGCCTGCTGAAGCCCCAGCACAGCTTGAGGCCGCTGGTCAGCCAGAAGCCCCCGCGCAGCCTGAGGCCGCTCCGGCTGCTGCCGGCGCGCTGACCTGCCCGGCGTGTGGGGCTGAGGTGGAGCCCGGCGAAGCGTTCTGCCAGAACTGCGGGGCTTCGCTGGCCCAGCCCCCGCTGCCGCCGGACGCGGTGGAAGAGCCGCCTGCCGCGGCCCAGGAGGCTGTGGCCCCGGCCGGGGCAGCCGCTGTGGCTGCCGAGGAGCAGGCGGCGCTGGCTCCCTCTGGCCCACCGCCCTCGCCCGCGGGGGCCGTCGTCGCGCCCACGGATGCGGGCGTCGCTGCACCGTTGGCCTGCCCGGCCTGCGGATCCGAGATCTCGCCAGAGGACACCTTCTGCAGCTCGTGCGGCTTTGCCCTGAAGGCAGTGCCTGCCACGGCCGCGGGTCCTGCACCCGCAGCCGTCCCGGCGTCCCTGCCTTCGGCCGGTGGCCCACGCCTCGTGGTTGCGGCATCGGGTGCCGAAATCCCGCTGCCGCGCAAGGAGGAAATAATCGTCGGGCGCGAGGATCCGGTCAGCGGCATCTACCCGGACGTCGACCTCACCCCTCACGGCGGCGAGGATGGCGGTGTGTCGCGGCGCCACGCACGCATCGTTGTGGAGGGTGGTAATACCTACGTCGTTGACCTGGACAGCACCAACTTTACCTTTGTGAACAAACAGAAGGTAGCGCCCGGAACGCGACAGCAGGTGCAGCCCGGCGACGAGATCCGCTTTGGTCGGGTTGCGGTCGTGCTCAGGAGCTAATGCGTCTGAAGGCACTTTTGAGACTAGAAAGCGGAGGCCGGATCCTGGCCGCCGGCCGCGTGCCGTCCAAGGTCAAGGATCCGGCAGCCGGCATAGATAATGCAACGTTGTTCTAATCCGAGCTGTGGGCACCTGAACCGTCCCAGCGCCCGGTTCTGCGAGAAGTGTGGGCAGGGCCTCGGACGGGAGCCATGGTCGCCGCTGCGCCGCGGGCACACGCTGCGCGGCGGCATCTACCGCGTCCTCGAGGCCTTGGGGCGTGGCGGGATGGGCGCTCTCTACCTGGCCGCCGACACCTGTGCCTTTGACCGCAGGTGCGTCGTGAAAGAGCTCCTCGATTACTACGATCCCACCGACGCAGAGGAGGCGCGCCAGGCCGAGGCCCGCTTCGAGGCCGAGGCCCGCCTCCTGGCCGAACTGAGCCATCCCGGAATCCCGCGCATCTACAGCTACTTTTCTGAGGCCGGCCGCCACTACATTGTCATGGAGTATATCGAGGGCGAAACGCTGGAGCAGGCAGTGACGCACCTGGACCCGCTCGGGAGGACCCTGCCTGCCCGGATCCTGGCGGCCGAAGAGATCGCGCGCCATGCCATCCGCGTCTGCCAGGTGCTGGAGTACCTGGCCGGCCGCCAGACACCCGTGGTGCATCACGACGTCAAGCCGGCCAACTTGATTGTGGACGGCACGAGCGGCGAGGTGCGGCTGGTCGATTTCGGGACGGCGCGGACGAGGACCCGGTGGGCCACCCAGGCGCGGCTGGAGCAGGGCATGGTCGCTTTCGGGACCGAGGGCTATGCCGCGCCCGAGCAGTATCAGGCCCAGTCGGAGCCGCGCTCGGACGTCTATGGCCTGGCCGCAACGGTCTATCACCTGCTAACCGACGATGACCCAGGAGCGCATCCATTCCGCTTCCCGCAGCTCGAGAAGCTGCCCGGCCCGTTGGCTGGTGCCCTGAGCCGGGCGCTGCACCTGGAGGTGCGGCGCCGCAGCTCGGCAGCTGAGATGCGCCAGGCGCTAGAGGCCTGGCTCATCCCGGACGACGGTGCCCACCCCTTTGTCTTTCGCAACGGAACCGCGGCCCAGACGACCAGCGACCTGGTGGTGCTGTGCGACCTCTATTGGGACGAGGCACGGCAGCACCTGGCGAGCGGCGACTTTGAGCGCTGGTTCCGTACTAGAAACCGCCATGATCTGGTGGCCAAGAGCGATTCTGCCCGCCTGGACCCCGACCCCAATGCCGCCTTGGAGGCGTTCTTGCACCGCCTGGATCCCCGGCTGCCTCCACCTCGACTGCGCATCGATCCGGCCGGTGTCGAGTTCCGCGTGGGTGGTGGTGGGACGGCACAGCAGCTGGTGGTGAGCAACCAGGGCCGGGGTTACGCTCGGACGACCTTTCAGGCGTCCGCTCCCTGGCTCAAGGTCGAGCCTTCGTCCATTGGCTGCCTGGCGGGCAGTGAAGTGCCGGTGACGGTTTGCGTGGACACCTCTACCCTGCGCCTGCGGCGCGAACACCAGGCCGTGATCACCTGCGCGCCCGGGCGGGGGGCGCAGGTGTCTGTGCCGGTTGCCGTAGAGATGAACCTGTGGCGCGAGCTGCCACGTCGGTGGTCGAGGCGCCTCAGCGCCGCAGCCGGCTCGCTGCTGCCGTCACTGTCTGCCGGGGGCCGCGGCGTGCGGCGAGGGCTGGATCTGTGGCTGAGCAGCTTCTTCAGCCTGCTGCGCTCACGGCTGGCCGGCACCCTGCTGGCCTTTGAGATCCTGGTCCTGGCAGTTGCCATGGTAGCCCTCTGGTCGGCCTGGAGCGGCTACACGCCCGGGCTGGAGGTGCTGGCGGCGCGCTTCCTGAAGCTCCTGCCCCTGGCGCTGCTGCTGGCCGGCCTGCTGCCGGCAGTGGGCCTCGTCGTTGCCTGTACTGTCGGAGAGATTGCCAAACAGGCGCAAAAGAGGATGGGACGTTGACCGAGGTGTGCCCCAATTGCGGGCGGCTCAACCGGCCGGGCGCCCGCTACTGCGCCTCCTGCCAGGCACCTCTATCGACGGCGACTGCCCAGCTGCAGCCCGGCCAGGTGCTCGGTGGGGGCTCCTACCGCGTCGTGCAGCCCCTGGGCAAGGGCGGTATGGGCGCTGTCTGGCTCGTGGCCCAGACCCGGGCCTTTGACCGGTTGGCCGTGCTGAAAGAGGTTGTCGAGTACTACGATCCCGCCGATCCCGTGGAACGGGAAAAAGCCCAGTTGCGCTTCGAGGCCGAGGCGCGCACCCTGGGCGACCTCAAGCACCCCGGCATCCCGGACCTGTACGCCTTTTTCTCAGAGGGTGGCCACAACTACCTGGTGATGGAGTACATCGAGGGGCCCGACCTGAGCAGAGGCCTGACGGGCGAGGACAACGGGACCGGCCAGCTCGTCTCTGGTGGCCCACTGCCTCCCGAGCAGGTGCTGCGCTACACCATCCAGGTGTGCGAAGTCCTGGAATACCTCGCCAACCGCCAGCCGCCCGTAATCCACAACGACATCAAGCCGGGCAACATCATCGTCGACGGCAACAGCGGCCGGGCGGTGCTCGTCGACTTTGGCACGGCCCATACACGCTACCTGGCAGCCGCAGGCCGGCCCGACGGCAGCCGGGCCAGTCTGTATGGCACCGTGGGCTATGCCGCGCCCGAGTTGTTCCAGGGTCACTCGGAGCCTCGCTCCGATGTTTACTCCCTGGGTGCCACTGCCTACCACCTCCTCACCGACGACGACCCCCGCGACCACCCGATGCAATATCCCGAGCTGGATAACCTCCCGCCGGCCCTGGCGGCCATCCTGCGCGCCACCCTGGCGCACAGCCTGGAGCAGCGACCGACTGCCAGTGAGCTGCGGCAGCAGTTGGAGCGTTACCTGGCGGGTCAGACGGGCGCGCTGCGAGCACTGGCCTTCCCCGATGGCGAGGAAGCCGATGAGCGTGAGGAGCTCCTTGCCCTGGCAGTCAAGCACTGGAACTATGCCGCCGGCATGCTGCACGATGGCACCCTGGCGAACTGGCTGCGGGGAACGCTCCACGATCCCGTCGCCGCTCAGGCTGCAGAGGCGGCGGCCAGGCGCTGGCCCAGCAACCCGGATGCGGCGCTCGACGATTTCATCCGGCAGCTCAGCCCTGCCGCTTTGCCCCCGGGAGAACTGGAGCTGCGGACCGCGATCCTGCGGCTGCCGGAGGCCGGTCGAAACCAACGGATCGCCCAGACCATCGAGATCGCCAACCGCGGGCAGGGTCCGTTGCGCGGCGAGATCTTTGCCACGGCGCCCTGGATCAAGATGGCCAGCAGCTCCTTTGGGTGTGCGCCAAGACGCAACTGCCAGCTGGATATCGAGATCGACACCGCGGGTTTGGAGCCCGGCCGTCCTCACCAGGCCGCGGTGACGCTCATGCCCGTAGGCGGCATGCCGGAAGTGGTGGCAGTTGAGGTCCGCGTCGCCGGCCCAGGAGTTGAGCCCACGCAGACAGGGCGGCCGGTGGCGGCCATCGAGGTGACTCCCAGGCGGATAAGCCTGGGCCGGGTGAACACCGGCAGCCTGACAACGCGCGAGGCCACGGTAACCGTCAACAATACGGGGGGTGAGGCGGCGCAGGTGCGGGTGCGGGGCGCGCCGCGCTGGCTGTTGATCAAGCCCGAGACCTTCCGCCTGGTGGCAGGCGGCCAACAGGTCGTGACACTCCGAGGGCGGGTGGACAAGGCCCGGTCGGGCAAGCACGACATCAGGCTGACGTTTGACGTGGACGGGGGGCACGACGTTCCCGTCGACGTCGTGCTGGAGGTCAAAGGCAGAGGACTCTTCGGATGAGGGTCAGGCGACGATGAACTATTGGCTTTCCGTGGCCGGGCTCACCGATGTGGGCCGGCAGCGCGATCTGAACGAGGACCGCTATTACTTCAAGGTCGTCCAGGCCTCCGACGAGGGACCTTTGGGGCTGTTCGTCGTCGCCGACGGGATGGGCGGCCATCTCGCGGGTGAGGTCGCCAGCCACTGGGCGGTGAACACCCTGAAACGAGAGCTGGCCCCTCTGTTCCGGCCGCAGGACACGGCGGTGACGCGGCGTCTGGATGCCGAAGCCCTGGCGGCGATGGGCAGCGGCTTTACGGTGCGCCTGGAAGAGACGGACCTGGCGCGCCTGCTGCACCACGCCGTCGAGCGTGCGAACCAGGTGCTCCTCGGCTATGCCCGCACCCACAGCGAAGAGGCGGGCGACATGGGCTCGACGCTCACGCTGGCGGTCATCGAGGGCGAACGGGTGACGGTGGCCCACGTGGGCGACAGCCGGGCCTACCTCTTTCGCAAGGGCCAACTGCGGCAATTAACCGAGGATCACTCGGTGCCCGGCGCTCTGCTCAAGCAGGGCCGCATCGAGCCCGACGAGCTTCAAGATCATCCACACCGCCACATTCTGTACCGCAGCCTGGGCCTCAAGCCCCAGATCGAGGTCGACATCTACTCCTCCCTGGTCCTGGAGGTGGGCGATAGCCTGCTCCTCTGCTCCGACGGTCTGTGGGACATGATCTACCCGAACGAACGCCTGGCCGGCTACCTGGCCTCACCGGTCGGCCCGCTCGCCATCTGCCGCCAACTGGTCAACGCGGCCAACGAGGCCGGCGGCGAAGACAATATCACGGTCCTGCTGGTCCGCTTGGAGTCGCGACATGGCTGATTGTCCTCAGTGTGGTGCGCCGGTCAAACCGGAAGCTCGCTTTTGTACCCGTTGTGGGGTGCGGTTGGCGGCCGCCGGTCTGGCCGATGCGGCCCTCACCAAGACGCTCGATGTGGGCACGCCGCTGCAGGGCGGACGCTACCAGATCATCGGCCAGTTGGGCCACGGCGGCATGGGGGCCGTCTACCTGGCGCGCGACATGGAGCTCTTCGGCCGGCTGTGCGTCGTCAAACAGATGCGGCCCTTCTTTGCCAGCCAGACCGAGCGCCGGCGGGCCGAGGACGATTTCAAGCGCGAGGCCGAAGTCTTGGCGCGCCTCAATAGCCCGGGCCATCCCCGCATCCCCGAGGTCTATGGCTATTTCGTCGAGGGCCTGGATCAGTATCTGGTCATGAAATACATCGAAGGCGAGAGCCTGGAGCGTCGCCTGGAACGCCTCAAGGGGCCGCTGTCCGAGACCGAGGTCGTGCGCTGTGGCCAGGAGGTGGCCAATGCCCTCGTCTACCTCCACAGCCGCAAGCCACGGCCTGTGATCCACCGCGACATCAAACCGGCGAACATTATCGTCGATCCCGAAGACCGGGTATGGCTCGTGGACTTTGGCCTGGCCCGGGCGGCCGTCAGCAGTGGGGCCCGGGTCATGGTCGCCGGCGGCAAGACGGTGGCGGCCGGCACGCCCGGCTACACTCCCCTGGAGCAATGGCAGATGCAGCCCTCCGTCAAGTCGGACATCTATGCTCTGGGGGCCACGATGCACCACCTTCTGACGGCCAGCGATCCCCGGGATCGGTTTGTCTCCTTCCCGGAGCTGGACTTTGAGATCCTACGCTCGTTCTCTACCTTTGTGCCGCTGTCCGAGGCGCGCCCAGACGTCAGCCCGGTACTGGCTGCCCTGGTAGCCCGCTGCCTGGACCCCGATCCGAAGCGCCGGCCGCCCGCCGACCAACTGGAGATCGAGCTAGGGCGCCTGGCACCGACGGGCAGCCGCTTCTTCGATACCGTCAAGCGCTGGAGCCCTACGCTCGGCGAGATGCTGGGCAGTGCGTTGGCCAGCTTTGTGCGTGCCTTGTTCGGGCGCCCGACGCCCGGCCGCTGCGTGGGCCCCCGAACTCCCGCACCGCCGCCGCCCGAGCAGCAGCGGCCGGCGATCCCCTGCCTCTACTGTCGGGGACAGGGCACCACCCGGGGAGGGAATACCTGCCCGATCTGCCGCGGCACCGGCTTTTGGTAACGCTGTGGCTCTGCACTGGCAGAGTGCGCCCGCTCAATTGCCTGCGCCTGGATCCTGTAGTATAATGTAAGAGCGACCGTCGAGCGCCACAAGGAGGGGGAAATGGATCTGAAGCTCTCGCAAGAACACCGCATGATTCGGGACATGGCGCGGGACTTTGCACAAAAAGAGATCGCGCCCATCGCCGCCGAGCTGGATGTAGACGCACGCTTTCCAACCGAAACGGTCAAGAAAATGGGCGAGCTGGGTTTCATGGGCATCGAGATCCCCGAGGACTATGGGGGGACGGGACTGGACACCCTCAGCTACGTGCTGGCCATGATCGAGATCTCGAAGGCCTGCGCATCGCACGGCGTTATCATGTCGGTGAACAACTCCCTCGTGTGCCACGGCATCTACCACTTCGGGACTGAGGAGCAGAAACAAGAGTTCCTGGTACCGTTGGCCAGCGGCGAGAAGCTGGGAGCCTACTCTCTGACCGAGCCCCAGGCCGGCTCTGACCCGGCCAATATGCGCACAACGGCCGTGTACGACCCGCAAACGGACGAGTACTTGATCAACGGGCTGAAGGCCTGGGTGACCAGTGGGCCCAATGCCGATCTGATCGTGCTTTTTGCCATGACGGACAGGTCCAAGGGGCAACGTGGCATTACGGCCTTTATCGCCGACACGAAATTGCCCGGCTTTTCCCCTGGCAAAGTGGAACCAAAACTGGGGATCCGAGCGTCTCATACTTCAGAGCTGATCTTTGAGAACTATCGCCTGCCCGCCCGGCACCGGCTGGGCGACGAGGGCGCCGGCTTCAAAGTGGCCCTGGCCATCCTGGACGCCGGCCGGATCGGCATTGCTTCGCAGGCCGTGGGCATTGCCGAGGCCGCTTTCGAGGCAGCCCGCGATTACGCCAAGGAGCGCGTGCAGTTCGGGCAGCCCATCGCCGAGTTCCAGGCCATCCAGTGGATGCTGGCCGACATGAAGACCCGGCTGGAAGCGGCCCGCCTGCTCACCTACCAGGCGGCCGTGGCCAAGGATGAGGCGGACAAGAAGGGTGGGCGGTATTCGCTGGAGGCATCCATGGCCAAGCTGTATGCCTCCGAAATGGCCATGTGGGTGACGACCAAGGCCGTCCAGATCTTTGGCGGCAACGGCTACAGCAAAGAGTATCCGGTGGAGCGCCACTTCCGCGACGCCAAGATTACCGAGATTTATGAGGGCACCAGCGAGATCCAGAGAATGGTGATCGCGCGCAGCGTGTTGAGCTGATGTGGCGCCCCGGCCTCGCGGGACGGTGCTGATCCGCGAGGCAGGAAACACGATATGGTCGATCTGGGGATTGTGATCGTCAACTATAACGTGTGCGACCTGCTGCGCGGCTGCCTGCAGTCGGTGCTCGCCAGCCAGGGCGACTTGACCTTTGCAGTGTGCGTCGTCGACAACGGCTCCATGGACGGCAGTGCCGACATGGTGGCCGCCGAGTTCCCTCAAGTGCGCCTGGTGCGGGCTCAGAACTGCGGCTATGCCGCGGGCAACAACCTGGGGCTGCAAGCCCTGGGCTTCTACCCGGGCGAACAGGCGAGCCCCGCGCACCCCCGCTATGCCCTTCTCCTCAACCCCGATACCGTCCTGCCGCCCCTGGCCCTGAGCCAGATGCTGGCCTTTGTAGCGGAACGCCCCCAGGCGGGAATCGCGGGCCCGCGCCTGGTGCGCAGTGACGGCAGCCTCGACTTGGCCTGCCGGCGCGGCTTTCCCACGCCCGAGGTGGCCTTCTACCGCATGTCTGGCCTGAGCCGCCTCTTTCCCCGGAGCCCGCGCTTTGGCCGCTACAACATGACCTACCTCTCCCCAGACGTAACGACAGAGGTGGATGCGGTCGTAGGTGCTTTCATGCTCATCCGCGGCGAGGTGATCGAGCAGGTCGGGCTGCTGGACGAGCGCTATTTCATGTATGCCGAGGACCTTGACTTTTGTTATCGGGCCAAGAAGCACGGCTGGCAGGTGTGGTACAACGCCGAGGTCACGGTCCTGCACTACAAAGGCGAGTCGAGCCGCCAGAGAAGCGCCCTGGCCAACGTCCACTTCTACCGGACGATGCGCCTTTTCCACGACAAGCACTTTCGCGACGAGAGCTCTTTCCTGGTGAACTGGCTGATCCATGGGTCGGTGCTCCTGCTCGGAAGCTGGGCCGTCGTCCGCGACCGCCTGCGTCCCGTCGAGCGGCGGGGAGTCGCGTCGGCGGTGCCTGTCGGCCGCGACGGAGGGCAGCCGTGAGGCGCAGGGCTCACGTTCTCTTTGTCTTGCTGCTGATTATCACCGACCTGGCAATGGTCAGCTTGGCCTTTGTGGCTGCCTACTGGCTGCGCAAGGTAATAGCTGTGCCACCGCCGGTCAACATCGGCCCGTTTGCCGATTACGTGGGCATGATGATCGTCTACGTCGTCACCATCCCCACCCTCTATTTCTTTTCGCGCCTGTACGACGCCAAACGCTCCACACCTCGCCTGGACGAGTTCTATCGCATCTTTGCTGCGACCTCCATCGGCACCATTGTCACTGTAGCCTTGACGACCTTCCTGTTCAAGAACAGCTCCCTGGAGCTGGACTTTCCCCGAGCCATGGTGGTCTATGGCTGGTTGATCACCGTCGTCCTGGTCGGTTTTAGCCGCACGGTGCTCGTCCTACTGCGCAACTGGCTCCGCAGGCGAGGGGTGTGGAGCGACCGGCTGCTCATCGTGGGCACCGGCGACGTGGGGCGCATGATCCTGCAAAAGGTCCGCCAGATGCCCCGCCTCGGCTACCATGTGGTGGGCTTTGTGGATGGCACCACCGAGACCGGCCACGAGATTATGGGCGTGCCGGTGTTGGGCGGCATCGACGACCTGCCCGAAGTCATCGGCAAGCACGAGATCGAAGAGGTGATCGTCGGCTTGCCGGAGCTGCCAAACCAGGAGCTCCTGGCCATTGTGGCGCGCTGCGAACGCGGCCAGGTGGGCATCAAGATCTTTCCCGATCTGTTCCAGATCATTGCCACTGAGATGAGCATCGGAGACCTGGGCGGGCTGCCCCTGCTCAACGTCCGCGACGTCGCTCTGCGCGGCTGGAAGCTGACCCTCAAGCGTGCAGTCGACCTCCTTGGCAGCGCCGTGGGCCTGATTATCCTGTCGCCGATGCTGATGTTTGTAGCGGCGGCCATCAAGCTCGACTCGCCGGGACCGGTCTTTTACGCGCAGGAGCGGATGGGGCTTGATGCCAGGTCCTTCTGGTGCATCAAGTTCCGGTCCATGCGCACCGACGCCGAGCAAGGTGGGCCGGGCTGGACCACAGCGGGCGACCCGCGGGTCACCCGGCTGGGAAAGATGCTGCGCCGTCTGAACATCGACGAGCTGCCGCAGCTTGTCAACGTCCTGGTGGGCGACATGAGCCTGGTGGGCCCGCGGCCCGAACGGCCGGTGTACGTCGAGCAGTTCCGGCGAAGTATTCCGCGCTACATGGATCGCCACCGGGAAAAGGCAGGCATGACAGGTTGGGCCCAGGTCAACGGCCTGCGCGGCGACACTTCGATCGCCGAACGAACCAAATACGACGTCTGGTACATCGAGAACTGGTCTCTCTGGCTGGACTTCAAGATCATCCTCCGCACCTTCGCCAGCATCCTCGGCGATCGTCACGCCTATTGACCCCCTCGGGGTGATATCAGGCCTGGCGCATGGCGCCACCCACCTTGACAGCGTTCCAGGTTCATGGTATCATCCTTGATGCGTGATTAGCACTCCATGCATAGGAGTGCTAATTACTTGATGGGGTGGGCGATTCGACCACCCCGTTGCATGCTGAGGAAATGATGGATGAATTGACGCCACGCCAACAACTGATCCTGGGCCTCGTGGTCCGCGACTATGTCGCGGCTGCGCAGCCCGTGGGGTCCAAGACCATAGAGGCTTACGGATTGGGGGTCAGCTCGGCCACGATTCGCAACGAAATGGCCCGCCTGGAAGAGCTGGGTTACGTGACCCAGCCCCACACGTCGGCCGGACGGGTGCCCACGGACAAGGGCTACCGCTACTTTGTCGAGCGCCTGATGCGCGAGTCGCAGCTGGCCGTGGAGGAGCAGAGGACCATCCGCCACCAGTTCCACCAAGTCGGCGTGGACCTGGAGCAGTGGATGCGCCTGGCAGCCTCGGTGCTGGCGCGCACCGCGCAATCTGCCGCCGTCGTGACCAGCCTGCGCATGGAGCAGTCGCGCTTGCGGCATCTGGAGCTCATCTCGATCCAGGAGACGATGGTCCTGCTTATCGTCGTCCTGGAGGGCGGCATCGTTCGGCAGCAGATGCTGGCCCTGGACGATCCCCTCGACCAGGACACCCTCACCCAGGCGGCCAACCGGCTGAACGACCTGTGCACCGGAGCTTCGGCCAACCGGATCGCCCTGCACCGCCCGCAGCTCGGAGCCGCGGAGCAGGCGGTGCTCGACGTCGTGGTGCGGACTATGAAGCGCGTCGATGATCAGACTGATCTTCACCTTTACCGCGATGGGTTGGTCCACATCCTGCACCAGCCCGAGTTCGCCCTGCCTGAGAGCGCCAGGAACGTGGTGCATCTCCTGGAAGACCGAACCCTGCTGGAGGACCTGCTGACCGAGATGCTAGAGGTCGGGGGCGTGCAGGTCGTCATTGGCGGCGAGGGGCGCTGGAACGAGCTGAAGGAGTGCAGCCTGGTTGTGTCTCCCTACGGCGTTAGTGGCGAGGCCCGCGGTGCGCTGGGTGTCATGGGCCCGATGCGCATGCCCTACAGCCGCGCGATTTCCACCGTGCGTTACGTGGCCAACCTGCTGAGCGACCTTTTCCGCGAGGTCTATGGCGGTGGAGAAGAACTCTCAACCTGAGGAGCAGATGACAAGCATGGAAGACTCGGAACCAGACATCACACAGAAGGTTGAACAGGCCGGCCAAGAAGCGGAAGACGACGTCGTCGTCGGCGAAGTGCTGCCCGCCGAGCCCAGGGAGGGCACGCCTGAAGAAGAGCTCGCCGGCCTGCGCCAGCAACTGGAAGACGCCCAGACTCGCCAGGCCGAGTACCTGGATGGCTGGCAGCGGGCCCGGGCTGAGCTGGCCAACGCACGCAAGCGTTTTCAGCGCGAGCAGGAACAGGCGTACCGCACCGCCAGGGCCGACGTCCTGGTGCGGCTGTTGCCCATCCTCGACGACTTTCAGCGGGCGCTGGAAAACGTACCGGCAGACATTTCGGCGGCTCCGTGGATCGACGGCGTTCGCCTCATCGAGCACAAGTTTCAGCATCTGCTGGAGCAAGAGGGCGTGACCGTCATCGAAGCCGCCGGGCAGGAGTTCGACCCGTTCTTGCACCAGGCCGTCACCCACGAGCCTTCGGATACGGTGCCGGCC
>JBFYTF010000711.1:0-4432 GCA_041300865.1 Anaerolineae bacterium
TTTGTCCCGGGCGAGGCGCTGCTGCGGCGCGTCGAGGGCTTCCCTCCCCTCAGCCCGGCGAAGGGTCGCGGCCCGACCGGCGTTGGACGCCCCCTCGGGCGGGGGCCCTCCCCTCGGACTCCGTCCTTCGGGACCAAGGCAGGGCAGGTGTGGCTGCCACAACTGCGGGAGATCGCGCTGGGCGGCCGTGCCAGAGAGGCGGCTGCGTCCAGTTCTGGTGCGGGCGTGCGCACGCCGGCGCCGCAGCCCGACCTCCTCGCCCAGGTGACTCGGGTTCTGCACGCCGTCTCCTTGAACAAGCCCCTGCTCCTGGCCGTCGACGACCTGCAGTGGGCCGACGGCGGCACGGCGGCGCTGCTCTTCCACCTGGGGCGCCGCCTGGCCGGTAGCCGCATTCTGCTGGTATGCGCCTACCGGCCCGAGGCGATCCACGGACCACCAGACCTCGGGGGTCTGGGAGACCCCCGAGGTCTAAGGCCTGTCCTCCAGGAGCTTACCCGGGAGTGGGGCGACGTCATGGTCGACCTGGACCGGGCCGACGGCCGGGGGTTCGTCGAGGCGCTTGTCGACAGTGAGCCGAATTGCCTGGGGGCGAGCTTCCGCCAGGCACTGTACGCCCACACCGAAGGCAACCCGCTGTTCACCGTCGAGCTGCTTCGCAGCTTTGAGCGCCAGGGGGCGCTCGTCCGAGACGCGGCTGGGCGCTGGATCGAGGCGCACGAGCTGAAGTGGGATCAGCCCCCCGCCAGGGTGGAGGCCATCATCGCCGGGCACCTGGCCGGCCTGCCGGACGAGGATCGGACGCTGCTCCAGGCAGCCAGCGTCCAGGGTGAGCAGTTCGTCGCCGAGGTTGTGGCTCGGGTCCTGGGCTGGGATGAGGCGGCCGTGGTCCAGCGCCTGAGCGGCCCGCTTCGCACTCGCCACCGGCTGGTCGAGGCGGTCAGCCTCGAGCGCCTGGCCTCCACCGGCCAGCGCCTGACCCACTACCGCTTCCGCCACGCCCTGCTGCACCGTGGCGCCTACAACGACATCGATGCCCTCGAGCGTGGGCGGCTGCACGAGGCGACCGGGCGGGCTCTGGAAACGATCTGTGCAGGCGCGGGGGAGCGGCCCCCTACGGAAGCCTCGGAGCACGCCCAGACACTGGCACCGGAGCTGGCGCGGCACTATGAGGCGGCGGGCCTGCCCCTCGAGGCGGCCCGCCATCGTCTGGAGGCGGGACGGTGGGCGGCACGCCTGGTGGCCTACGACGAGGCGATCGCCCACCTGGAGTGCGGGCTGACGCTGCTGGAGGGTGCTGCGGCCTCGGGCGAGCGGCTGCGCCTGGAGCTGGCCCTGTGCCTGGCGCTAGTCCATCCGGCGCTGCTGCGGCAGGGTTGGCAGGCACCGGCATACAGGCGTGCCCTGAGGCGCCTCTCCGACCTGGTCCAGCATCCCGCTCTTCAGGACGACCCGCAGCACCTCTCCGCACTGACGGCGCTGGCGCTGCTGACCGTCTGGTCGGCCGATCCTGAGCGCGGCCGGCGGATGGGCGAGCAGCTCCTGGGCCTGGCCGAAAGCAGCGACCGGCAGTCCCTCGTGTTGGCGCACTGGGTGCTGGGCCACAGCCAGTGGTTTCAGGGACAGTACATCGCCGTCCGCGAGCACCTGAGCCAGGCGCTGGCCCTCGACGAGCCGGGTGCCGGCCGCCCCTTGAGCCCGGTGTTGGGAGCGGACCCGGGAGTGATAGGCCACAGCGTGCTGGGCAGTGTGCTGTGGCTGCTCGGTTACCCGGACCTGGGCCGGGCCAGCATCCATCAGGCGTTGGCGCGGGCACAGGCGATCGATCAGCCGCCGTCTACGGCCTTTGCCCATTTGTTGGCGGGGGCTGCTTACATACTAATGGGCCGTGACGCGACGGCGGCCCTGAGCCACGCGCGAGCCCTGAGCACCCTTCGTGGTGCTGGATTGGAATATGCACACTGGGCCGAGCTATTTGCAGGCCAGGCGCGGGCGCAAGAGCAGCAAGCAGGCACAAGCGAGGAAGAGGCAGCGTTCCAGCGGGGCCTGGGCCAGGCGGCAGAGGCAGAGTCTGCCTTGGGGGCCCTCGGCTCTGGCGTGGGGCACGCCGCCCAGCTGCTGGTTCAGGCCCAACTGTGTGCCCGAGCCGGCCAGGCGGAGAGGGGCCTGGAAGCGATGGAGAGGGCCCAGGCCTGGATCGAGGACACCGGCGTCCGAATGTTGGAAGCGGAAGTGTGCCGCATGCGTGGGGATCTCCTGCTCATGGCGGACAGACCTGACAGGTCTGGCAGACCTGTCAGGTCCAGGGTCGAAGAGGCCGAGGCTTGCTTCCAGCGCGCGCTGGGGGTGGCCCGCGAGCAGCAGGCGCGCTGGCTGGAGCTGCGGGCGGCGGTGAGCCTGGCGCGGCTCTGGCAGGGCCAGGGCCGGCGCGACGACGCCCGCGAGCTGCTGGCTGGCATCTATGGCTGGTTCACTGAGGGGTTCGACACCGTAGACCTGGTCGAGGCGAAGGCGCTGCTGGCAGAGCTAGAGACTGCGTGATCTGGCGGGCGGGACAGGCAGGGCTTACTCGGTGTGCCACGTCTCGGGTGGTGGCAGTCAAGTAGAAGCGCAGCGCGTCGGGGTCGTACTTGCTCAGGAAGTAGGGCACGTCGACAAAGGCGCCGCGACTCTTGCTGAACTTGCCGCCGCGGAAGTTGAGGTATTCTCAGACACAGGGTGCAAAACGCATTCGGTCTGAATGCGCGTTTGGTGATTCCCAGAATCTCAGTTCATGTCATGTAGTCGGCAAGGAGCTGTTGAATCTGTGGCTTGATTGCGGGGATGTCCTGCTTAACCACGTCCCATACAATCTGAAGGTCCACTGTGTCATAGCCGTGGATGATGCGGTCGCGCATGCCGGCCATTCCTGCCCACGGAATCTCCGGGTACTGGTCACTCACGCTCATGGGTAGTCGCTTGGTAGCCTCTCCGATGATTTCCAGAGCTCTGATTACGGCAAAGTTGGTGCGGAAGTCTTCTTCAAACCTGTGATAGGTGAAACCTTCAACCAAGACTTCGGCCTTGTCCATGGCGTCCAGAATGTCCTCGACAAAGTCAAGAAACTCGTGACTCATACAGGGACGACCTCGCTGAGTATCCGTTCGCCAATGCGCTTTCTTAGGTTCTCTTTGATGGCGACATCCGCCTTCATTCCAAGCACGTCGCTCAAGTAATGCTCCAGTTCGACCAGGCCGATCAAGCTAATGCGAGGAGGTCGCTCGAGCTCGATCAAAATATCAACATCGCTGTCGCAGTCTTGATCACCTCGCACGTAGGAGCCGAACACGCCGACGATTGTCACGCCATGTTCGGCAGCAAGGTGCTCTTTTTGCTCTTCCAGGAGTTGTTTGATCTCCCCAAGCGTCTTCATCAGCTTCTGCCTCTGCATCTACCATTATAGCCGATTTGTGCCCACACGACAAGCCCCGCGTATTCCCTCATGTAAAATGTTACCGAGATGGTATCATTCCCTCAAATGAAAATGTTACCGAGGGAGCGATGTCCATCGAAGACAGAATGACGATAGACGAGCGGCGCAAGTATCTCAGAAAGATGCAGGAACGCTATCTGATAGCCGATCGCAGCGGCCGAGGGCAGCTGTTGGACGAGATGCAATCGGTCACCGGGCTGCACCGCAAGAGCCTGATCCGGCTGATGACGGGCAACTTGACCCGCACACCTCGTCGCCGGCAGAGAGGTCGCGTCTATGGGCCGAACGTGGACGACGCCGTGCGTGTCATCGCCGAGAGCACGGACTACATCTGTGCCGAGCGGCTCACGCCGAATCTGGCCTGGTTGGCGAAGCACTTGGCAGCCCACGGGGAGTTGACGATCTCTACCCAGCTCCTGGAACAGCTCGAGCGTATCAGCGTCTCCAGTGTGGAGCGTATCTTGGGCCGCATCCGCCAGGATGAGCGGCGCCTGCCGCGGCCAAGTTCCAAGCCCAGGAATCACCTGCTGCGGGACGTGCCGATGAAACGCATTTCCTGGCAGGAACAGGAACCTGGCCACTTTGAGGTCGACCTGGTCCATCATTGTGGCCCGGCCGCGTCTGGCGACTACCTGCACACCCTCCAAATGGTCGACGTGGCCACCGCCTGGAGAGAACGAGTGGCGATCTTGGGCCGCAGCTACCTGGTCATGGAACATGGCTTCAGCCGTATTCTGGCTCGCTTGCCCTTCCCCGTCCTCGAGATCCATCCCGATAACGGCAGCGAGTTCTTCAACGACCACATGGTCCGCTTCTGGCAGCGGCTCACGCCTAAACCGCGGCTGTCGCGCAGTCGACCCTATAACAAGAACGACAACCGTTTCGTGGAACAGAAGAACGCTACCCTGGTGCGCAGCTACCTCGGCTACGCTCGGCTGGATACGGTAGCGCACACCCTGG
>JBFYTF010000408.1:0-9479 GCA_041300865.1 Anaerolineae bacterium
GCCAGGGTCGATCCGCGGGGGATTTTGTACGCGACCCAGGCTGCCGCTAGAACGTCGCTCCCGGACCCGAGAGAATTCACGAGGAGTAGCAGGGCCAGTGCCGTCTCGAGCGCCAAGCTGCGCGGCAATCCCACAGTGGCCAACAGGAGCAAGGTCGGCGCCACGGCGAGCATTGCCAGCGGCGCCAGGCGCATGACAAGCCAACGGCGCCTCGACATACTACCCTCAAAGTAAACGCCAAACCGAAGCTTCTGGGGCCAGACGACAAATACGGTAGCGGGGGAGAAGACGCCGCCCGGATGGACGAGGGCATGCACGAGCTCGTGGGCGGGCACGGCCAACACCAGGGTTAGCAGGATCACCAGCCACGGAGTGGGCTGGCCGACCTGAGCGTCGCCTGGTGGAACAGAAACCCGCGGCACAGGCTGGTCAAGCTGAGAGTTCCCTCGTGGAACAGGCGCCAGAAACGAGGCCACGATGATGACCGTCAGGAGGCCGGTGACCAGCGCCAGGCCGGTGATCCAGGTCCAGAGGTGGACGGCGCAGGATGAAGGGCTGACGATCCTGGTCCAGCCCTCGGCCCCAGAGGCCGGCGTGGCGGATGCGGGTATGTCACCTATCCGTATGCGCATCGGGCAAAGACAGTGCAAGCTGCCCATGGCCGCTCTTGTCCGCGGCGTAGGCCAAGGAGGCAGACACAGGGCCACTTGCTGCGCCAGAAGAGAACGCACAACGATGTTGTTGCCTTGCTCATGGCTGCCTCATGCGGCACGATCCCCAGAC
Organism: Anaerolineae bacterium; assembly: GCA_041300865.1. Lineage (GTDB taxonomy): Bacteria > Chloroflexota > Anaerolineae > JAAYZQ01 > JAAYZQ01 > JAAYZQ01. The sequence continues at coordinate 784 of JBFYTF010000408.1, forward strand.
CCGGCCCGCCGTCAGATAGCGCCAGGTCTGGCTCACCGAGCGAATCGTAACGATCGGCCCGGTGGAGCCCAGCCGCTGTCCTCAGAGTTTACCACCATTCGGAGTAGAGCGCAAGAGTGTCCTGAGAGCTCCATCAATGCGAGCACTCCGGCGACCAAAGGTCAGGCCAGGATGAACGAAATCGCAATGAAACTGCAAGGTTATTGCGGTCCGTCTGTGCTATAATATCGGTTAGCAGGTTGCCCAGTGGCGGCCAGCTTTTTCCCTTAGCAGTGGTGGCACGGAGGCGTGTTCTCATATTGGCTTACGGTTCGGGTGTGATGCGCTTGCAGTTTGAGGCGCGGGTCAGAGCCCTGATGCAGGGTGCGGTGGACATTCATGTCCACTCCGCTCCTGACATCTATCCCCGCATCCTGGACGACCTGGAGCTGGCGCGCCAGGCTCAATCGGCCGGTCTGCGTGCGGTCTGCATCAAGAACCATTTCGAATCGACTGCATCCCGGGCCCGCCTGGCCAGCGGCGAGACCGGCTTCCCGGTGTATGGCGGTATCGCCCTGAACCACACGGTCGGCGGCCTGAATCCCCACGCCGTTGAATTTGCCCTGAAGATGGGGGCCCGTGTCATTTGGCTGCCCACCCTCCACGCCGCCCGATTCCTGGCGAACCGCGATCATGTCACCAGTCTGTCGGCGATGGTCAGGGAAGACCTGCCGGGCATCTCGCTCTTGGACGCCAGGGGAGAGCTTAACCCTGAGGTGCTGGCCATCCTCGACCTTGCGGCCGCCCACGGCGCGACGCTGGGCACAGGCCATGTGGGGCCCGACGAGGCCCGGGCCGTTGTGGGCGAAGCTGCGCGGCGAGGCGTGACGCGCATCGTCGTCACCCACCCCCTCGCCAGCTTTGTGGGCTATACCGTGGCGCAGATGAAAGAAATGCTCGACCTGGGCGCCACCTGGCTGGAACACGTCTACAACGATACCACCCGCCAGGTGGCCCATCCCATCGCCGTGGCCGCCCTTGGCGACGCCATCAAAGCCGTGGGTGCCCGGCACTGCATCATGTCCACCGACTCGGGCCAGTGGCTCAACCCCGTGCCCGTTCAGCAGCTCGCTATCTATATTCAAGACATGCTCGCCCTGGGCCTCAGCGAGGCCGACGTGCGCACAATGGTCGCCGACAATCCGGCGCGCTCGCTGGGAATATGAAGGACAGGGAATAAGGTGAGGTACAGCCATGGCAAATCAAGCCGCAGTTCGGTCCATCATCGCGACGCTCTTTGTGCTCGTCGGCCTGTTCCAGGCCTGCGGTGGTCAGCCCGAAGGCGAAGCCGGCGCGATCCAGGGCAAGCTGTGTTACCCCTCCGAGTACATCCCGGCCATGACCCTGTATGCCCGCGACGTGAGCACGGGCCAGACCATTACCTTGCAGGTGCCTGAGAACACGAACCAGTACGAGCTCCAGGTGCCCGGGGAGGCTACCTACCAGGTCTTTGCCTGGACGGAGGATGGGCTGGGCGGCAGCTATTCACGCTTTGTTACGTGCGGCATGAGCGTCGAGTGCACGGATCATGGCCTCATCCCAGTGCCGGTGGGGGCCGGCCAGGTGGTTAGTGGCATCGACGTCTGCGACTTTTACGGCGGCGCCGTTCCGCAACCACGATGAGGGGGAAGCCACTACAGGCTGCCCTCCTGGCCAAACCGCCATCCCCTGGCTGGGTCAGGCCGGGAGATCCGGCGGGATGGGCCATCATGGTAGGGTCTTATCATCTCATTGTCCTCGTGTTCCACGATGTAAGCGCCCTCGCTCAGGTGGCGGATCTTTGCCAAAACGCTCAGAGTGTGCTATCATAGATCCCCGGGCCAAACAAGCCGCTCCTAACCCTACCTTGCTCGTCCATTTGCGAAGAGGGTGCAACGAGCTGCGCGGAGGAGTACCAGCGACCCTATGAAATTGACCGCTTTCGAATGCCCCAACTGCGGTGCCAAGGAGATGCTGTCGGATCCGGAGGATCGCCTGGTGTGCCTTTACTGCGGCACCTCCTTCGGCCAAGTTCAACGCATCTGTTTCGAGTGCGGGTACTATAACGAGGAGACAGCGCGCCATTGCCAGGAGTGTAGCGCTCCCCTCAGCCGTGACTGCCCGGCTTGCGGGGCCGAAAACTGGGTGCGCGCGGAGCACTGCACCGAGTGCGGCCGCCACCTGGACATGATCGAGCTCATGGCCCGGCGTCTGCAGGTGACAACGCAAGAGCGGCTGCGACAGAGACAGGCGGCGATGGTCGCCGTGAAGGTAGAGGAGGAACGGGCCTCGGCGGAGCGCATGGCCGTCTTCCAGGAGATGGAGCTCGACCGGCAGGAAGCGCTCGCCCGTGCCGAGGCGTTCCAGGCGCAACGAGACCGGCATATGGTGATGATCTTGGCCGTGGGTCTGATGGTCCTTGCCATCGTCCTGGTCACGGTCTGGGTCGTGAGCACGGGCAGCGGGGGTGGCTAAGGCAGACCGTCAGGGGCTCTGCCCCTAGTGCAGTGGACGGCATCACACACGAGCATCGCGAAAGGAGACCTACGATGGTAGAACCGAGCATGGCCGGGGAAGAACCACATGGCAACGAGGTGTCGGCCGCGGAGCAGGTGGCCAGGATCATCGAATCGGCCACCAAGCTGGGCGTGGAGGTAGACGAGGCAGCGGCCGTACAATGGTTGGCGGCTATGGCCGGCAGCCACGCCTCCGGCGGCGACCTTACCGTGGACATCCATGCCGGCATCTACGGCCACCGCATCACGCTCCTCGACTTTGATTCCGCGGTGCTGGCCCGCTATCGCCTGATCGCAGACATCGTCGAAATCCCCGACCGGCCCGGCGTGCAGACGGCCATCGCCCTGTCGGGCAGTGCCGCCCAGTCCAGGGTGCAGCTTTTCCCCGGCGACGCCGACTTCTTTGAGCGGGTCAACCTTCGGGCTGCTACCCGCGAGGAGGCCTGCGCCCTTCTGGGCGAGGTGCTGCGCGATAAGTGCCTTGCCGCATTGAAGGGTCCCAACTATGAGCTGGTGGAAGTCAAGTGGGGCACCTGGCAGCAGGATGTCGTCCGCGACGGTGAGCTGGTGCGTGCCGGCAAGTTCATCTCCTGGGCTGCCGCGGAGGTGGCGGCAGGCGGCCTCGAGGTGCTGACACCTGAGGGCGAGGCGTTGCATATCCCCTGGGAGTACGGCTGCCAGAATCCGGGCTGGTGCAAGCTCGACTGGATTGTGGTCGAAGCGGACGCCGGTCGAGTAGTCCACGCCAGCAACATGCTCGACGCTACGTGGGAATCACCTTCAGGTGAGATCGTGCCCCTCGACGGTTACCTGGACCCTTATTTTCAGGAAGTCTATCTTGACGCGGAGTCAATACCACTCTTCACCCGTTTGGTCAAGCACCTGTCGGCCAACGCGTTGCAGGATTACGTTGGGCAGCTGGAGCGAGAAGTGACCAAGTACTGCCACTGCGATCCCCGCAACTATGGCAAGGTCGCCAAGCGCCTGTACAACATCTTTCGCCTCACGGGGCGCTGGCCCGAAGCAGTCTTTGTCCGCGAGCTCTTTGACGAGCCCACTGCCCTCCTGTACCAGGTGGCAGCCCTTCTTGACACGCTGGATGAGGCCATAGGCACCGGTGGTGACCTGGCAGGCGACGCCCTGGTGGACCAGGTGGACGGCCTGGTGCGCACCGTAGTTCGCGTCTGCGAGGGGCCCGAAGAGGAGGACTTGGTGGACGCCTTGCTCAGACTGCGCGACGACCTGACCGGCCGCCGCGCGCTTGGTGCAGACCGGCAGGTGCTGCTGCGCGGCTCCTACGAACGTGTAGCTGAGCTGGTGAACCGCTACTTCCAAGAGCGGCTCTTCTTGCTGCCCGAGATCGCGCAATATGTGGAGACCCTGGGGCTACCCGATTCCGTGGGCAAGCCGTGTTGATCCGTGGACGACCGCTGCGGAGGAGGATGGCATGACCGCCAATTTGGCTCGGCTTCAGAAACTGGTGCGCGATCTGCATCTGGGCTCCGCGGCCGGCGCCGCTCCTGGCAAGCCCCTGGTGGTCCTCCTGCACGGTCTCGGAGGCGACCGCAATGACTGGATGAACCCCTTCCAGGATAGGAACTGGCCCTACGATCACAAACAGGACCCCGACGAGATCGACATGGGCATACACGACAAGCCACCGCTTCCTGGGTTACCGGGCATCGATACCAAGTACTTCCTGTCGCCGCGCATGGCAAGCAACGCCCGGGGTCTGGGGGGCAGCGATGACCGGAGCTGGTGGCATGCCCTGCAGCGCGCCGGCTTTCCTGTGGTCACCTACTCCCAGGTGCCAGATCTGATGGTGCCCTTCAGCAAAGGCCCCATCGCCCAGTGCACGCAGTTTATGGAGCTGTTGCAGCAGGACGCTCTGTCTCAGCCCGAGCACAAGGGTCGCCCGGTGGTCATCTTGGGCCACAGCCGCGGGGGCCTCATCGGCCGAGCCTACCTGGGCGATCCCGAGGTCAAGGCCGACACCCGGGGCCGGTTCCCGAACGTCGCCGGGCTCATCACCCTTTCGTCGCCCCACCAGGGCAGCCACATGGCCTTAATGGACGACAAGGTCATCGACTTTCTGAACACGGTGCAAAAGGTGGTGCCGAAGCTGCCCAACGACGCAGGCAACAAGGTTATCAACACACTGAAGGCCAAGGCCGACGCGTACGTTGGTGCCCACGGCGACGAAATTGAGCCGGGCAGTGCCCTGTTCCGCGCCCTCCAGGCCCAGGAACCCATCCGGCCCGGGGTGCGCTGCATCTCGGTGGGCGGCACCTCGCCTCGCCTTTTTCGGCTCTACCTCTGGACGTTCAGCGGTGACAGCCTGCTGCCCAAGAAGGGCAGCAGTGGCAAGCTCGAGTTCCATTGGCGGGTCAAGCCGACCGAGGCCAAGGGAGCATCGCCTATCCCCGATGGCCTACCCTTGAAGCTGCTCAAGCTCGATGTCGACGAGATTCTGCCCGGCCGTGGAGACGGCCTCACGGCCAACAGCCGCTGCCACTTTCCGGCGACATTCAAAGCGGAGGAGCACCTGTCCATTCCTCTGAGCCACGCAGAGGAGCTGTGGGATGCTGCTCTCCAGGCCGCCATCATCCGGCGCCTGGACAGCTTCTGAGGCCGGAGAGTCCGCCGCGAGAGGAAAGGGAGCTGCACCTGCCCCACCTGGGCCGCTCCTGGCTCAGCTTCATGATGCGGTGGGTTTCGAGTCCGGGATGCGGATGATGAGGGTGGTGCCCTGACCGGCACTGGCCTCCACGGCGATGCTGCCGCCGTGGTCCTCAACGGCCTTCTTGGCGATGGCCAGCCCTAAACCGGTGCCCTCGGGCTTGCCAAAGGTCACAAAGGGCTCGAACACGTGTTCCCGGATCTCGGCTGGGATCCCCGGGCCGGTATCGCGCAGCCGAAACTCTACGTAGCCCTCGTCGCCGCGGGTAGTGATTGTGAGCACGCCGCCGGCGGGCATCGCGTCACAGGCGTTTCGGGCAATGTTGTACAACGCCCGGCCCATCCTGGCTTCGTCCACGACCACCGGTCCGCTGTACTCGAGCTCGCGGCGCAGCGTCAGGCCCTTTTCTTCAAAGTCATGCTCCATCAAGGCAGACAGCTCATCCACAATGGCCGCAACCTGGACCTCGACCCGGTGCAGGCGTCCGGCCCCCCGGACAAAGTCCAGGATCTCCTGGGTCATCAGCACAACATTGTCCACCGCGCGCACGATCGTCCGCGAGAAGCGTTGGCGCCGTTCCGCCTCCAGGTCGTCTCGTTCGAGCATGGCCGCGTAGCCCTTGATCGTGGTCAGGGGGTTCCGCAGATCGTGCATGATCGCGGCCGCCATGCGGCCCACAAGGGACATGCGCTCCGCATGGATCAGCTCGCGTTGAGCCTCCTGAAGCTCGCGCAGGGCTCCGCGCAGCTCCTGGTTCCGCGCCTGCAAATCCTCGTAGAGGCGTGTCAGCTCGATGGCGACGGCTGCCTGGTTGGCGAGTGCCGACAGGAGGGCCATGTCGCTTGCGCCAAAGAGGCGCTCACTAAAACGGGTATCGACATAAATGGCGCCGATCAGATTTGTTTTCGCCAGCAAGGGAGCGGCCAGAACGGACCGGATCTGGTAGGCGATGATGCTCTGGCTTGTCTGAAAACGCGGATCCTCCTGTGCGTTGGTTGTCACGACCGGCTCGCGGCTGGCCAGCACTCGCCGAATGATGCCATGGCTGACCTCGATCTGTGCGTCGTCCACCTCGCCCCCGCGGGGGAACTGTCGGGCCACGGCGACCTCGAACTCCTCGTCCCCGGCACTGTCCTGGAGAACAAGAAAGCCCCGCTCGGCGCCGACCAGGACGATGGCCCGGTCCAGGATTGACTCCAGGAGCTGATCAAGGCGCAGGATGGATACGATCTCCTGACCGACTTCGTAGAGGGAGGCGAGCTCCTGCTGGCGCCGTTCCAGATCGGCCGCGCTGGAGCGCAGCTCGTCGAGTAGAGTCGGGAGCTCGTTAAAGACCTGGAAATCCCCTTTGCGCAGCCGCTTCAGTGCTGCCTCGAGGACATCGATTTGGGTCTGCACTTGGGCCATATTCTTCCTCGTGTGCTGCTGCTATGCAGGTCACCAGCCTGCACGGCATGGGTTAGGTGGGCTGCACGTCCAAGGTTAGAGCCGTGTCGCTGCGGACCGACAGCGGCTTGCTCTGCGGGACATAGCCTTCCGCCGAGACCTCGAGCGTATGGTCCCCGGCGGGCAGGGCCGGGAACTCGAACCAGCCATCGGGCTCAGTCCACGCCACGCGCACGTACAGCTGGCGCCCGGCGCTGCGTGGCAGGACGTACGTTTGGAGCGGCTGAAATCGGCAGCCATCTGCTTCCAGCTGCGGATTCCGCTCGACGACCTCCCTGGCAAAGTCTGCCCAGTCGAGCCCGGGCACCTTGCCCCGGACATGATCGACCCAGCAGTGCCAGCGGTTCCCCTGGATCCCGGTGACGATCCGGTCCCACGTGACCGCCGCGCGCAGCTCGGGAGGGTTCTCGGGCAGCAGGTAGGTACGTTCGCGCTCGAACAGCCCGTCGGTCTCGCGCAGCGAGGGGTTGTGGGCTGCGACCCGGGCCTCGAACTGCTCCCACGTGATGCCGGCCACCGACCGCAGCACGAACCTCTGCCAGCAGTTCCAGGCATGCCCGCCAAAGCCGCTGATGCTCCGCGTCCAGGTGACCAGCTCGGGGTCGTGGGCGGCCGCCCGGCGGTCGGCGCCCAGCGACTCGATCGTGCCGATGACGCGCACCTGGGCGGAGGCCACCGGTTCGCCAGCACTCATCACGCGGCCACGCAGTGTGATGGCGGGCAGCGGTAGCACTGCCGGTTCTTCGGCAGCCTCCCGTTCAGGGCCAGCGCGCAGGCTTCGCTCCCGCAACTGTGCGATCCAGGGCACGATCTGGATGGGCTGGCTCGAGTTGTCGATACCCAGATGCCGGAAGGTTTCCCAGTCGCCGCTGTGCCCGACCTCAAAGAGGCAGCAGCCCAGGACAAATTCATCCTGTGCCAGGAACGCGTTGTACCACTCCAGCGAGCGCCAGTACTTTTCCTGGGATACGGAATCCGCCGGGAATAGCCAACCCACGTCGCCATCCTTGGACTCTGGGTACTTGTACATGCGTGCCAGGCCTGCCTCGGTGACGATTATGCGGTGGCGGTCGCCGTGGCGCAGGCGAATGCCCTCCATGATCTGGCGGTAGGTCCCAGCACTGCTGGCTGCCTGCGGGTCCAACTGCTGCGACAAAGCGGGCCAGCCGTACTCGTGAAAGCCAAGGTAGACAAACGCCTCCAGGGTGCGGGGAAACCACCACAGGTAGTCCCGGGCATCGGTAAAGTTGCCTGCGGCGAAATTGAAAGCTACGGCTTCCAGCGCAGAATCAGCCTCCTTGAGGCGCTGGCGAAAGGCGACCTGGAAGCGATCGTAGGCATCGGCGCGGGCGCGGATGGCCGCCCGCTCCTCCTCGGTGCCGCCCAGGTAGGCGTTGGAAGCGGGGCCGGTGATGCACTCGTTGAGGCTCATCCACGCGTCCACCAGGAGCCGCCCATTGGCACCCCGTGCCCAGGCCTGGTCCATGTCCAGGGACAGTATCTGTTCGGCAAAGGCCCGGCCCCTGGCAGCCGGATCTCCGCTGTCCAGCCACTCGTCCTGCTGACCTGAGGTGACGTGCAGTCGTCCGACGACGAATGTATCGGGCGATACCGAACGACGTAGCTCGCGCAGAAAGCCCCAATCGTTGGCGTGGGTCAAGATCGTAGGGGGCCGGCAGTCACGCACGGCCTCCAACAGGCCGGGCGTCGTGGTGACATGCAGGTAAAAGCCCAGCTTGTGAACGCCGGGTACTTGTGGTCTTGGGCCTGTGCCGCTGCCGTCACCGCCTTCCTCGCCACTGCCACCGCCTTCCTCGCCACTGCCACCGCCTTCCTCGCCACCGCCACCGCCTTCCTCGCCACCGCCACCACTCTCCCCACCGCCTCCGCCACCGCCGCCGCCCTGTCCCTCGCTCCTGCGGAACGTGACCAGGGTCGTGCCCTCGTGGGTTTGAACTGCAAACGATTGGTCCAGGAAGCGGACGGTGTAGGTGGCGACGTGAGGCGCGAGGACCTCAAAGCCGCCCGGGCCGTGC
>JBFYTF010000025.1:0-47968 GCA_041300865.1 Anaerolineae bacterium
TGCAGCCCCGATCCGAGATAGTCGCCGCTCGAGCCATAGACGTCGATGCGGAGCCCGGCCCCGGCGGGCAAGGCCGGCAGGCCGCAGCCACAAAAGCGCCCGCCGCGCCAGCCGTAGGTGACAAAGCGACGCCAACCCAGCTCCGCAGCCTGCACCACGAGGCGGGCAGCCGATTGGTCGCCCTCAGGTGGAAAGGCAGAGGCGTCCACGACCAGCACCGCCTCCGCGCCACGCGGGGATCGCAGGACGCCCCGCGTTGCCCAGCACAGCCGGCGCGCGGAGCCGATGGCAGCGGCATCGACGGGGGACGGGCCGGAAATCCGACGGTGAGGGTGAGTCTCCTCTCCGGCGGCGGGGCGGCTTCGCCCCTCTCCCCCGGCCAGGGGCGGGACGGCCTCAAGGATGGCTGTCAGGGTGCGCGCCGCCAGGGCCACCACCGAGGCGCGGCGCTTGTCTCCAGGGTCGTAGGGCCGGTCAAGGAGGCGCGTCACGAGCTCCAGGGCAAAGGCCCAGGCTTCGTCACCTTCGGTCGCCAGGGCTCCCAGCTGGCGACAGAACCAGGTGAGCCGGCCATAGTCCCAGGCCAGCAGGTTGCGGCAGAGCCAACGCCAGGCATCGTGCACGCCCTGCGGCCCGGCGACAAGCCATTCCTCCGGTCCATCTGAGCCGGCCTGCCGCCATGGCAACAGCGCCGAGGCCAACGTCGCGGTGCTTGGGTTGTTGTGCACCTGGTCGGCCGGCGTCGTTACCGGCACGCCGAACTTGTCGGTCACGACCAGCGACCGCTGTTCAGGTCTCTGCTCAGCCGAGCCTTCCCGAACGGTAAAGACAAAGGCACCGCCGTCGGTGTGGCTGCCGCCGCGAGCGTTCCAATAGATGTCGGCTACGGGGCAGATCCGCTCGTCCTCGGCAGCCAGGCTCTCCAGCGTCGCATCGATGGCCTGTTTTTCCGACGCCACGACGGCGACCTGCACCTTGCCTTCGTGGAGGGCAAAGACCTGGGGGCGGAGCATGGCCGTGTCTGTGATGCCCAGCAATTGCCACTCACCAGCATCTGGCCGGCTGCGGGCGATGATAAAGAACCATGGCCCGTCGGGGGCGGCGTGCAAGTGAGCTGACTGGATGGCACGGTAGAGGCGCCGCTTCGCCTCGGGCAGCAGCTCGAGGTCGCGCTCGGTAGTGGGCGCCAGGGCCTCGATGGTCGCCTCGAGGGGATATTCGTAGACCCGGTCCAGAAGGTCAAACAGCAAAGCGCTGACTTCTGTGTCGGTCATGAACAGGGGCACGATGTTGCGCTGGCGCAGGTAAGTGGCCACGCCGTGATAGTTGGCAAAATCACCATTGTGAACCAGTGCCTCATTGAGGCCAATGAAGGGGTGTGCCCCGCCTGGGTGCCAGACGCGGCCCTTGGTCGGATAGCGCTGGTGGGCAATCCAGACATGGGCCAGGACCTCGTCCAGGCGGTAGTACGCCGCTGCCTGCTCGGCATAGCCCACGATCTTGAACAGGAGCAGGTCGCGGCCGTGGCACAGCACAAAGGCGCGTTGCGCTCCGGCTCCATTCCCGTCCGATCCGGGGCCGGCATAGAAGCGGCGGTTGAGCAAGAAGCTGTGGCGATAGACAAACTCGTCCTCCACGCGCCGGGCGTCAACGCCCTCCAGGCCGTTATCGGCGGCGAAACACGCGAGTGCCTCCGACCTGGCGCGCACAAAGTAGCGCCAGACGGCGGGAGGCTGGACCTCCAGCCCGGGGACCTCCCGGTAATCGTCAAGCGTCGGCACGGCACAGCCGTCCAGGACGTCCAGGTGGGGAAAGATAGCCTCCCGCTCCACCTCGCCTCGGGCGCGGGGGTCCAGGTAGGCCACCTGGAGGAGGGTCGCCGAGCGCAGCGTGTCAGCGGAAACGCCCATTTGCGCCGCCGACAGGCCAGCGGCCGCGAGACCGCCGCCCTTGCCGTTGCCCCGATTGTGCATCTGCCGCGCCGGGGCCAGCAGGTGGCGGCCGGCGACCGGGACCGAGGCGGCCAGGCCAACCACGCCGCAGCCGCCTTCGTCGGCGGCCTTGTGCCGGCCGGCCGGCGAAAGCCCCTCAACCAGGTCCTTCCTCGAAGTAATGATCCGTTCCGCAGATGTGCTCATGTACTTGCTCCCCTTTCGACGCTGTCGTCGGCAGGCCTGGCTACTTCTCCCTGCCGTTTCCGGCCCCCGCATCCAGGTAGACGAGCAGATCGGTACGTCCCCGCAGCTCACGCACACTTGCGAGTCCCAGCCGGTCCATGATAGCGGCGAGCTGGATGCGCCACGAGCCGTAGAGATTGACGATGCGGCGGCCGGCCTCCACGGGCTGGATTTGCCCGGCCAGCTCGCGGTCGGTTGTGGCGATGCCGAAGGGGCAGCCCCGCTCGCGCTCGCACGTTCCCAGCCGCATGCAGCCCATAGCCACCAACTCGGCAGTCCCTATGATGCAGCCATCGGCCCCCAGGGCAATGGCCTTGGCGACGTCGTAGGCCGTCCTCACGCCGCCGGACGCCATGAGCACCAGCTCATCGCGAATCCCCTCCTGCTGGAGGAAGCGGTGGACCTTGGGGATGGCATACTCCAGGGGCATAGCAATGTTCTTCTTGGCGATCTCGGGTGCCGCTCCCGTGCCGCCATAGGCGCCGTCGAGCTGGACAATGTGGGCTCCGGCGTAGTAGCTGCCGACGGCCACCATGTCAACGTCGGTGGGCGTCGAGACCTTGACCGAGATCAAGGCCCGGGGGTTGACGGTCCGCACCCAGTCAACGTGCTTCTTGTGGTCCTCCACCGAGTAGACGCTGTGGAACGGGAAGGGAGAAAAGAGACTGGTGCCCTGGACCGCCTCGCGCATACTGGCGACGCTGGGCGTGTTCTTGCTGCCCAACAGGTGGCCGCCCAGCCCGGGCTTGGCGCCCTGGGCGTACTTGAACTCGACGATACGCGCCCGGCGGATGGTGTCCTCGCGCACGCCAAAGAGGCCGGTGGCGATCTGGGTGATCACGTGTTCGGCGTAGGGCAGCAGCTCGTCGGGATAGCCGCCTTCGCCCGTGCAGGTGAAGGAATCCCAGTGCTGCGCCGCCCAGGCCCGAGCCAGCATCGTCTCCAGGCTCACCGAGCCGAAGGACATCCCGGCGCCGTACCAGGGGTGGGGGATCCTGATGAGCGGGCGGCTAGGGTCGCGGCGGTTGAGGTCGATGGCGAGGCGCGAGTCGGAAATGGGTAGTGCCTCGCACTCGCGCTCGACCTCCCGGACCTGTGTCTCGAAGGCAAACCGCAGGCGGTCGAATCCACCCCCCGAGCGGCCGGTGCGATATTCGAGGCCCGAGGTAGGCGGCCGGCCGCTGCGGGCCTGCTCAGCAGTGGCCAGTAGAAGCTCGGCGGGCCAGCGCAGATCGCCCTCGATCTCGCCCATGCCCGGCTCAGCCGTGCCGGCGCCGGCGGGCGCAGTGCGGCCGAACAGCGCCCGAAAGTTCTCTTCCTCCCGGGCCTGAAAGATGGTGCGCCCCAGCTCACCCCGCAGACGCCGCACGTCGCGCATGCCCATGGCGCCCAGCACTTCGAGCAACTGATCGCGCCAGGCGGCCATCAGATTGACGATGCGCTGTGTCCCCCACGCGGCGTCCGTCTCCCGGTCCTCAGCGGGGCAAGGGTGCCGGACGTCGGCCCACAGGGCGCAGCCGAGCGCCACCTGGAGGGCATAGTCGACGGCGACCGCGTCGGCGCCACAGACCATGGCTTTGGGCACGTGCTCGGCCGCAGCGAACCCACCGCTGGTCACGAGGGTTACCTGGTCGCGCTGCGCGGCAGCCACCAGATGCTCGTGGATCTCGAGGAGAGCATCTGTCAGGAATCGCGGCGTCTCGGCCTCGAGCTCCCAGCCGCTCTCATCAGCATAAAGGTGGACGAGGCCGGCGCCAGAGACGGACAGGCACTCAATGCCCGAGGTGATGCCCGGGCGTAGGGGCAGCCGCAGCCCAATAACGGCAGTGGGGTTGACGGCCCGTGCCCAGTCGGCCAGCGCCAGCGCGGCCCGGATATTGCCGCCGGGCTTGACCTCAATCTCGATCAGGCGCGCGGCCCGCATCCAGGGCGCGGTCGGATTGTCACCGAGACCGAGGAGAGGTGCCGCACTGCCCTCCAGCCCGGCCATGGCGGGGCTCCACTCATCGGGGCGGAGGAGTGCCTGTGTACCCAGCCGTGCGGCAGCACGGAGGGTTGCCAGCCGCGCCCCTTCTCCTGGTAGGCGCTGAGGCAGGGGATCGAAGATGACAGGCAGTGCGATCTCGACCTGGGGTGGCAGGGTAGACAGCAGGTCACCCCCGGCACCGAACCGGAGCGCGGGGCTGCGGCGCCCCAGGAGCACGGCGGTAGAGATGCTCTCCCGGCCGTGGATGCCATCGCGCGTCGGGCGCACGATCTCGGACATGTCCAGCCAGATGGCGTCAAAGCCGTGCCCGGCGAAGGGGCCGCCATAGCCGGCGCCCGAAATAGGGATGCGCCCGGTCTCGGCCTGGTACCAGGTCTGGGTGATGATCTCGGGTGTCCAGTGCGGGTCGCCGCCTCGCCGCCCCTGGTCAAAAGCCGTGTGTCCATACTTGATATAGTCGTCGCCCTCGCCCAGCCGGAACTTGGCCGGGTAGGGAAATGCCGGCGGCGCGGCGCTGGTTGTGATGTGATAGCGACCAGTCACGATTCTCCTCCACGCAAAATAGGAAAAGCCCTCGAACGGGAACCGAATCGGTTCCTGTCCAAGGGCTTCGCGGCCCGGTATTGCGTTACGTGGCCCGCAGTGGGCCAGGCATCTTTATACCACGACCCGGGGAAAAGGTCAAATCTGCGTGGCCGCCCATGCACTCACGTCCGATGCTCAGTCTGGCGCCTCCGGCTCCAGGATGGCCAGGGCCACCTGGCGCATGGTGCGCCGGGTGCGCCGGGCGCGCGCCTGGATGTCGAGAAAGGCCTCGCCCTCAGTGAGGCCCTCGCGTTCCATGATCAGGCTCTTGGCCTGGCTGACGATCTGGCGGTCCTCCAGCGCCTGCTGCCGGCCGGCGGCCTCGGCCTGCAGAGCCGACCACTCGGCGAAGCGGCTGGCGGCCAACTCGAGGACTGGGCCCAGGTCGGCTTCGCGCACCGGCTTGACCAGGTAGGCCTGCACCGTGGCCGTGGCGGCCGCGCGTTGGACGAGCTCGCGCTCGCTGTAGGCGCTAAGCATCACCACGGCCAGGGGGCAGCGCTCGGCGATTGCCGCAGCAACGGCCAGGCCGTCCATGCCCGGCATCTTGATGTCCAGGAGGGCGACGTCGGGCCGATTCTCGCAGGCCAGGCGGAGTGCGGCGACGCCATCGGCCGCGGCGCCTACCACCGTGTGGCCTATATCGCGGAGCATGGCCCGCAGGCCCATGCGGGTCAGGGCTTCGTCGTCGGCAATGAGAATGCGCATCAGTTCTCCTCTATGATGGTCAGCCAGCCCCATCCTGTTGCCCGACGGCGGGTCCGAGCCAGGCAGCGTAGTTATCGTCTGGATCGAGGGGCACCCTGATGCGGGCCACGGTGCCGCCATCGGCAGCCATGGTCCACTCGCCGGACAGGTCCTCGCAGACCAGGTTTTCGACGATCTCTAGCCCGAGCTGCCGGTCCGCGCTGTCCGGCAGCCCGACTCCGTCATCTCGCACCTCGATCTCGAGCTCGTGTGGCAGCCGCTCCAGGGAAATCGTCACCTGGCCCGTGGCTCGTCCGACAAAGGCGTGCTCCAGAGCATTTTGGAGGAGCTCGTTTACTACCAGGGCCAGGGAGGTCGCCGCCTGAGAGGGCAGCAACGCCTCGTCGCCCTCGACGATCACGTCCACCTTGAGATCCGGGCGGCTCATGTTCTGAGCTACCTCCCGGCCAATACGCTGCAGGACGTCTCTAATCTCTACCAGGCGCAGCCCGCGCTGCGACAGGACCTCATGTACGGCGGCGATGCTCAGGACGCGGTTGATACTGTCCTGCAGCACCTGGGGTGGCGACAGAGCACCCACCACCCCCATCTGCAAGCGCAGCAGCATGGCCACGCTCTGCAGGTTGTTCTTGATGCGATGGTGCATCTCGCGCACGACCGCGGCGTTTGTCACCAGCCGTGCGTTCTCAATGGCCAACGCGGTTTGGTTGGCCAGCGTGGAAAAAAGTGACACCTCCTCATCCGTGAAGCGGTGGGGCTCGGCCGTGTAGCAGTTCAGGACGCCGATGACGCGCTCTCGGACGGCGAGCGGCACGGACAGAAGGGAGCAAATGCCCTCCAGGCGGGCAATGGCGGCGTGGCGGTAGCGCGGATCGGCGGTGACGTCCAGGACGACCAAGGGCCGGCCGGTCTCGGCCACCAGGCCGACAATGCCCTCACCCACGCGCAGTGGGGGCTTGTCGCGATAGGCAGCGCTGCCGCGCTCGGTCGCACGCACCACCAACTCCCCGGTGGTCTCGTCCAAGAGCAGAAGCGAGCAGAGCCGCGCGTGCATCACGCGCGCGGCCATGTCGACGACCACCTCCAGCATCTCGTCCAGGTAGCGCGGCGAGACGATGGTCTCACTTAGCTCGGCCAGCGCCGAAAGCTCCGCGATCTGGCGCTGCATGCCCTCGTAGAGCAGCGCTTTTTCTAGGGCACCGGCAGCCAGGTCGGCGATGAGGCTCAGCAGCTCTACCTCATCGGGGCCAAAGTCGTGATAGACCCGCGTCTGGACGTTGATGGCGCCGATGATGCGGCCCTGGTTGACGAGGGGTACGGCCAGGAGCGACTGGAAGCGGGCCTCCTCGGTCTCGGGCAGGAACTTGAACCTCGGGTCGCGCCCGGCGTCGGCCACAGCTACCGGCTCTCCGGCCCGGGCAGCCCAACCCGTGAGCCCTTCGCCCAGGCGCAGGGATGCCAGGCCCACCGAACCGGCTGCCAAGCCGGTGGTAGCCTTGAGCACCAAGCGCTCGGCGTCGGCGTCCAGAAGGTAGATGGAGCAGGAATCCATGCCCATGACACTGGCGGTGCGCCGGGTCATGAGCTCCAAGGTTGCGTCCAGCTCCCAGGCGGCGTTGATGGCCTGCCCGATCTCGCGCAGGGCGGCCAACTGAGCGGTTTTCTGCCGGACCTCATGCTCAAGGCGCCCGAGCTCCGTGTTCACAGCTCGCGGAATCCGTTGGTAATGGGCAGGCGGCGATCCTTGCCCAACGCGCGCGAGGTGATGCGGACACCGGGTGGCGCCTGGCGGCGCTTGTACTCGGCACGGTCCACCATGCGCAGCACCTCGGCCACGGTGGCCCGTTCAAAGCCGAGGGCCACGATCTCGTCGAGGGAGCGGTCCTCCTCGACGTAGGCCTCGAGGATAGGATCGAGCACCTCGTAGGGCGGCAGGCTGTCCTGGTCAGTCTGGTTGGGGCGCAGCTCAGCGGTGGGCGCCCGTTCTATGGCGCGCCCGGGGATGACCGGGCGGCCGGCCAGCCGGTTCACGTAGCCGGCCAGCTCGTAGACCAGCATCTTGGGCACATCCTTGATGACGGCAAAGCCGCCCGCCATGTCCCCATAAAGGGTGGCGTAGCCCACGCTCATCTCGCTCTTGTTACCGGTAGTGAGCACCAACCAGCCAAGCTTGTTCGAGAGGGCCATGAGGATGTTTCCCCGGATGCGAGCCTGCAAGTTCTCCTCGGTGACGTCGCGCTCCAGACCAGCAAAGGGCGAGGCTAACGTCTCCAGTGTGGCCTGGAACACACTGTCGATGGGCACGGACAGGAAGGCAAACCCCAGGTTCTCGGCCAGTGCGGCCGCGTCCTCGCCACTCATCGCAGACGTATAGCGTGACGGCATAAAGACGCCGGTAACGTTCGCCGGCCCCAGCGCGTCGACGGCGATTGCCGCCGTGAGCGAAGAGTCGATACCCCCCGAGAGGCCCAGGACCACCTGGCGAAAGCCATTCTTGCGCACATAGTCAGCGGTGCCCAGGACCAGGGCGCGGTAGACCTCGGCCAGGGGAGCCAGGCGCGGCTCGACGGCGCCGGCCACGGCCGGGCGCCGGCTGTACACCCAGGCACCTGGCAAGTCACACCGTCGCACAGTGGCGCCCTGCCGGCCAGCCTGCTCCCTCCGGAGCCGGGGATCGTGGAGCCGCTGGCGAAACACGGCCGACAGGTCCAGGTCGGTCACGACCAGGTCCTCGGCGAACTGCCGGCCGCGCGCCAGGAGCTCGCCCTGGGGATCGAAAACGGCACTGCCGCCGTCGAAGACGAGCTCGTCCTGGCCACCGACCAAGTTGCAGAAGGCGACGTAGACAATGCTGTCGGCGGCGCGGGTGGCAAGCATCCGCTCCCGGGCCATGCCCTTGCCGGCGTGGTAGGGCGAGGCGGAAATGTTGACCACGAGCTGGGCACCGGCCAGCGCTTGAGCCGCCGTCGGCCCGGCCGGCACCCAGATGTCTTCGCAGATATTCACCCCGAACTGCAGCTCGCCCCCTCGCGCCGAGACGAGCAGGGGGTCCTCCCCGGCGCGAAAGTAGCGGTCCTCGTCAAAGACAGCGTACGTGGGCAAATGGACCTTGTGGCAGACGGCGGCGACGCGCCCTTCGTGGAGCACCGCCGCCGCGTTATAGAGGTCGTCGTCCCGGTGGCAAAAGCCGACCACGGCCGTCGTCCCGGCGACGGTCCGGGCAATACGCTCCAGGCTGGCCAGGTTGGCGGCGACAAAACCCGGCTTGAGGAGGAGATCTTCCGGCGGGTAGCCGGGCACTGCCAGCTCCGGCAGCACAACGAGGTCTGCTCCAAGCTCGCGGGCGCGGCCGATGGCGCTCACAATCTTTTGCTCGTTGCCTGGCAGGTCCCCCACCGTGGAGTTGATCTGGGCCAGCGCGATGCGCGCGGTCGTCATCTAACACCCCCATGCGTCGCCGGCCGGCGACAGATGCTCTATCTTACCACAGGTCCCTGCGGCGTGCAATAGCGGCTCGCGGGACTCGGGCAAACACTGCCCTTGCATCAGCCCCAACAGTCTTGACAGGGATAGGCAACAGGTGTAAACTGGGAACAGGCGGACGCGCTCTTGTCACGGACTGGGGGGAGAGGATGCCCGAAGAAGGGGATGTACCGGGGTTGCCCAGCCGGGAGGTATCGCCGGGAGCTGAGCCGGCTCGCTGGCCAGTGCCGGCAACGGTGCCCTTTCTCGAACGCCTGGAAAGGGAAGAGCGAGCTGCCCTCCTCGCATCCTCCCACCTGGAGTCCTTGCCCATGGACACGGTCATCTGCCGTGAGGGTGAAGCAGCAGACGCACTGTACATTGTCCAAAGTGGCCGCGTGGCGATCCTAAAAGATGTTGAGCCCGGCCGCTCTGTGCTCCTCGGTTTCCGGGGGCCGGGCGAGGTCCTGGGCGAGATTAGCCTCGTGGCCCAGCAGCCCCGCTCAGCGTCCGTCGTCACCGTCAAAGACACCGCCCTACTGCGGATCGAAGCACACGACTTCCCTCGCCTCGCCGCCTGCTATCCTGGCATTAACCGTGCCCTGCTCAGTGTGCTGAGCGATCGCCTGCAGCAGGCAGACGTGGCGCGTACGAGGGTCATGCAGCAAGAGCGCGGGCTGGCCCAACGCCTGCAGTCGGTCAGCGACGAAGCGGAGCGCCTGGCAGAGGTGGTCCGTGTCCGCCGAGAGATGCTTGAGCTGGTAGTACACGATCTGCGGACGCCCGTCACTGTCCTCGACGGCTGCCTGGACATGATGCGCCTCTCTCTTGCGCACGATACGCCGGCATCCGTACTGGAGCTACTGGACATCGCCCAGCGCAGCACTCAGCGGCTCACCGATCTCTCGGAGATGCTGCTGGAGACGGCGAGAGGCGACGCAAGCTCCGACGAACCGCGCCACAGGCCACTCGACCTGGGCGGGCTTATCGAGTATGCCGCCGGATGCTCGTGGGCCATGGCCCGTGCCTCTAACCTCGATCTTCACGTCCAAGTACCCGCGGGTCTACCCCAGCCCCAGGGCGACGTTTCGCAGCTGCGGCGCGTGCTCGACAACCTGCTGGAGAACGCCATCGCCTACACGCCCAGCGGGGGCCACATTCTCGTCGGCGCCCTGTGTGCAGACGGTGAGATCCAGGTCAGCATCACGGATACCGGCCCCGGAGTGCCGGCTGAACACCGGCAGGCCATCTTTGATCGCTCCGTCCGGTTGCCGGGTGCAGTGGCCAAGCGCCAGGGCATGGGGTTGGGCCTCTATTTCTGCCGCAACGTAGTCCAGGCGCACGGCGGCCGGATCTGGGTCGAGCCTGGACCGGGCGAAGTGGGCAGCCGCTTTGTCTTTACGCTGCCCCTCAATCGCGAGCCAGGCAATGCCTGACCCCCTCGGCACTGCCCTGGAGACAGCCAGGGAGGCGGGCCGGCTGCTGCGTGATTACGCCGGACGCGACCTGGAGGTCAGTCACAAGTCCACGGCGATCGACCTTGTAACCGAGGCGGACCTGGCGTCCGAGCGGCTCATCGTAGATGCGATCCGCCGGCACTTTCCGGGGCACACCATCCTGTCCGAAGAGGGACTGGGCGACCTGCAACAGCTCGCCGGCGAGAGTGAGTATCTGTGGCTCGTGGATCCCCTGGACGGCACGGTGAACTATGCTCATGGCTTGCCGGTATGGGGCGTCTCCGTGGCCCTTGCGCAACGAGGCCGCCCGGTCCTCGCCGTGACGTATGACCCGGTTCGAGACGAGATGTACTGGGCCCGGCGGGGAGAAGGCGCCTGGTGCAACGAGCGCCGAATCCGGGTCTCGGCGACCGAGCACCTGTCTCAGGCCCTGGTCGCCACCGGCTTCCCCTACGGCCGGGCGACGCTCGAGGAGAACAACTTGCTCGAGTTCAACGCCATGATGCCCCAGGTCCAGGGCGTGCGACGGGCCGGTGCGGCCGTCCTCGACTTGGCCCATGTGGCTGCCGGCCGTCTGGACGCCTACTGGGAGATGTTCCTCCAGCCGTGGGACTGGGCAGCAGGCTGGCTACTCGTGGAAGAAGCCGGCGGCACGGTGACAGATCTGCAGGGCCAGCCCTGGGTCCTGAGCACCGCGGCGATAGCCGCCAGCAATGGAGCGCTCCATGGGGAGGTGCTGGGCGTGCTGCAGCACGCCCGGGGCGAGGCCTGATCGATCGTGACAACACAGTCAAGGAAGAGGAGAAGGAGACATGGACGACCGACCGTGGTTCAAGAGCTATGACCCTGGGCTGCCCCACTCCCTGGAGCCCTACCCGCAGTGCACTCTGCTGGACGCAATCTCGGACACCGTGCGCGAGCGTCCGGACCACACTGCCCTCATCTTCAAGGGCCAACACATGAGCTACAGTGAGCTGGAGCGGCTCAGCGACGCCTTTGCCGCTGCCCTCACAGGCTTGGGCGTCCAGAAGGGCGACCGCGTGGCCATTGTCGTGCCCAATTCCCCTCAGGCCATTCTGGGCCAGGTGGGCGCCTGGAAGGCGGGAGCCATCGTCGCCCCCATGAACTCGCTATACACCGAGCGCGAGCTAGAGTACTCGCTCAACGAGATCGGGGCCGAGACAGTCCTGGTCCTGACCCCATTCTATGAAAAGATCAAGGCCATCCAGGCCAGGACCCAAGTGCGCCGCGTGATCGCCACGAACATCAAGGAGTACCTCTCCCCCGCGCTGCGCCTCCTGTTCACCCTCGTCAAGGAGAAGAAGGAGGGCCATCGCATCACCTTGCAGCCGGGCGACTGGTGGTTGGGGGATCTGCTCCAGGAGTATGGCGGCCGGGGCCGGCCGCCTGTGAGCGTCGGGCCGCAAGACCCGGCGATTCTCCTCTTCTCCGGTGGTACCACCGGCTCGCCCAAAGCGGCGATGGGCAGCCACTACGCCCTGGTGGTTTCGGGCCTGCAACTGCGCGCGTACGCCCGCACCGTGCTGGCCGACTGGGACGACATCCTGACGCTGGTGATGCCCACCTTTCACGTCTATGGCAACATGGCCATGAACTGCGCGTTCCTGGCTCACTGGCCGATGGCCGTCGTGCCCAACCCCCGCGACATCGACGACCTGGTTGCCACAATCCGCAAGGTGCGCCCCGCCTGTCTCCACGGGGTGCCGACGCTGTTCATCGCCCTGCTGAACCATCCCGATGTCCAGAGCGGCAAGGCCGGCATTGACTCCATGAAGATCTGCTGGTCGGCCGCCGCGCCCCTCATGGCCGAGACCAAGCAGCGTTTTGAAAAGATCACCGGCGGCTGGCTGCTGGAGGCTTATGCCATGACGGAGACTATACTTGCCGCCGCCTGCTGCCCAGTGCACGGCACGTACAAAGAGGGTTCGGTCGGCTGCCCGCTGCCCGACGTGGACATGCGCGTCGTCGACGTCGACACGGGCGAGCAGGAGCTAGCCCTTGGCGAGATAGGCGAGATCGTGGTGCAGGCACCGCAGATCATGGTTGGCTATTGGGAGCGGCCCACCGAAACCCTGAATATGGTGCGCGACTGCCCGGCCCTGGGTCCAGGCCGCTGGGTTTACACCGGCGACCTGGGTTTCATCGACGACGATGGTTACGTGTTTATCGTCGACCGCAAGAAGGACCTCATCAAACCCGGCGGCTTCCAGGTTTGGCCGCGGGAGGTCGAGGAGATCATTGCTACGCACCCAGCCGTGGCCGAGGTCAGCGTGGCAGGCGTGCCCGACGAGCGCCAGGGAGAGATGGTCAAGGCCTGGATCGTGCTCCATCCCGGGCAGCAGGTAACGGTGGACGAGATGCGGGCCTTCTGCCGCGAGCGACTGACAGCCTACAAAGTCCCGAGGGAGGTCGAGTTCCGCCAGGCCCTGCCCAAGACGATGGTCGGCAAGGTCCTGCGGCGCGAGCTGGTCAAGGAAGACCAAGGACAATAAGCCGTGCTACCCCCCGTCCCTGGCGGGGACGGGGAATGGATCGCACCTGGAGGTGAAGGATGATCCTGCTTAACCCCACGCAGCACTGCCGCGGCTATCGCGATGAGGCATCGCGGCAGATCATGCAAACGACGATCGCCTTTTTCGAGGCCAAGGGCAAGGAGCGGCTCAAGGAGGACGACCGCAACCGCGTGTGGTACGCCGACTTTCTCGAATACCAGAAGAACGAGGGGCTCTTTGCCTCTCTCCTCACCCCTCCCGAATATGGGCGGCCTGGCTGCCGCTGGGACACGTGGCGCAACTGCGAGTTCAACGAGATACTGGCCTTCTATGGCCTGCACTACTGGTACACCTGGCAGGTCTCCATCCTCGGGCTGGGGCCGATCTGGATGAGCGCCAACGAGGGCCTGAAGCAGCGGGCCGGACAACTGCTCCAGGAGGGTGAAGTCTTTGCCTTTGGCCTGTCAGAGCGGGCGCACGGCGCCGACATCTACTCCACCGAAATGACGCTGACGCCCCAACCTGACGGAACGTACCTGGCCAACGGCGAAAAGTACTATATCGGCAACGGCAACACGGCTCCCATGGTGTCGACATTCGGCAAGATAGCCGACAGCGGCGACTATGTCTTTTTCACGGCCGACTATCGCCATCGCAACTATCAGCTGCTGAAAAACATCGTCAACACCCAGTCGTACGTGGCCGACTTTGCCCTGCGCGACTACCCCGTGTCTGAGGACGACATTCTCTCGCGGGGCCAAGAGGCGTGGAACACGGCCCTGAACACGGTGAACGTTGGCAAGTACAACCTCGGCTGGGCCTCCATCGGCATCTGCACCCATGCCCTGTACGAGGCCGTGCGCCACGCCGCAAACCGGCGGCTGTATGGCATGTACGTCACCGACATGCCTCACGTCAAGCAGATGTTCACCGACGCCTATGCCCGCCTGGTGGCGATGAAGCTTTTCGCTCTGCGAGCTTCGGACTATCAGCGGGTGGCTTCGCCCGAAGACCGGCGCTACTTGCTCTACAACCCGGTCGTCAAGATGAAGGTCACCACCCAGGGCGAAGAGGTCATCAACCTCTTGTGGGACGTCATTGCTGCCAAGGGGTTCGAGAAGGATATGTACTTTGAGATGGCCGCGCGGGACATCCGGGCCCTGCCAAAGCTGGAGGGCACGGTGCACGTCAACATCGCCCTCATCGTCAAATTCATGGCCAACTACTTCTTTAACCCCGCCAGCTACCGGGTCATCGACCTCCAGGACCAGCCGGTCCACGATGCGTTTCTGTTTCGGCAGGGGCCGGCCAAAGGCCTGGGGCAGATCCGGTTCCACGACTATGGCCCCATCCTGGCCGCGTCGGACTCGCCCAACGCCCGCATCTTTCGCGAGCAAATGGAGACCTTCAAGATGCTGCTGGCGATGGCCACGCCTGACGAGGCCCAACAGCGTGACGTGGACTTTCTCCTGGCGCTGGGCGAGATCTTTACCCTGGCCGTCTACGGCCAGCTTATCCTGGAGGCGGCGGACATTCACGGCGTCGATGCCGACACCCTCGACCAGATCCTGGATGTCCTGGTCCGCGACGTGTCGCGTTATGCCGTGCAGTTGTACGGCAAACCAAGCAGCACGGCGGCACAGATGGACTATTGTCTGAAGATGATCCGCAAGCCAGTGCTGGATGAACGCCGATTTGGGCGGGTGTGGCAGCAGGTACACGCCCTCAAAGACGCCTACGAGATGCGGACCTGAGAGAGGCCCAGTCGACTGCACCTTGGGGGGCGGGGCCGGCTGCTCCGCCCTCCAAGCTGGGCACACTGGCACCTGCGCAGCCGGTGCCTAGTGCCCTGATTACCCCGCTGGCTTCGCAGCTCCCACTTCTCGCCGTGCCGGTTGCCCTGAGAGCGGTATGGAGCGCCGACGATCAAGTCCACCGCCCCGCCGGCAGCGGTCAGGCGATGAGATCGAGAAAGCTTCTGAGGGTCCGGGCGGTGGCTCCCCAGATGGTGTAGATCCGTGCCCCCTCCTGGTAGTCCCAGAACAACACTTCATAGAGCTGTCCCTCGTGCTCCCGAGCCTCGACACGCACGTGCGCCGGCTCCAGGAAGTAGGAAAGCGGGACCTCGACGACAGCCTCGACTTCGGCCTCGTTTAGTCGATAGGCAAAGGGGTGAGGGATGATGCCCACGAACGGGGTCACGACAAAGTGGGTGATGGTCGGAAAGTCGTCCAGCGTACCCAGCACCTCCACCGCCTCGGGGGGCACTCCGATCTCTTCGTGCGTTTCGCGCAGCGCGGTGTCGAGGAGGCCGTTGTCGCGCCCTTCGCAGGCACCGCCTGGAAACGAGATCTGCCCGCGGTGGTGCTCGACGTTGTGGGTGCGCTGCGTGACGGCGACGTGCCACTGCCCTGCCTTCCACAACAGGGGTATCAAGACGGCAGCACAGCGCAGCCGGGGGTCCGCGACGCGGAGGCGCTCCCGGCCGGCCAGTATGCCTCGCACCCGCGCCTTGAAAGCCTGGAGCTCGTCCAGGTCGGAGACCGTCATCCTCCTGGATCCTTCACTGCGCGCTTGGCAATGAGAAGCGTCAGGTCGTCGAACTGCGCGGTGCCGCCCGCGAACGCGTCGACTGCCTCTTCGATGGCTCGGGCCAGGTCGACGGCCGCGAGGTGATGTTGAGCCTGCACCACCGCGCGCAGCCGGTCCCGACCAAAGGCCTGGTGGCCGCCATCCATGGCATCTGTCACGCCATCGGTGTAGCACACCAGCACGTCGCCCGGCTCCAGGTGCACGCGGCGCTCCTCAAAAGAGACGTCGGGCAGCACGCCCATGGCCATGCCCGGGGCCCGGAGCTCCTGCACGCGGCCGCTGCCGGCCCGCACCAGGAGCGCCGGCACATGGCCAGCGGTGGCATACGCCACGTCGCCCGATGGGGCGTCGAGAACGGCGTAGAACAGGGTGACAAAAAGGTCTGTGCGGGCGTCAGCGACGATGAGGTCGTTCGCGCGACTCAGGGCGAGGGCCGGCGGGCGACCGTCAATGGCCACGGTGCGCATCAGCGTACGCGACAGAGCCATGAACAGCGCCGCGGGGACGCCCTTATCGGCCACGTCGGCTACGACCAGGCCCAGGCGCTGGCTGCCAGCCTCTCCTACCCCGTCAGGGGGCAGAGGGATAAAGTCGTAGAAATCGCCGCCGACCTGGCGGGCCGAGCGCCAGACGGCGGCCAGCTCCCAGCCGGGAATGGGTGGACAACAATCAGGCAGAAAGCTGGCCTGGATGCGACGTGCCACCTCCAGCTCTTGTCGGATCCGCTCCTGCTCGGCCGACTCCCTCAAGAGCCGGTGGTTCTCGACCGCCAGGGCTGCCTGTCCGGCAATGCCGCTCAGGATGCTCAGCCAGCGTTCTGTGAAGCGATCAGTGGACCCGGCATAGTCCACAGCCATAATCCCCACGAGCTCGCCCTTGGTCGACAGGGGCAGGGCCAGGACCGCCTCCCGGCCGACGGCCGCGGCCAGGAGTGAGGACGGTCCGGTCGCGTCCAGCGACACCATGGCCTCACCTTGCAGCAGGGCCGCGACCACCGGATCGTCCCTGCCCAGCCGCAGCGCCCTGAAGGCCTCCACATCGGGGCCCTTCAGGCCATACTGCTGCGCTGGCACGGCGGCGCCCGCCGCCGCCTCCCACAGGAAGATGGCACTGGCCTCGACTCCCAGGAGGATGGGCGTGATGCGCACGATCGTTGCCAGAGTGTCGTCCAGCGCGGTGGACCCGTGGACCGCCTCGGCCACCTGGAGCAAGGCCATGGAGACGTAGGCCTCTTCCTGCTGAGCCTGAACCAGCCGCGCCGTCTGCAAGACCATGGCTGCCTGATTGGCAATTCCGCCCAGCATATTCACGCTGCGCTCGTCGAAGTGGTGGCTACGGCCGGCATAGTCGACCATCATGATCCCCAGGAGCTCTCCCTGGGCCTGGAGCGGCAGCAGGAGCACTTCGCAGATGTCCAGGGTCTGCGCCAGGGACAGGGGCAGGAGGGCCTGCTGCTCTTCGGCTCTCACCAGAAGCGGATTCCTGTCCAGGCTCACCAGGTCCAGGGCAGGCAGGCTGCCACGGGGAAAGGCCATCGCCTCGAAGAGCTCGCGCTGTTCGGGGCTCAAGCCGTAGACCTGGGCGGGCCGAAACGACTCGGCAACCGGCTCCCAAAGGAGGATGGCGCAGCGGTCAACCCCGGCCAGGATGGGCGTGAGGCGCACGATGGTGGTCAAGACAGCATCCATCTCGCCCACCTGGCTCATGGCGTCGGCCACCTGCAGGAGGGCCGTGGACAACCATGCTTGCTGCTGCTCGGCAGCGTAGAGACGCGCCACCTGGATGGCAATGGCGACCTGCAGTCCCAGGGTCTCCAGGATAAAGAGGTCGTCTGGACCAAAGGCAGCAGCCCGGTTGCTTTGCACATCGAGCACGCCCACCAGCTCTTCCTCGAGGAGCAGAGGCACTGCGAGCTCAGAGCGGGTTTCTGCCAAGGCGTCGATAGTGCGGTAGCGGGCGTCGGCGGACACGTCGTTCACCAGGACGGGCTCACTGTGGGCCGCTGCCCAGCCGACCAGTCCCTGGTCCCATGCCACGTCGACGCTGACCGCCTGGCCGCCGGCGATGGCGCCCGCCTCAAAGGTGATGACCTCCCGGCCGGCGTCGGCAGTAAAAATGGCCACGTAATAGTAGCCAAAGTCGGTGCGGATGAGCTGCACCACGCGCTCGAAGAGCTCATTCAGCTCGAGCGTGGCCGTCACCTGCCGGCTTACCTCGCCGATGGTCGCCAACTGGCGGGCGCGCCTGCGCTCGTGCTCGTAGACCCACGCCTTCTGCAGGGCCAGCGCTGCCTGGTTGGCCATGGCCGACAGCACCCGCAGCTCGCCCTCGCCATAGGCACCCCGCCGGAACGACTGGACTGACATGGTGCCGACGACGCGTTCGCCGGCGACCAAGGGCACGTACAGGGCGGAACGAGGCGGGTCGTCAGAGATGTAGGCCGGGCGGGCAGGCAGGGAATCCATGTCGCGAACGAAGTCTCGCACCAGGAGCGGCTGCCTCGTCGAGCGCAGCCAGTTGACCAGTCCGACCCCCTGGCTCATCTGGAAGGTCTGGGGCGGTAAGGATTCTCCCTCGCGGATCCACAGGCGCAGGGTGTAGGCATCGCCGTCGAACAGGCCCAGGTGAAAGATGGTTGCATCGGCCACCGACCGGACGCTCTCGTACATGAGGCGCGCGATCTCGTCGACGTCCAGCTCGGCCTCGGCGATGGTCCGGCCCGCGGCCTCGATGGCGGAAAGCTCGGCGACGCGCCGGACGAGCGCAGCGCGTACACCGGCCCAACGCCAGACCACGAAGGCAACAGCGGCGACTGCCAGGCCGGCGAGCGCCAAGGCCCCCCATTCGGGCCGCGCCGCGAGGAGGGCCACCACAACAACAACGCCGGCGCCGGCCAGCCCCAAGGCCAGGAGATAAGGAGACCGCCACCGCGGACGAGGGGAGGACGGGATGGGAGAACTGGCGTCCCCCAAGTCCGCACGGCTATCCCTCACCCGGCAGCCTCTTGACCATCACCAGCTCGTTGCCCCGCTCTGGGTCAAAGTGGAACTGGACGGAGTCCATCATCCTTCGCACAAGGAAAAGCCCGAGCCCGCCCAGGGTGCGTTCTTCTAAAGGCGCCTCGATGTCGGGCACGGCCACGCCGCTGGGGTCGAAGCCATGGCCCCAGTCGCGCACGCGGATCGTGAAGCTGCCATCACCCAGGGAGCAGACGAGCTCCATGTCACCCGCTTCCAGGTCGTGGTACGCATGCTCCACGACGTTGGCGCAGGCCTCGTCAACGGCCAACTGGATCTGGTAGAGGAGATGATCTTCAAGGCCGGCGGCCCGGGCGATGGCAGCGACGCACTCTGTGGCCACCGGCACATTTTCGAGCACGGCCCTCAGCCTGAGCTTGGCCAGGTGCCGTGCCGGCAAGCTTTCTTTGTCCATGAACCCACCTTCTCCAGGTGAAAAAAGGCCGCCGTCCGTCCTCAAGGGACGCGGCGGCCTCGATGGCGGCCGGGCTGGCTAGAGGCTCCCCACCGCGTGAAGATCATCCTCATAGAAGACAAAGAGGCGATCAAAGCCGACGAGGTCAAAGCTCTCCTTCAGCTGCGGCTGGATCTCGGAAATGACCAGATCGCCGGGGGGTACCATTTTGCGCACTTTCATCAGAGCCGACAGCAGGGCCTTCAGGCCGGCGCTGCTGATGAACTCCACATCGCGCAAATTGACAACAATGTTCTTCTGGCCGGCTTTGATCAACCCCAACAGCACGTTTTCCAGCTCGGGCGCCGTCGAGCTATCGATCCGGCCCGACACCGTGACAACTTCGCAGCGCTTCATCACCTCAGTCTTGACTTCCATCACTTCTCCTCCGTGGTTTCGACATCAGACCGGCACAACGCCCGGCATTATTGTACCATACCTGACATGGAATGCAAGTTGCTGTTCTCGCCTTCGCCGCACGGACTCTGCAAGGCACATCGAATCCGGGCGCCTGTGGCGCGCCGAGCCTCGATCTCGTGCTGCCGGCGATGGGCTTTAATCGGAGGAATGCAGCTGCGTGCGGCGCAGGAAGGACTGCGCAGGGCGGGTTATCACTTGTGTCGCAGCACGCTCGACGCCGGACGATCCGCCGGGCCCTGTCCCTGCCCCAACGCCAGCCGCACCGCCACCATGCCCAGCCCCAGGTACACCCAGAATATGGACACGGAATGAGGAAAGCTTAGGTTAAAGAAGTAATGGTCAAAAACGCCGCCCACCAGAATGCCGGCCAGAGCCGCAACCAGGCCCAGAAAGCTCGCATCCAGGCCCTCGTGCCGGCGCACGGTGGGCCAGGCCTTCCACGCCTGCCAGAAAAAGATGCCCAGGATCAGCAAGAAGGAGGCCAGGCCGATGAGGCCCATCTCCTCGGCGATGAGCAGGTAGACGTTGGACACGCCGATGTACAGGCTCCCCTCCGGCGGATTCACAAAGCCAACGCCGATCCAGGGATAGCGGCTGATGAGGGTCAGGGCGTCCTTGTACTCGCCCAGGCGCATCAAGGTCGCAAGGTCCTGGAGCTGAATGCCCTCCACAAAACGCTGGACATAGTCCTGTGTTTGGGGCAGCAGGAGGAGAAGCAGGCCTCCGGCGACCAGCGGCAGCAGGAGCTTGCGGTAGCGCACCAAGGCCAGGAGCCCAAGCCCCACGGCCAGGCCCGCCATGGAGCCGCGGGAGTAGGTGAGATACAGGCACAAGGCGCCGGCACCGGCCATGACGGCCAGCAGCCACCGCGGCAGCAGCGGCCGGCGGGCAAAGAGCAGGGCTGTGGTCAGGACCGTGATCAGGATGAGTAGACCTCCCAGGACGTTGGGGTCTGTCGAAGTCGAGATGGCGCGCAGCGCCAGGTCAGGATTGTCCTCCACGTAGCGCAGCACGCCACTGCCCGTCGGATAACCAAACCGGCCCAGGGCCGAGAGCAGGCGGATGCTCCAATCCGAGGGTAGAAAGTAGAGGACGATGCCGATCACGGAGGCGCCAAATCCGGCGAGCACGATGGCCTTCATCAGCGTGAAGAACTGCTTCTCGCTGCGCACGCAGTTGACGACGACGAAAAAGAGGCCGATACTGAGTAGGATCTCGGCAAAGTGCCGCAGGACATAGGCACTGAGGTAAGAGTGGGCCAGTCCGGCCACAAAGGAAGCGCAGGCCAGGGTGAGAAAGACGAGGATCGGAAAACCCAGGGCCGTGGCGACGAATGGACCGGCCTTGCCCCGGGCAATGCGCATCACCCAGACAAAGTAGACGGCCAGCAGGACCAGGTCGAGAAAGGTGGGCGTGAAACCGATCTTGAAGGGCAGAGCGCCAAAGGGCAGCAAGCAGATGAGCAGAACCAAACCGATGAGGCCCCACTGCGTGTCGCGCAGGACCAGCAGCGCCGCGGCCAGAGCCATGATACCGGCCGTGGCCAGCAGGGGCGAGAGCACGGCGACGTAGGTACCCACGACGAGGCCCACAGCCAGAGCCAGGGCGATGATTGCAGCCCGGGTAAAGCGGCGATCGCCCTGGACCAGGATACGCTGCAAACTGGCGAGAGAATCGTTCGTTTCCAACACCTACTCTCGATGGCTTCCCCTGGGACCGGCGGCACAGCCCCCAGGCCCGCTTTTCTTTGCTGGGCAGCCCGGCGCACGCTAATCGCGCCGGGCCAGGCAGCGGGAGTGGATGGGAGTCGAACCCACCAAGGCTGCCTCTGCAGCACCCCTCAGACGGTTTTGAAGACCGCGGAGCCCACCGGGACTCAACCACCCCCACGCAGGGCATAGAATACCCCGTTTCCCCCGATTCGTCAAGTGGGCTGCCTGTGCGGGCTGCGCTCCGGTGGTCTCGGGTGGAGGGCGCTAGCGCGTGCGGCGGCGCCAGCCTTCTTTGATGCTCAGATCCTGCAGTTGCTCGGGGCTCTCGACGTCGATAAAGTCGCGCAGGAGCCGCGTGAACCTGGCCGGCTGGTCCAGCATGGGGAAGTGATGGGTCCCGGGCAGGACGATAGACCGGGCCGCGTACTGGTTCCCGTCCATCTCGTCGGCCTGCCGGGCATCGATGACGCCGTCTTTTTCGCCATAGACGGCAAGCAACGGCACCTCGATCTCTTCCAGGGCTGCGCGGAGGTCAAGGCGGGCCACAGACTGGATTGTCAGCGCGGCGGCGTTCTTGGCCATTTTAGGAACGCCCATCTCCACTTCGGCATACGGCCGCTGCTTCTGCCAAAAGAGCCTGGCCAGGAAGTCGTTCCCGGCCGCCGCAAGCAGCTTGCGGTTGATGCTGTCGGCAGTCAGGGGCAGGCCCACAGCCATCACCCTGGCCACCCTGCTCGGGTGCTGCACCGCCAGCCTGGCGGCGACCGCCGCGCCGAGGGTGTGACCGATGACAGGCGCCCGCCAGATGCCCAACTCATCCATGAAGCCAATGAGCAGGTCTACGTACGAGTCGAGGTCATACGCATCCCGGTCCTTGTCCGAGTCGCCAAAGCCCCACAGGTCGAGGGCGTAACAGCGGTGATCCGTGGCCAGGAGCTCCATTACGGGCACCCAATAGCGCCAGGAGCCGAGCCATCCGTGGACAAACACCACGGGCCCGCCCCGGCCAAACGACTCGTAATGGGTCAGACTGCCACGGATCAGCACGCCGCTCATTCCGCGTTCCGCTCCTGCTCCGGGTCCAGACCCGCTCCAGGTCCCGCAGCCGCCGGGCCGCCCGGCCCTGATCCCCCCTGGCGGGCGAGCCGTCCGAGGATCGCCCCCACGCGCCGATAAAGCTCGTCGGGCGCAAAGGGCTTGAGGATATACTCCTCCGCGCCCAGCTCCAACCCCTGTTTGATTTCGGCCTCCTGGCCACGGGCTGACAAAAACACGACGGGGATCCGCCTGGTCGACTCTTGCGCCTTGAGCACCCGGCAAGCCTCGTAACCATTCATTCTGGGCATGCGCACATCGAGGAGAATGAGGTCGGGGAGTTCGGCGAGCGCCTTGCCCACCGCCTCCTCGCCATTCCAGGCCTCGACCACCTGGAAGCCGGCATACTGCAGGCTATAGGCGATCAAGCCCCGGATGTCGGCCTCATCTTCTGCGACCAGGATTTTGTAGCCCTCAGCCACAGGACCCCTCCGCTCGCTTGGCGACGGTGGACGGCATATTGGGTGCCGCCACGCCACATGGCAGCACCCCGCCGAAAATCCAGACCAGGGATCCTCGCGACCCGCTCCACTTCCCGCTCGGAACGCCGGCGCGCAGGCTGTCAGGGTGCATGTTTGTCGGCAATCGCTTTCTTGATCTCATGAATCAAGCTCTCGATGGACAGGGGCTTGGCAAGATATTGATCGGCGCCCATGCCCAACACCCGCACCTTGTCGCGCTCCTGGTCGACAGGGCTGGCAGTGATCACGACGATGGGAATGCCGCGCGTGGCCTCCATCGCTTTCAGCCGGCGAATGACCTCGTAGCCGTCCACGCCGGGCATCTTCATATCCAAAAGCAAGAGATCGGGCGTGTGCTCGGCCACGCGCTCCAGGGCCTCGCGCCCGTCGCGAGCCGTGCGGATCTCGTAGCCGTGCAGGTGGAGGGCCTCTTCCATCAATTTCAGGGTGTCGGGATCGTCATCCACCACCAGGATGCGCTGCGACCCCACCGGCGGCAGGGGCGCCAACGCCCTGCGAACAGCAGCCAGGAGCTTGTCCTTGCTAAAGGGCTTGACGATATAGTCGACGGCGCCCAGGGCATAGCCCTTGTCTGGCTCAGTCAGGACTGAAGTGATGACTACCGGGATGAGCTGCGTCTCAGGGTGGGCCTTCAGGCGCTCCAGGACGACGAACCCGTCCACGTCGGGCAGCATGATGTCCAGCGCAATCAGCTGCGGCTGCTCGTCGCGGGCGAGCCACAAGGCGTCCTCACCGCAGCCCGCCACGATCACCTGGTAGCCATCCGACTCGAGCTCGGCGCGGAGGAGCAGCGCCAGGTCGCGGTCGTCCTCCACGACCAGGATCTTGGGCCGGGGCGTGAAGGCAGCGGCCGGCTTTGCCGGCAGGAGTCCGGGTATCGACGCGGGCGGCTCGTCGCGCCACAGGGGCAGGCTAAAGCTGAACACCGAGCCCTTCCCCAGCTCGCTCTCCACCCAGATCTCGCCGCCCAGCATCGCGACAAACATCTTGGCGATGGACAGGCCCAACCCGGTACCGCCCGCTTCCTGGACCACGGGGTGGTCGGCCCGGTAGAAGCGGTCAAAGATGCGGGCCAGGTTGTCGGGCGCGATGCCGATGCCGGTATCCTCGACGTGGACATGGACGGACCCATCCCGTTTCTCGACCGTGACCGTGACACGTCCGCCGGCGGGGGTGTAGCGCCAGGCATTGGCCATCAGATTGCTGAGGATCTGGGTCACCCGCGCCGCGTCACCCCGCACCGCATCGAGCGTCGCCGGGGGGCGCCACTGCAGGTCCAGCCCCTTTTCGCGGAACTGCTCCCGAAATGAAACGATCACCTGATCGATGAGCTGCAAGACGTTCAGCCGCTCAACCGTCAAGCGCAGGCGGCCAGTCTCGATGCGCGAGATGTCGAGAATGTCGTTGACCAGGGCGGTCAGCCGGTCGGCGTTGGACTTGATGATCTGCAAGAAGTTGCGCTGCGCGTCGGTCAGCCCGCCGGCCATGCCCAGAAACAGCAGATCCGTGTAGCCCTTGATGGAGGTCATGGGTGTGCGCAGCTCGTGGCTCACCGTGGAGATGAACTCGTTCTTGAGCCGGTCCACCTCTGCCTGGCGGCTGATGTCGCGCAGGGCGGCGACCAGGCCTGGAGTGGCGCCTATCGCCAAGACGAGGGGGGCCACGTTGACCGACAGGACCCGCTGGCCCGCCTCCAGCCGGATGCTGCCCCCCTGTTCCACTTCGCTGGCGTCCTGTGTTGCCAACCTCGTCCGCAGCTCATTGTAGAGCGCCGCGGCCAACTCCCGGTCGGCCGGGGACTCGCCCAGGTCGAGCATGTGGCGGAAGTGCTCGCCCTCGAGAGAGAGGTCTGCAAAGCCCAGCAGCTCTTTGGCAGCAGGGTTCAAGAGCAGCACCCGCCCGTTGTGATCGATAACGAGCACGCCGTCGGCGATTGACTCCAGAATGGCTCGGTTCTTGGCGGCCTCCTCTTGCTTTGCCTGCAGCGCTTTCCCGAGCTGATCCGCCTGATCGATGATAAAGGCATAGAGGTCCGCGTTGTTGACGGCAATGGCGATTTGTGAGGTGGCGGCTGTGACGAGCTGCAGGTGGTCACTACTCAAGTAGCCCACCTTCTCGTGGCCCAGGACGAGAACTCCGAGAATGTCGCCACCGCCCAAGGCAAGGGGGGCAGCCACCACCGAGCGAACGTTCAGCTCCTGGCCTGGCTGCGAGACCCAGCGTTCATCTGCCTCGACGTCGGCGACGAGTGCCGGTTCCCGGTGCTCCAACACCCAGCCGGCCAGGCCTTCCCCCCGCCGCCAGTGAGTCGGCTTGCCCTCGCGGGGCAGCCATCGCTCGCTGTCGAGGGTGGCCCGCAACGTGAGCTGGTCGGTCTCCGGGTCCAGCAGCAGGATCGTTCCATGCTCCACGCCAAGGGCGCGGGCAAAGAGCTGTAGAGCCTGCTGCAGCACGCGCTCCAACTCCAGCGAGGCCCCCAGCTCCCTGGTGATACCGTACAGGGTTTCTACCCGGTCGCGCTCCATAGTGAGCTCATCGAGGGCCTTTTCCAGGTCGCGGGTACGCGCCTCGACCATGGCCTCGAGCTCGGTGCTGAAGCCCACGATCTGCTGGTAAAGCTGAGCGTTGCGCACGGCCATGGCCGACTGCGAGGCGACGGTCACGAGGTAGCTCAGGTGTTCAGCGCCATACAGGTTGGCCTGGGTGTAGCTCTGGACGGCGATTGCGCCCAGAACCCGGTCGCCGGCGATCATGGGCACTCCTAGCCAGGAGCGACAGCCGGCACAGTCCACCTCATAGCCGGCCTCTTCCGCCCCGCGCGGCAGGAGCAGAGGCTGGCCGGTGCGCACAACCCGGCCGACCAGGCCCTCGCCGGCACTGCGCGGCGCCCAAGCCCCGCGGCTTTCCGGGTCGACGACAAAGGGGAAGGTGAGCTCGTCCTTGTCCTCGCTGTACAGCGCGATGGCCAAGTTCGTGGTATCCATCAGGCGTCCCGTCTGCTCGTACACTGTGCGCAGCAGGCGCTCCAGGTCCAGGGTAGAGGTCACTGCCTGCGCCATGCGGTTGAGAGCATCGAGATCTCGGATGCGCCGCTCGCGATCCTCGAAGAGGCGCGCGTTGTGGATGGCCACGGCAAGCTGGTCCGCCGCCATCTCCAGGGCGGCCGCATCTTCCTCCTCGAAAGCCCGGACCTCGGGCGCCTCGGCATGCAGTATCCCGAGGACGGTGCCGCCCAGCTTGATCGGCACCGACACAGTGCTCAGGCAGTCCCAGCCGGCGACGCGGACATAGCGCTCGTCACTCCGGGTATCGTGCACGAGCACCGTCTCACCGGCCGCAGCGGCGATGCCTACCACGCCCCGGCCCAGCTTCTGTACGAAACCGGCAGGGATGAGCGCACGAAAATCCGCATTGGCAGCGACGACGACCAGCTGCGGGGGCTCCTGTTCCAGCAGGAACACGGCGACGCGGGCATAGCCCATGTTCTGATGCAGGGCGTGGACCGTCGTGCTCAACATCTCATCGAGCTCGAGCTGGGCTGCGGCGCGCCGGCCGATCTCGTTCAGCAGCGAGAGGCGGATGGCTGCCTGCTGTGTGCTGGCAAAGAGACGGGCACTCTCCAGGGCCACGGCGGCCTGATCCGCCAGGGTCGCCAGGAGCACCTGGTCGGCTGCCGTCAGCGCCCCCCTCGCCGTGCAGCCGGCAAGTACCACGCCCAGGCACTGCCGGCCGGCGAGGATCGGTGCCAGAAGGAGCGAACCGACCGCTATGGGCAAGGTGAGGCCCCCGGATCCCGTCTCGACATCGGGGATGAGGAATGGGCGCTGGGCAGTCGCGACCTGGCCCACCAGCTTGCCGTTGGACTCGTAAAAGCCCTGCACGGTGGACAACGGCACGCCAGCACTGGCGACGGGATGGAAGGCGCCATCTTGGACACGGGGTTGGTAGACGATGCACAGCGTACAGTGGAGCAGATCGGGGACCGCGCGGGCCAGAGTGGTGAGGACTGCGGCGGGATCCAACACCTCCGACAGCGAGCGACCTACATGGTTGAGCTGAGCCAGGCCGTCGGCACGCCGCTGTACATCTGCATACAGGCCGGCGTTCTCGACGGCGATGGCTGCCTGGTTGGCAAAGATGGCCAGGGCGTTCAGTGTTTGGCGCGATGGGCGCCGCCCGTCCCGCGGTTCATCCAGGGAGATCTGACCCAGGAGACGGCCTCCCGCGCCGCGCATAGGGACGAGAAGCATGTCCCGGGGGTGCCATTCGCCTTCTCGCCAACTGCCGGTGTCGGCCCTCGACTCCACCGTGTGCAGCTCCGCCGCCCACTCGGCCCGCGACTGGAAGGGGAAAAAGTAGCAGGAGCCCAGCCGGTACTCCTCGCGATAGAGTGCCTCCAGGCGTGCAGCCGGCTGCCGAACCTGTTTGATCTCTTCGAGCTGGTCAAGGGGCAGGCCGGCCGCCGCGACGCGGCGCATCACACTCGGCACCCCTTCACAGACGCTGATCAGGACAATGTCAAAGCCGATGCTCTCCTGGATGGCGTAGGCGATCTCTTCGAGAGTGTCCTCCAGCGACACGTCCGTGCGCAGCTTACGGCTGACCTCCAGCAAGCTGGTCATCTGATCGTTGCGGGCGGTCAAGATCTTGTTCAGGCGCAGCTGCTCCTGGAAGCGCAGGGCGTTGCCGATGGCCAGGGCCGCCTGCTCGGCGAGTGCCTGGAGAAAGCTGACGTCGCTCTGACCAAAGCCGTCGGGCTGCGTGTGACACAGGTTGATCACGCCGACGACGTCGCCCTCATAAAGAATGGGGGCCGCGAGGGCCGACTGCGTCCCGGCCTTGACGCAGGGTAAGGCCATGCCGGAAGCAGGCCCGGCGACGCTGACCGCCTGGCCAGCGTCGAGCGGCGCCAGTGCCCGGGTCTTACCTTCCGGGCTGGCGAGCAGCTGCCGGATCAGGGCCTCCTCCTCTCCGGTGTAGCCCAATGCCGCGCCCAGCTCGAACTCGCCGGTGGCCATGTCGGTAAGCAGGACAGTGCCATGGGTGGCGCCGGCCGTTTGAACGGCGGCCTCTAGCACCACAGGCAAGATGTGCTCCATGGCCAGGGTGGCATTCAGCTCGCGGGTGATGCGCTGCAGAGCCGCCATCTCGTCCACCCGCGTTTGCAGCTGGCGATCGATCTCCTCGATGCTATCCAGCTGCCGCGGGCGCTGCGCGGCGTCCCTGCCCACTCGCAGCTGGCGTGCCTCCATCGACACCAGGTAGTTGATCGTAAAGGTCAGCACCAGGTAGAGCAACAGGTTGCCCACGAGGGGAGTGGGAAAGGGCTGGCTCAAAACGAGCCAGTCATGGAAGAAGGGCAGGCTGAAAGTGACGTACAGGAGCAAATTCGTGGCCAGGGCAGGCCAGAGCTCCAGCCGGGCCGCTAGCACACCGGCCAACAGGAAGCCGATGACGGCTGCCGGGCCGCTCACGTTTCCTGTGAGGTAGAAGACAAGGGTGGCGAGGGCCACGTCCAGCAGGGTTAGAAGCCAGGGATACCAGGCCGTGGCCCGGAAGCGAGGGATGGAAAGGTAGATCACGATATGGATGGCCAGTGCTGCACCAAGCACTACGGCCTCGCGGGATTGACCGCGCACGAGGGCGGACACGGCCAGGACGCCGATCACGATGCGGTAGAACCACAGCAGGGCACGTTCTATTCGACTCTCAAGCCACGAGGTAGTGTCAGAAGTAGCCATGTACACCTTTCCACAGAACGGAAGGCCGGGCAGCCGGGACTACAGAATGCGGGAGGTCTAGACCCCCGGCTGCCCCCGCCGCCGGGCCTCGGCGGCGACTTCGGTGATCTCGCGAATGTCGGCGAAAGGTGCCGTGTCATGGTGGACCATTCCGACCGCCAGCGTCATCAACGGCACCTGGTGCTGGCCCCCCCCGCCATCGTCGACCGGGATGTAGCCCAGTTCCCGATCCCGGAAATGATAAAACGTCTTGACCTCGTCATCAAAACGCTGGACGAGGCGCTCCTTGATCTTTTGCGCGGCCTCGGGGTTGGTGATGATGATGAACTGATCGCCGCCGATGTGCCCGACAAAGTCGCTGCCCGATCCCACCTCGTCCACGACTTCGATGAGAAGCATGGAGGTGAAACGCAGCACATCGTCGCCGGCCACAAAGCCATAGGCGTCGTTAAAGCCGTTGATCTGGTTGATACCGATATAGAGGACCGACCAGTCCTTGCGCCGCATGATCTCTCGCAGTTGCTCTTCAATGAGCTTGCTGCTGGGCAAACCGGTCACAGGGCTGGTCAAGCTCAGCCAGCCTGCGCGGCGCAGGGCACCCTCCACCCGCAGCAGCAGGAGCTGGAGGTCGAAGGGCTTGGTGATATAGTCGTCAGCGCCCAGTTCCAGCCCTGCGATCTGATCGCTGCGCTCATCCTTCTGTGTCAGAAAAATGATCGGAATGTGGCTGGTGCGCAGGTTGCTCCTCAGGCTCCGGCACACCTCGTAGCCATCGATGTCCGGCAGCAAGATATCCAGGATGACCAGGTTGGGCAGTTTACGGCGACACATCTCCAGGGCTTCCGCGCCCTGGGTGGCAATGATCGTCTCGTAGCCCTGTGAGTCAAAGTAGATGCGCAGCATGTTCGAGATGTCAAAGTCGTCCTCGACAACCAGCAAGCGCCCTTTGCTCATCCTCTCCTACCTCCCCCTCGTTCTGGCACGAGATTTCGCCCGCCGCCGCTCCCGCGGCTCCACCGAGTAGCCCTAGCCGATACCATGCACCGGCCGGCGACAGCAGCGCCCCGTGCTGTTGTGCACGCGCTCGATCTGCTATTCCTGCGCAACCTGCCAACCGCTGCGCGATCCCGACAGGTGAACCCCGTTCTTCGCGCGCTGCGCGCCTTCGATCCTCTATCTCGGATACAGCCGCGGATGATTCTCCGGGTGGGGCCAACGGTGATGATCGCTTTCCTCATACGAAACGTTGCGGGCAATCACAGCACGGTGGTCGGTACGCGCCAGGACAACGTCCGACTCGATCATCCGCGCGGGATAGATGGTCAGGTCCGCGCCGATGCGGCAGTGATGGCCCACGCAGCCGCCCAGGACTGTCGTGCCGACCTCTTCCAGGCGACCGCGATGGAAGGTCCGCAGCGTCTTGGGCAGCAGGTTAAAGTCGGTGAAGGTCGTGCCCGCGCCGATGAACGTAT
Source organism: Anaerolineae bacterium (assembly GCA_041300865.1). Lineage (GTDB taxonomy): Bacteria > Chloroflexota > Anaerolineae > JAAYZQ01 > JAAYZQ01 > JAAYZQ01. The sequence continues at coordinate 29,875 of JBFYTF010000025.1, forward strand.
CGCGGCCCAGGACACAGAACTGCAGACAGGCGTTCTGAGCAACCATCGTGTCTTCCATGAGAGTCGACATGAACAAGGAAGAGCGGAAAGGTAGATAGCACCGGTCGCCGACGACACTGATGAGCAGCTCGTTGCCGTGCAGGATGCTCACGTTGTTGCCGATGACACAATTCGAGATGACGACTCCGGCCCCGATGTAGACATTGTCGCCGATGACGGTCGGCCCCTGGATCACCGCCGTCGGGTCGATCTGCGTGTTGCGGCCAATCTTGACCAGGCGCGAACAGGAAAGGATCTGCCGCCTCTCCAGCATCGACTGCCAGAAGATCCGGAGCTGAGTCCCCATCTTGCTCAGGCTGCGCTCCATGCGTGCCCCTTCGGCCAGGACGCCAAAGAGGCAGTTGGCCACAAAAACATGCACCCAGTTCTCGATAGACAAAAAGGCCCGCAACGGGATCTGGAAGACAAGGTCTCCCCTTTCGTTGGACATGTGCGTCGGCACATGGTAGGATCCGAATTCGTATGCCCCTGTGTCGATCAGCAGCGGGCGGCTCATCTCCTCCAAGCCGCGGGGATAGTACCACATGTTCGCCACGTAGACCTCCCCTTCGCGCCGGATGCCGCTCTGGAGCGGCAGGGCGTGCCGGGTGATCACCAGGTCGTCGAGGGCAAAGGCGACGCGGCACGCCTTTCCCAGCGACCGTGCCCGCGATAGAAAGGTCTGGACAAAGGCCTCGTCAAAGAACAGGTTGTCGCAGTAAACGAGGGTCTCCTCGTGATTCTCGTTCGGGATCTGCTCGGAAAAGTCGACCTCGATCTCGGATTGGCAGTAGGGCTCTAGCGTGTCCTTTTGGTGAAGCCACAGCGGCTTGTTGAGCACCCGCAGATCGCGCGCCGGCTCGTTAAAGGGTGGTATCTTTCTCTTGTCGCGAATGATGACCTTTCTCATGAGCCCAATCAGTCCAACGGTCGCTTGTCAATCACGTACGTACAGCTTGGATCGCCTTTGGCGATGCACAGCGTCTCTTCGACGTGGATGTTCTTGCCACCCGTCACCCAATGCAGACCTTCCTGCAAGAGTCCGAGGCCGGCATGGCAGATGGGTACCTGGGACTGGCGCCCCCAACAGACGGGACAACGGTCGATGTGGTAGAGATAATGGTCAAAGTGCTCTTCGAGCCGAACTATCTGGTCACTGGTCTTGTTAAAGGTTTCGGCCATGGCGTTGAGCCCCACCTTCATCTTCATGCTGAGGGGCAACAGGCGGAACGCCAAGTCGGCAACGCCCAGGACGGCACCGAAATCCTTCAGCGCATAGTACAGTCCAGCGCGGCCGGCACGCATGGCCAGGCCCTTGCCACCCCGAGGGCCATACATATCGTCAAGGGCCTGATTGAGGGCGGCCATCTCCTCAAAGCTCCAGCCAAGGTCAAGATTGTTGGGGGGATAGTTGTTGATGAGGTGGCGCAGCTTGGACAGGTTGAGCACGGCGTTGACTCCGTTTTTGCCCATGACGTCTTCCAGGGACAGGAGCATCATTCTGCCCATCTTGTTCGGCCAGTAATACTGTCCCGTTTTGCCGTCGCTATCTTCCATAGTGAGACCCACCTCGCGAACTGCGCTTCAACTCCCAAGGAAACTCGCCAGGACCGAATAGAACCGCTCCGGCTCATCCAACATCGGAAAGTGACGGGCCTGGTCCAACATCTCTACCCGCGAGTTGGCTACGTAACGAAACAGATCCGCCTGCCGGGGATCGACGATCTTGTCGCCGCGGCCATAGACGCCCAGGGCCGGCATACGCAGAGTACCCAGGCGGGGGCGCAGATCGGTATGATGGAGCGAGTGTATGCTCCACAGGAAAGACTCAAGGGTCATCCGCGACAGATCGTGCATCAACAGATCATACCATTGGTGCCAGTTGGCAGCGATCCAGGGTGCGAACAACCTGATCCCCATCCGCAACACAGATGGCGAGTTCCACACAACAAAGGCGATGGACGGGTAGCCGGCCAGCTTGAGAAAGAGGTTCAGCGAGCGGCCATCGATAGGAGAACCAACCACGGTCACCTTCTCCACGCGCTGCGGCTTGTCGAGCGCCAAGTTCAGGGCCACGGTGCCGCCCATGGAGTGGCCAACCACCGGTGCTCGATCAATGCCCATCCTCTCCATGAACTGATCAACCAAGCCGACAAAGTCCGAGATGTTGTAGCTTTCACGGCGCTTGTCCGACTCGCCAAAGCCCCAGAAATCAAGGGCGTAGGCCCGATATCCGTTCGCCAGAGCCTCCATCGTACCAAGCCAGCAACCCCACGAGCCCAGCCAGCCATGGAGCAAGATAACCGGCCGTCCCCGCCCGTAGACTTCGTAGTGTACCACACCTTGTGCGGTCACAATTGAGCTCAAGCTTTTCCCCGTTCTCTACGACGTAGCTGCCAGCCATCTCACCAGGTAACGTCTAGATCAACCGCGCCAGATCTTCTGCGGCGCGCCTCATGTCGAGGAACACCAGACCAAGTTTCGCTTCCTGGCGGGCCAGGACGGTCAAGACCGCCTCCTCACCCACGGCGCTGAGGATCACGTAGCCCTGAGCGCCGCGAATGTAGACCTGATCCATGATCCCGCGCCCCAGCTCGGCTGCAATGCGCTCTCCCAGGCTCAGCATGGCCGCGCTCATCGCCGAGACGCGGTCCTCTTCCACGTCGACCGGTAAGGCAGAAGCAATGATCAGGCCGTCAAGGCTCACGACGGCCGAAGCTTCAATGTCCGGCGTGGTGACCTGCAGACTTCTGAGACGAGCCACCATCTGTTCCGTGCGCGACCGTGTCATCGACACAGACCTCCTTCTGGTTCAAGGCCCTCTCCAGGCGCTCTACTCGGGCGCCATTTCGAGGACGGAATAAAGCAGCTCCAGCAACACTGTCTTGACGCTCTCCTTGTCCTTGGCTACGCAGGGCAAGAGCTTGACATCGGATTGGACCTTGAGAGCAATGCGCAGGTCCTCGGGCGACCAGGCGTCCTCCAGGTCCTGTTTGTTGGCTGCTACCACGTACGGTGTGCTGGCATAGCCGCGGAAAACCTCCAGAATACGCCGCGCCTCACGGAACGTCTCTGGCCGGACGCTGTCGACGAGCACGACAAAACCGAGCATCCCCTCCGACAGGATCTCCCACATGAAGTCGAAACGCTTCTGCCCTGGCGTCCCGAAGAGGTAGAGAACCAGGTCGTCGTCGACAGTGATCCGCCCAAAGTCCATAGCCACTGTCGTCTCTTTTTTCACGCGCGCGGTCTCGTCGGTGATCTTTTTTTCTGTCGAGACGACGGGAATCTCGCTGACAGCGCTGATGAATTCGGTCTTGCCTGCGTTGAAGGGGCCGGTGACGACCATTTTGACTGTCTGCATCTCTGCGGTCTATCCTGTTCTCGTTCAGGTTGGCCGACGGGCAAGCAGGGTGCTAGCAGCGCCTCTTACTACCGTCTTTTTATCCGGTCGATCAGCTTGAGGATCACGGAACGCTTTACGGCCGGCGGGCGGGACACGGCTGTCTCTACGGCAGCCGAAGCCGGGCGTTGCGGGGCCGGTTCCTCGGCCCGGACTATCTCTACCAGGCCGGCCTGAAGAAGCCCGTAGATGATCTTCCGAATCTGAAAATCGTCCATACCGATACGCTGCGCAATTTGCCGGATAGAGTTGCGGGGGTTGATGTACGAGATCACACGCCACTCCTCCACCGTGAGGTTGATGTTGCGCAACTGCGCCTGGGGGCGATCGGTGAACTTGAGCGCCATGTCCAGATCAGGCAGCTCGTCCTGCAACCGCTCCGACTCCTTCACCCGGCGGCTGCCCTCAAGGATGATGTTCTCCAGGTCGACGGGCACGCTGATCACGTCATCGGGGGCCAGGTGGTTCGGCTCAAAGTGGAACGTGCCGTCGGCCCAGGTGAACAGCCCGTACACCGTGTCCAGCATATCACTACGGACGCTGTTGACAATGTCCCTCTGCGAAACATGCCCCGCGCTGATGAGGAGCATTCCCAGCTCTTTGTCGGTCGTGTTGCCCGACCGGGTGCGAATGATATTGGCCTGTTCTTCGCTCAGCCTGCCCGTGCGGGCGAGTATGCTGGCCAGGTGGACGTCGCGGCCATTCAGGGTAGCATGTACGAGCTTGCCTTCGCGGAAGAATAGAGTGGTAACGCCGGGCGGAACCTGAACTGTCAAAGCGCCGGTTTTGCGTGCGAGGTGGATCAAATTCAAGAGCTGGGTTGTGCTAAAGTCCCTCAGGTTACCTTTCAGCGCCATCTTGATCCGTCCTTTGGTTCGTTGTCATCTTGGACAGGATGAGTCGACCGTGACCAGATGCGTGATGGCCACAGATCGCGCTCATTATACCCCGTCTCCGGCTATTAGTCAACTGGCCTTTCGACGTATTTGCCTAACAAGCGATCCCCGCATGCAGTCCGAAGTCGCCTGCGCCGGCCTGCGGCGCCCAGGGGTTTGTCTCGCCACAGCCCTGACCCCGCTACAAAGCCGGGAGCGACTTGCAAAGCTGCGCAGGTATGCTATAATGAGCGGCATAGCGATTTTCGGACACCGAAGTCCGCCACGTTCCGACGGAGGTTGCAGGATGAACGAAGGACAGAAGAGAAGCTGGAGAGCCGTGGCCATCTGCCTCGTTCTCTTGGCCTTGGGCCTGGCAATTGCTGCCTGCCAGTCTTCCGAGCCCCCCAACGCTGCTGCCGAGGCCGGCAGGACGGCACGACCGGCAGATGCCAAGCTGCCGGCACTGCCGACCAACACGCACACGCCACCGCCCTCGCCGACTGCCGTGCCTTCGTTCACACCAACTGTCGAGCCACCGACAAGCACGCCAACGGAGACTGCGACCGCCGTGCCGACACTGTCCGTGGGCGTTTATCCGACGCTTGGCCCCGATATGTGTCCGCTGACGGGTCTCCCTGTGAGCGATCTCGCCCTCCTCGAGCGGCGTCCCCTGGCCATCAAGGTCCAGAACGCCGCCATCTCCCGGCCCCAGTATGGACTGCCACAGGCGGACATGGTGTACGAGCACCTCTCGGAAGCCGGCATTACCCGCTTCACCGGCATCTATCTCTGCCAGGATGTCGACAAGATCGGCTCAACGCGCAGCGCGCGTTTTATCGACCTGGAGATCCCGGCCATGTACAAGAGCCTCATGGCCTTCTCCGGAACAAGCGCCGGCCTCTATCCCCTCTTTCTGAACGCCGATTTCTACGACCGGGAGTTCTGCTACGGCTGGGGCCTCCATTCGGAGGGCTTTTACCGCGACCAGGAGCTGCGCAAGACGGGCATACCCATCGAGCATACGCTTTTTGCCGACCCCAACAAGATCTGGGACATTGCCACCGAGCTCGGGATCAATGAGGGTCAGGAGCTGCGGGGGATGGACTTTGCCAGCGAGCCCCCGGAAGAGGGCGAGCCGGCGACCCAAATCCAGATCCCTTACCCGTCGCGGGACATGGTCGTCGAGTATCGATATGATCCTGCCAGTGAGTCTTATCTGCGCTGGCAGGCGGGCGTGCCCCACGTCGACGCGGCGTCCGGCGACCAGCTGTCAGTCGACAACGTCGTTGTCGCCTATGCCACCCATGTGGACACGGACATCTACGAGGACGAACCCCGGCGCAACCACCCCTCGGTGCAGATCCAGCTGTGGGGCACCGGGCCGGTCGTCGTCTTCCGAGATGGCCAGGCATTCGAGGGCTTGTGGGCCCGCCCGAAGCGCGACGACCTGCTTGTCTTTCGTGACCCGACCGGCCAGATGCCGATCCCGCTCAAGCCGGGCAACACCTGGATCCAGCTTGTGCCGCTGCCCGGGCACCGCTGGAGCTTTGAGGCGACATGGAGCGGGGAGGAGTAGCCGGTTCGACGGCAGCGGACTGGCTGCGCGACCGGGCGCGGCTCTTGCCGAACCTGCTGGCGCTGTCACCGCCCTGGGTACGGGATGTGTTCGATCACGCCTGGGCGCCGATGACCGCCCTCCGCAGCCAGTTGGGCCCGTTACCCGGCGGCCTGTGGCAGCACCTGCTGGCCTGTGAAGGCGGCTACGTGGCCGTCTGCAACGGCCCTTCTCGCTACGAGCCGGGCCCGGCCCGCATCCGCGGGCGTGCGGTGACTAACGTCGCCTATGTCTCGATCCAGGACCTGGCCCTCGACGCCGAACAAACGCTGCACGTTATCGGCCACCTGGTCGACCACCACCTCGGCAACGGCGGCGCCGGTGAGGAGCCGTGGCTGTCGGAGGGTGGAGGGCAGAGCCCGCGCTGGCGGGAAGCGGGTGCACGCCTGGGCCAATTGTTTGCTCTGGGCTACGGAACCGACGCCGTGGCCCGCTCAAGCCTCCGGGACTACTTTGCCCAGTCCCTAGCCCTCTATTGCCGTGAGCGGCAAAGGCTGAACGTTGCCGACCCGCAGATCTACAAGTGGCTGCGGTCTACGCTGTGGGATGAAAGCTTCTGGCAGGCCGAGCGCTGAGCCAGGGAAGAAGGGAGAAGGACGGTGGACCAACGAGTGTACGCGTCGAGAGTTCGAGCATTGCAGCAGCTGCAAAAGGCCCAGGGGCTGGACTGCGTGGCCCTGGTGCCGGGTGCCAACCTGCGATACTTCAGCGGGTTGGGCGGCCACCTGAGCGAGCGCCCGCTGGTCGCCTTTTTTCCTGCCAGCGGGCAACCGGCCCTGGCCCTGCCGGCACTGGAGGTGCCGGGCGCCCGGGCGCTCTTGCCCGATGACGTGCAACTCCTGGCCTACAGCGATGAGGAAGGACACGAGCATGTCTTTCACCAGGTAGCCGCCGAGCTCGGGCTCGACCGCGAGGGAGTGTCGGTGGGCGTCGAATACCTGGCGATGCGCCTGCTTGAGGCGCGGCGCATCGAGCAGGCCTTCCCCGGCTGCCGCCTGTTGGCCACGGAGCCCTGGCTGCCCACCCTGCGCATGCGCAAAGACGAAGCCGAGATCGCGCTGATGCGCCGTGCCATCGAGATTGCCGAGGCGGCCATGCAGCGCCTCCTGGACGAGGGTGCCATTCGTCAGGGCCGCACCGAGCTGCAGGTCACGTCTGACCTGCGCTCCGCTATGCTGCACGAGGGCGGGGAGGAGGAAGCCTTTGCCCCCATCGTCGTCGCGGGGCCGAACTCGGCCTCACCCCACGCCGGCCCCTCGGACCGGCCACTGGCCCCAGGGGACCTGGTCACCGTCGACTGGGGCACGAGTTACCAGGGCTACCGTTCCGACATCACCCGAACCTTTGTCCTGGGCGAGCCGTCTCCGGAGATCGAGCGCATCTATGACGCGGTGCTGGCGGCCAACCAGGCGGGGCGGCTGGTCGCGCGGGCAGGAACGCCCGCCCAGGAGGTGGACCGTGCTGCCCGGCGGGCCATCACCCTAGCCGGCTTCGGCCCGCACTTTCTCCATCGCACGGGCCATGGCCTGGGGCTCGAGATCCACGAGCCGCCTTACATCGTGGAGGGAGAACTGGAGATCTTGCAGCCGGGCATGACCTTCACCGTCGAGCCGGGCGTCTATGTGCCGGGCGTGGGCGGGGTACGCATTGAAGACGACGTGCTCATCACCGAGGACGGGCGAGAGACCCTGACGAGCATGCCCCGCGACCTCATGCGGCTCTAGGACGGCTGCCGGCGCAGCTCGATATGGCCCGGCTTCGCGACCCGGTGTGGTCCACGAGTGTTTGTGCACGAACGTTGCCCGTCATTCTGAACGGCGCGCAGGGGAAGAAGAATCTCCAACTACGCAGCCGAGATCTGGGCGCCGCTCAAGATTACAGCTTTGCTCCCTTCAGGATGACAGCTTTCGGGGGGCACGGTTTCTTTCGTTACGAGTGGAGCCCCGGCGCATTGGTGAGCTCAGGGTGACGCAGTTCGTTCCGCCCCGGCTGACTACGCCAGAGTCTCGCCCGATTAAGCCTTTGGCCACATACCTGCTGCCTCTGGGAGCAGGAGCCGAAGGGGATGCCATAGCGCATGTCCTCTGGCGGCGGCCTGCTTGACACGCACCCCGGACAGTGGTAAAATTCATCGGCTGAATATTGCGGCTGTCGTCCATTTCGAAAGTGAGGTACGGGTGTCGAGCGACCTTGATCGCCGGCTTCTGGAGGCGATCGAAGAAAACCCTGATACGACCCAGGCGAGCCTGGCAGCGCAGTTGGGTGTGGCCGTGGGCAGCATCAATTGGTACCTGAAGCGCCTCATCCGCAAGGGCTATGTCAAGGTGACGCACCTGCAGCGCCGCAAGCTCAAGTACTTGATTACAGCCCAGGGGCTGGCGGTCAAGGCCCGCCTCACGTCCCAATACCTGGAAGCCTCGCTACTGGTCTACCGGGAGCTGCGCCGGGCAGCGCACGATACACTTGCTCAGCTCCGCGCGGCCGGCTACGAAACGGTAGTCCTGGACGGCGACGGCGAGGCCATGGAGATCTTTCGTCTGACCTGCCTGGAGCAGGGTGTGCACATGGCGGCCCGGCCTACAGAAGGCATTCCGCGAGTCGGCGTCGACGGCACGAGCTTTGTGCTCGGCTGGCCGCAGCCCACTTCCGATGGAGAGAGAAACACATGAGTTGGAAAGACGCGACGGTGCTGCTCACCGGCGGCACCGGTTCCTTTGGCAAGCACTTTGCAGCAACCCTGCTGGCCGATCAGCCCGTCAAGAAGCTCATCATCTTTAGCCGAGACGAGCTGAAACAGCACGAGATGCGCCTGACCCACGACGACCCCCGACTGCGCTACTTTATCGGCGATGTGCGCGACAAGGAGCGGCTGCACCGTGCCGTCCAGGGCGTGGACATCATTGTCCACGCCGCAGCCCTCAAGCAGGTCCCCTCGTGCGAATACAACCCCTTCGAAGCGGTCAAGACCAACATCATGGGCGCGGCCAACATCATTGACGTCGCCATCGACGCCGGCGTGCAAAAGGTGATTGCCCTGAGCACCGACAAGGCGGTCAGCCCGATCAACCTCTACGGCGCGACCAAGCTCGTGGCCGAGAAGCTATTCGTGCAGGGCAATGCTTATGTCGGGGCAGGCGGCACACGCCTGAGCTGTGTTCGCTATGGGAACGTCGTCGGCAGCCGTGGGAGCGTCATCCCGGTCTTTGAGCAGCAACGGGCAAGCGGCAAGATCACCATCACCGACGAGCGCATGACCCGCTTCTGGATCACGCTGGAGCAAGGGGTGCGGTTTGTCCTGAAGTGCACCGATCTGATGTATGGCGGAGAGGTCTTTGTACCCAAGATCCCGAGCATGAGACTGGTCGACTTGGCTGAGGTCATTGCGCCCGGCTGTCAACGCGAGACAGTCGGCATCCGGCCAGGCGAAAAGCTGCACGAGGTGCTGGTGTCGCGCGACGAGTCGCGCTACGCGTTAGAGTTCGACGACATGTACCTCATCCAACCGGTGCATCCCTGGTGGCAGGTACAGGAGTATCCAGGCGCCCGGCCGATGGCCGACGGCTCGAAGTTCAGCAGCGACAACAACACCTTGTGGCTCTCGCGCGACGAGCTGCGCCGGATGGTCGAGGAGTAGAACGATGTCCAGGCTGGCAATCGATGGTGGTAACCCTGTCCGAGCCCGGATGCTGCCCTACGGGCGCCAGGCGGTAGACGAGGAGGACGTTGCCGCCGTTGCCGACGTCCTGCGCAGCGATTGGCTGACGACCGGGCCCAAGGTCGCCGAGTTCGAGGCGGCCTGGTCCCGCATCAGCGGCGCACCACACGCGGTGGCAGTCAGCTCGGGCACAGCCGCACTGCACGCCGCCGCGTTCGCCGCCGGCATCGGCCCTGGGGACGAGGTGATCGTTCCGGCCCTCACCTTTGCTGCGAGCGCCAACTGTGTGCTCTACCAGGGCGGAAAGCCTGTATTCGCCGACGTGCTTCCCGGCAACCTCAATGTCGACCCTGCCGCCGTCGAGGCGGCAGTCACGCCCCAAACCCGGGCCATCGTGGCCGTCGACTATGCCGGGCAGCCGGCAGACCTGGACGAATTGCGCTTCATCGCCGGGAGCCACGGCCTGTGGCTGATCGAGGATGCGGCCCATGCCGTCGGCGCTACGTACAAGGGGCGGCCCATCGGCTCGATCGCCGATCTCACCACCTTCAGCACCCACCCAGTCAAGCATGTGACGACTGGCGAGGGGGGATTGGCCACGACTGCCGACGAAGCGGCTGCCCAGCGCCTACGCTGGTTTCGCAACCACGGCATAACCACCGATCACCGCCAGAGGGCGGAAAAGGGCGGCTGGTTCTACGAGATGGTCGAGCTGGGCTACAACTACCGCCTGCCCGACGTCAATTGCGCCCTGGGCCTCAGCCAGCTTCGCAAATTGGGCGGCTGGCTTGCCCGCCGCCGGGCAATTGCCGCCCGTTACGACGACAGCTTTGTCAGACTACCCGCGGTCCGGCCCCTGGAGGTGAGCCCGGATCGGGAGTCTGCCTGGCACATCTATCCCATCCTCCTTGATCCGCACCGGCTGCGCCACGACCGTGCCCAGGTCTTTGCCGCCCTGCGGGCGGAGAACATCGGGGTGAACGTCCACTACATTCCGGTCTACTGGCATCCCTACTACCAGAAGCTCGGCTACCGGCGCGGCCTGTGTCCGGTCGCCGAGAGTGCATACGAGCGGCTCATCACTTTGCCGCTCTTTGCAACCATGGACGACCAGGACGTCGCCGACGTCGTGACTGCCGTGACCAAGGTCGTGGAGGCCTATGCCACGTGAACGTCGTGGCGATCGTCCAGGCCAGGATGGGCAGCTCGCGCCTGCCGGGGAAAGTGCTTCACGACCTTGCCGGGCAAAGCATGCTGTCCCGAGTTGTGCGGCGGGTAGAGCGTGCCGGGAACATCGGCCAGATTGTGGTCGCCACCTCGACGTCGCCGGCCGACGAAGCCATCGTCGCCGAATGCGCACGGCTGGGCGTTGCCAGCTTTCGCGGCCATGAACAGGATGTCCTGGACCGCTATTACCAGGCCGCCAGGCACTATGAGGCCGAGGCCATCGTCCGCATCACCTCCGACTGTCCCCTCATCGAGCCCCAGATCGTCGGCGATGTTGTGGCCGCATTTCTCGCCGCCCGGCCCGACTATGCCAGCAACACCCTGGAGAGGACGTATCCCCGCGGCCTGGACACCGAGGTCATGAGCATCGACGCCCTCACCCACGCCTGGTCGGAGGCGGCCGAGCCGTACCAGCGGACCCACGTGACGCCCTACTTTTACCAGAATCCCGATCGCTTTGCCCTGCTCTCGGTCCGCCAGGAACGCGACGACAGCGGTCAGCGCTGGACGGTGGACACGCCGGAGGACCTGGCCTTTGTGCGGCGGATCTATGAACGGCTGGGAAGCGGCGGCGAGTTTCGCTGGCACGACGTCCTCGACCTGCTGGACCGTGAGCCGGAGTTGGTGGCCCTCAACCGCGGCGTGCAGCAGAAGGCACTGCACGAGGGGTAGGCCGTGGCCGGGGAATTGCTGCTCATCCGTGCCGACGCGAGTACCGAGATGGGTACCGGACACGTCATGCGCTGCCTGGCCCTGGCCCAGGGGTGGCAGGAAGCCGGCGGGGCGGTCCGGATATTGTCCTCGAGGCTGCCTCAAGGGCTCAAGGCGCGCCTCGAGGCCGAGGGGCTCTCGGTAAGTCAGGCGGCTGACCCACCGGGGACTGCGCGGGACGCCGAGGGCACCATCAAGGATGCCAGGGCGATCGGAGCGAGCTGGCTCGTCGTCGACGGCTATCACTTCGGGAGCAGCTACCAGCAGGCGGTCAAGGAGGCCGGACTGCGCCTGCTGTTCGTGGACGACAACGCGCACGCCCGGCGCTATTTTGCCGACGTGGTGTTGAATCAGAACATTTATGCCGCCGAGTCGTCATACGCCGACAGAGAGCCGGGGAGCCGTTTGCTGTTGGGAACGCGCCACGCTCTCCTGCGGCGCGAGTTCTGGCCATGGCGCGGCTGGCAAAGGCAGATCTCGCCGGCGGCTCTCCGCGTGCTCGTGACACTGGGCGGGAGCGATCCAGACAACGTGACACTGACAGTGGTACAGACCCTGGCACAAGTGGCCGAAGATGGCCTGGAAAGCATCCTCGTCGTGGGCAGCAGCAATCCCCATGAAGGGTCGCTGGAAGGTGCCATCCGCGACTTCAGGCTCAACGCGCGCCTCGAGAGGGGCGTCGCGGACATGTCGGTGCCCATCGCTTGGGCCGACGTCTGCATCGCCGCCGGGGGCAGCACGTGCTGGGAGCTGGCCCTTCTGGGATTACCCAGCCTGCTCTTGGTCCTGGCGCCGAACCAGCAGGCCAATGCCGAAGGCTTGCACGCTTCGGGTGCGGCCCACAACCTCGGTTGGCACCGGGACGTGTCAAGCGCCACCATTGCCCGGGAGATGCTACGGCTGCTGCGCTCCCAGGAAGCCCGAGCGGCGATGGCCCTGACCGCGCAGCGCCTCGTCGATGGCTACGGAGTGCAGCGCGTCGTCGCCGCGATGTTGGGCCAGGACCCGGTGCGCGTCCGGCCGGCCGAGGAAGAGGACGCCACGCTCCTTTTCGAGTGGGCCAACGACCCCTTGACCCGGGCGATGAGCTTTCACTCGGACCCCATTTCCCGGCCGGAGCACGAACGATGGTTCCGCCGCGTGATGTCGTCGGCGGGCGTGCTGTTGCTGATCGCCGAGGTTGAACAGGGCGAAGACTGGGTGCCGTGCGGCCAGGTGCGCATCGACAAGGACGGCACGACCTCCATCTCTATCGCGCCGCGCTACCGGGACCGGCGGCTGGCGTTGCCCGCACTGCGTGCGGCCCTGATCTATGCCGGGCAGCACGGCCACCAGGAGCTGAAGGCATTCATCAAGCCTGAAAACGAGCGCTCGCACAGGATCTTTTGCCAGGCCGGCTTCCAGAGCGCCGGCCAGGCAGAAGCCTATGGGCAGCTCTGCCTGGCGTACGTCTACCGCTACCCCTGGCGGGCGGGGTAGGCGAAACGAGGAGGGTAGAACATGTTTGCCATTGGAGGCCGGCGGGTTGAGCCCGGCCAGCCCGTTTACATTGTAGCCGAGATGTCGGCCAATCACAACCAGAGTTTTGAGCAGGCGGTCGAGATCGTCCGGGCAGCTCACCAGGCCGGCGCCGACGCCGTCAAGCTCCAGACCTATACCCCGGACACGTTGACCATCCAGTCCGACAACCCTGCCTTCCAGATCGGCGAGGGCTCGATATGGGCTCGACGGTCGCTCTACGACCTCTATGGCGAGGCGTACACACCCTGGGAGTGGCAGCCAAGGCTGAAGGCAACAGCCGAAGGGCTGGGCATGGACCTTTTTTCCAGCCCCTTCGACCCAAGCGCGGTCGCCTTTCTGGAGGAGATGGGCGTCCCCGCTTACAAAGTCGCCTCGTTCGAGATCGTGGACCTGCCCCTGATCCGCCTCATCGCCGGGACAGGCAAGCCGGTGATCATGTCCACGGGCATGGCGACCCTGGCCGAGATTGACGAAGCGGTGCGCACCGCCCGGACGGCGGGCGCGCAGCAGATCGCCCTGCTAAAGTGCACGAGTGCCTACCCCGCTCCAGCGGAAGAGATGAACCTGCGCACCATTCCGCACTTGGCAATGGCCTTTGGGCTGCCGGTCGGGCTCTCGGATCACACCCTGGGAATTGCCGCACCCGCAGCGGCGGTGGTCCTGGGGGCATGCATCATCGAAAAGCACATTACCCTCTCTCGGAGCGTGCCCGGTCCCGACAGCGCCTTTTCTCTGGAACCGCACGAGTTTCGGGCCATGGTCCAGGCCATCCGCGAAGTGGAGCGAGCGCTGGGCAACGTGACCTACGAGGTGACCGAGCGCGAGGCAGCCAGCCGTGTATTTCGCCGTTCCCTCTTTGTCGTCCATGATATCAAGGCCGGGGAATTGTTTACTGCGGAGAATGTGCGGTCCATCCGGCCGGGCCACGGGCTGCACACCCGCTACGTCGACAAAGTGCTGGGCCGGCGGGCGGCGCGGGACATAGCCCGGGGCGAGCCGTTGGACTGGAGCATGTTCGCATGAGGTCTCCTTGCTGCAAAAGCTGACCAGCCTGTCCAAACAATCCGCCATATACGGCTTGGGGACCTTTCTCAACCAGGGCATCGGCTTCCTGCTGATCCCCGTCTACGCCCGGTTCCTCAGCACCGAAGACTATGGCATCAACGGTTCCGTTTCAGCCTTCATCGGGATCTTGGGGATCGTGCTGACCCTGAGCCTCGAAAGCGCCGTCACCCGGATCTACTACGATCTGAAGAGCGAGAAGGAGCGCCGGGCTTACTTTGGCCGGGCGTGGCTCGTCATGCTGAGCTTCGGGCTGGCCGTCGCCTTGCTCATGGAAGTGGCCGGCGACGGGATCTTTGCCCTGCTGTTTCCCGACATCCCCTTTGACCCCTACGGCCGGCTGGCGACCTGGGGCTCGTACTTGGCGGTCTTTGGGGTTTTGCCCAGCGTGATCTGGCGGGTGCGCGAACAGGCGCGCACCTTTGTCACCTTCTCCGTCTCGCAGTTTCTGTTTCGCGTGCTGCTGAACATTGTCTTTGTGGTGTATCTGCAGCAGGGAGCCACCGGCATATTCCGCAGTTTTTTCCTGGCCAACCTGCTCTATGCCGTGCCCTATGCCTGGGTCACGCTAAAGAACTCGAGCCTGAGTCGAGGCGCGCAGCACCTGCGCGAGTCGATAGCCTTTGCCCTGCCGCTCGTGCCACACCGCCTGTCGAATTGGATCTTGAACGTTTCAGATAGAATTCTGCTGCAGAACTATGTCTCACTGGGTGACATTGGACTGTATTCGATGGGCTACCGCGTGGGCATGACCCTCGCCGCGTTCCTGGACGCCATCAACCTCGCCTGGGCACCTTTCTATTTCAAAACGGCTCAGGAGGTCGACGGGCGGCAATCGCTGGCGCGCTTGGTTACCTACTACATGTTCGGCCTGATGTTTCTGACACTGGCGGTCGTGCTGCTGTCGCGCGAGGCTATTTTCCTGGTCGCGGCACCGCGCTTCTACCCGGCGGCCCAGGTCGTGCCGGCCATTGCCTTCGCCTACAGCCTCCACGGGGTCTATCTGGCCATGGTTTCAGGCCTCGCCTACGTGAAACAGACGAGATGGATCCTGGCGGCGACCATGGTTTCGGCCGCCGTCAACGTCGGACTGAACCTGCTGTTCATCCCGCGTTACGGCATCTGGGCGGCCGCCGGGTCCACCCTTGTCGCCTTTTTCGTGCGCGCCGCCCTGGTCAGCGCCGCCAGCCTGCGCCTGTTTCCGCTCCCCTACGAGTACAAGCGCGTAGGCGTCGCGGTCGGCCTGGCGCTCGCGCTGTCGGCCGGTTGGTTCGTGGACCTCGGGAACTGGTGGGCGAACGTGGCGGTCAAGACGCTGCTGCTGGTGGCGTACCCCGTGGGCATCCGGCTCAGCGGCGTCCTGCACCCGGAAGAAGTGCGCGGCTTGCAAGTCGTCCGGCACAAGCTTCAAAACAGGCTGAGCCAGACTCTAGGTTTTTCCCATGACTGAGGCACGGCTGCCGGTGGTCCTCGTGCGCAGCGTCGAGCAGTACCGCCTTGTAAAGCAGGAACATCCTGCTGCCGTGGCTGAGGGAACGGTCGTCGGCCTGGCAACGCGCCTGTCACTGGCTACAGCCGTCCGGCAGGACGGTGCCAACTTCCTGCACTACACCGACTTGATCACGGCCGAAGACTACGAACAGGCAATGGACGAGGCCTTCCAGCTCTCTCGGTCCTGGTTCACGGACCTTGCCGGGGCAGTTGCACCGCCTGACCTGCTCGAGTCCGTTCGCCTCGAAATGCTGCAATGGCTGGGCGAGCTCTTCATGGCACACCGAGTCATCACCCGCCTCGTCCAACAGCTGGATCCAGGGCAGCTGCTGATGGTTGGCGAACCCCAGGGCAAGGTGCAGGCTGTCGTGGTCTACGAGGCCCAAAAACGCGGGATTGCCGTCACGTTCCTTGCAGAGCCGGGCCCAGGCGGTGCGAGGCGCCTCCGGCGCAGGTTGCCCGTGATCGCGCACCAGTTGGCACACAACATCCGCACCCTGGCGGGCCACTGGGCCCGGCAGCTGGTCCGGCACAGGCCGGTGTTGCTAGCCTTTGGCGGAGGCGTGGACGCGGTTAACCAACAAAGGATCGCGCCGGCCATCGAGCAGACCGGAGCGGTGCGCGCCCTCCTGGTACGCAGTGCAGAGACAGACCAGGCAGCCTTCAACCGGCCGGGCAAGCTGGCGCATCCATTCCTGTACTATGTGCCTTTGCATAGCATGCTCCGCGCGCGGCGCTATCTGCCCCGCTGCCGGGCCTGGCTGGCTGTTTTTCGCCAGGGGCAGGCCAACTATGACGGGCCTTACCCATTTCTCTTTGCGAACCGCCACCTGGACACTTTCTTCGAGAACGTCTCCCTGCGTCTCTTCTCCCACGCCCTGGCGACGCAGCGGGACGCACAGGGCCTGTTGCGTTGGCTGCGGCCGCGCCTGGTGTTGACCAACAGCGAGGTCTCCTTTCCCAACCGCAGCCTCGTGCTGGAGGCCAGGCGGGCCAAGATCTCGACGCTGGGCATCATTCACAGCGGCCTGAACCAGATGCACTACCGGGATTTTGAGTCGGACCGCATGGCCGTGTGGGGCGAGGTGCATCTCAAGGACTTTTGCCGGGTACTGAACAAGCCGGCGGCACAGATCGAGCCGGTCGGCAACCCGCAGTACGACACCTTGACCTGCGAACCGGGCGCGGATGGCGTACCGGGGGAAGCGAACGACGAGCGTCCGGCGCGGGCTCTCGTCATCACCGCCGTCTCGCCATGGCACACGTCCTACTCTAACCTGCGCCACCAGGAGCTGGGCTGGCAAGAGCTGGCCCGCCTGCCCGAGTTCGGCGTCCAGCTCATCATCAAGCCGCATCCGCGGTTTGACGATCTGGAGTTCTACCGCAGCTTGCCCCATCAGCTGCCCGACTGGCACGAGAACCGTCCGGGGATCGCCGTCGCCACCGATGCCTTCCTGGAACAGGTTCTACCCACCTGTGACCTGGTCGTCGTGCCCGGGTCGCCCACCACAGGGGCCTTGGAAGCGATGCTCTGCCGCAAGCCGGTCGTCTTTCTGCGATGCAGCGAGGAGGCTCCCTTCTCGACCTCCCTGGCCCCCGGCTGCCTGGTCATTGACCAGATAGATGACATCTGCCCCTCGATCCTGGCGGTCCGTCGCGACCCGGAGCTGCGGACGGAGCTGATCCAGCGCGGGCAGAGCTACCTAGACGCCTTTCTCGGCCCCCGCGATGGGCAGGCGACTCAGCGCCTGGCACACCTGATCGCCGGCCTCGTGGAGGGCAGGAGTTGAACATCCTCTTCTTCTCCGCGACCGCCAACAGCCGCTACGGTGGCGTTACCGGTTGGGCTCGCCGCTTGACGGCAGCGCTGCGCGGTATAGGACACAACGTCCACGTCCTCACCTGGGGCACAACCGCGGTGGACGCGCAGGCGTGGGGGACACTATTTCACTTCCAGCGCCTGGACCCGCGCATCCTGGCCCTGCCCGTCATCCGCTTCTGGTACACGTACCTGGCGGCGGCGCAGGCCGGCCGCCGGCTTATGGCGGAGCACGACATTCAGGTCATCCACGCTGTGAACCCGTACGATGGCTGGGCGGCATCGCTGGCACGCGGTTCAGGCCGGGCAGGGCTCGTCCTCTCCATCCACGGCGATTTTCCCACCGAGCAGCACCAGCGTTGGAAAAGCCGTTGGCGCCGGCGGGCCTATCTGCCACTGGAGCGAGCAGCTTTTCGCCGCTGCGACGTTGTCACGACCTCGTCGGCGTGGCTTCAGGGCCGGCTGTCGGGCATCATCGGCCGCACGCCGGCCGTGGTGATCCCCAACGGCATCGTCGAGCCGCCCGAGAGCAGCGGCATGCCGGGCCGCAGCCAGCTTCTGCTCGAGGAGACCAGGCCGATCCTGTTGACTCTGAACAACCTCTATACGTTCCACCGCCGGCAGGGCGTGAAGCTGCTGATCGCGGCCGCCCCGGCCATCCTGGAAAGGTTCC
>JBFYTF010000060.1:0-11900 GCA_041300865.1 Anaerolineae bacterium
CCAGGTGGCTAAACTCATCCTCGGCGAGCCGCACCTCGCCGTCGAGCAGGTAGGCACGGTTAAGCAGCAAGCTGCCGGGCGCCACGCTGGCCCGGATGGTAACGGTCACTGAGGCGGACCTCGAGCTTCCGGCCGGAAGGCTCAACCCTGTCCAGGTCACCTCGTGGCGGCTGCTATCGTAGGTAGCGGCCGGGTCCGACCGTACATAATCGACGCCCACGGGCAGGGCGTCGCGGAGCGCGAGGCCGCTTAGCTCCTGGTCGCCCAGGTTCCCATAAGTGAGGGTATAGGTGACCGCCTGGCCGGGCGCCTGGATGACCGGGATCGCGGTCTTGTGGACAAAGAGGGCAGGCCCGCGCACGGTGAGATCGGCGCCGGCCCACATCGACTGCGCATCGGGATCGGGCGAGGTGCTGGTCACCTGCACACCGTTGGTCAGCAGGGATCCCGCCGTCGCGGTCACCCGGACCCGGTAGGTAAAGGTCTTGGTCATGACGGGATCGAGCCGCAGCGTGGTTCCGTTCGCCGGTTGCGTCCCGACCGGCGCGTGCGGAATGCAGCCGGCATCCGGGCACTGGGCAAAGGCCCAGGTCGTGCCTCGGTCTCCGTACTTGTTCTCCACGCCCACGGTATAGCCGTTGGTCGCCAGGTTGCCGGTAATGTCAGAATAGATGTAGTAGATGCGGCCGGCCGGCTCCGATTGACCGTTCAGGACCACGGCGATAGCGTGGCTCGCGGTAATGCTCAGATCCTCGGCCTGCGCCACGTCATGCCAGTTGACGTAAACGACCGCGTCTGTTGGGTTCCTCAATAACCCTGTGAGCAAAGCGGCATAGAGCTCACCCCGGCCTCCCGAGCCCGGCTTGGCATCTCGCCACAACCCGGCCATCACCTGGTTGATCTCGACCGGATCGGGCAGGAATTGGTTGCAGGCCGGGCACGCCAACCCTAGCCAGCCCTCAGTGCCAAAGAGAAAACCGTTGGACGACAGATTAATCACGCCCAGCGTCTCTCCATAGAAGGTGTAGCGGTATGGGTCGAGCGGCAACCTGATGTTCACATTGTCGCAACCGGTACGAAAGTACGTGGCACAGATGCCGGGTGCACCCAGCTCCGCGAGGTTGACGTAGGGCAGGGGAGCTACCGGCGCGATCGCATACTCGCTGGCCGGCCCAATCTGCCCGTTCCAGGTGAGCTGGCGTGTGGCAGGGACGTAGGTGAGTCCGCCGGTGGCCGAGCCGGCCACGAACTCTACCCCCGAGGGCAGGGTGTCAACCAGAGTATAGTTGTTCGCGATGCTGTCCCTGTTGTTCAGGGCAATCGTGTAGGCAACGGTATCGCCGGCCTGTGCGGCCAGGGCGCCGGCCTCCTTGGTCAGCAAGTCGGGCGCCGAGGCATAGCTTTTGCTGACGGCGATAGGCAGGCGCTGAGTGGGCTGCCCAGGGGTCGCGAGCTCCAGCCAGGCAAAGCCCCAACCGTCCCGTCCGTCGAGGGCGGCGTTAAAGGCGGTGGTATCGGCCGTCACGTTGATGCTTGCTTCGACACCGGGCGACAGGGAAAAAGTGCTGGGGGAGACGTTGAGAACGAGGCCCGGCGGAGCGCCGACGATGGTCGCCGTCCAGGTGGCCGGCGCCGCGAGGACGCTCTTGACCATGCGCGTCCAGGAACAGGCACCGCGGCAGTCTTCGTTGGCCATGCCGGCCAGGTTCAGCTGGCGAGGGTTGCCGCCCAGAGCCGGGTTCGCGCCCTCGTACCCGGCCAGGGTCTCGTCTAGCACCAGGGCCGCCCGGCTTGCCTGGCCCAGGTCGATGCGCCCGGCACCAGAGTCAAAGACCGCGGCCGGCCCCAGCCCGTCCTCGTTCCTGAGGTTAGCCGTAGAGGCGGTGGTCATGAGGGCCGACTGGATCTCGGCCGGCGTCCAGGCGGGATGGAGGTCCTTCAGAAGGGCTGCTGCCCCGGCAGCGTGGGGGCCGGCCATGGAGGTGCCATCCATAGACGCGAACTCGACCCCGCCCATGGATGCCGCCAGGATCGCGACGCCCGGTGCAGCGACGTCGGGCTTGATGACTCCCGGCACGGAACCGTTTGGCCCGCGCGAGCTAAAGTGGGCCACGACGTCGCCGTTGCTGTCGGCGAGGTCCGTCGTGGTGCCGCTAATGGCGGCCATCTGCCCCGTACCGCTGTCCAGCCAGGCGCGGAGAGTTTGTGAATGGGTGTAACCCAGGTGAACGCCAGGCAGCACGTAGGCGTCGGTCGACAGGCCTTCTCCGTCGCTGGCGGTGTTGGCCAGGACAAAGCCGCCAGCACCGCCCGCCTTGACGTTCTCGGCCTTTGCCACGCGGGGATTGGTGCCGCGGTCGCAGACGACGATCTCACCCTTGGTCCACGTGCCCGCCGGAAATGCGATAAGACACAGCGCGTCGCCCTTGGCCTTGGCGTGGACGATGAGGTGTGAGCTGTAGGCGGCGGTGATGCTCGCGCCGAGCATGTCGCCCGGCGGGCTCTGTCCGCCTGACATGCCGGAGAGCGAGTTTATGAAGCGGCGATTGTGCGTGCCGGCGCCGACGGTCAGGAGCCACGGTGCAGCGGCCGGCGAGCCGATGCTGTAGGCCCCAGGCCCGGTGTTGCCGGCGGAAACGGCGACGAAAATGCCCGCATCCCGGGCGGCCAGGTGGGCCAGCGCGTCATCCGTGGTCCAGGGATCGTAGGCCGCGGGGGCGCCGAGGGAGTAGTTGATGACGTCGACTCCATCGGCTACCGCCTGGTCGATGCCCGCCAGGATGGCCGCACCCGGGCAGCCGCCGTCAACGCAGACGGCGTAAGAAACGATGTTGGCGTGAGGTGCCACCCCGGAGATGTTGCGCACGACGGTCATCGTCGGAGCAGTGATGGTCGCCTGCGTGACGTTCCCGGCGGCCGTGCTCGCCGTGTGGCTGCCGTGGCCGACGGTGTCCTCACCCTTGCTGGCCTCCCCCGTAAAGTCCCAGGCGCCGATGAGCTTGTCGTTGCACTTGTGCACGTTCGAGTCGTAGTTGGGATTGTCGGGGTCGCACCAGCCCAGGTAGTTGCCGCTGCCCAGTGGGTTGGCATGGTTGTAGCCGTCACCGCCGATGTCGGCAAAGGAGGGGTGGTCAAAGTTGATGCCGGTGTCGAGCACGCCGATGACGATGCCCTCGCCCTTGGTCCCGGGCAGCCCTCCTGTTGCGCTGCCATCCCAGAGACCCGGTGCCCCGATCCACGCCGGGCCGGCGTCCGTGGCTGGGTAGCGAATGAACTCGGGCTGCACCGAGACGACGCCCGGCTGGGAGGCGAGTGCCTGAGCTTCGTCGGGCGTCAGGCGGACGGCAAGGCCGTTGGTGGCCACCTGGTAGTGAAAGAGAACATCAACCTGGCGGCCCAGGCGCGCCTGCATCGTAGTGACGAACTGCTCCTGCTCTTGCTCCAGGTGTCCGCGGTACAGCAGGCTGGCCGGGCTGCCGGCGTCAAGCTGGACTTGACCGATCTGCTGTGGGTTGGTGGCGGCCAGGCCTGGGATGGTACCCCGGTAGCTCGCCAGGGGCGGATCTTGAAGCCGGACGATGTAAACACGGGACAGCGAGTACATGGCAGGCTCTGCCGAGGTGGTGCGGGCTGCGCCTGTAGCTGCGGGCTCGGTGGGCGTGGGTTGCGCGCTGGCCGTGCCGGCCACCAGGACGGCTACCAAGAACATGGCCAGGAACCTGGATAACCACTGCCTCATTGTCCTTTACTCCTTCTCGTGTCGGGTGGGGAATCGCGCCGGTTCCCAGGATGCATTGTAGCACAGGACGGGACGAAAGGAAAACGGGCACGGCAGCCGCTTCTCAGCGCGGCACCGTGCCCGTCTCTCGGTCTTGTCGAACTTGCTACCTGCGGGCCATGATCCGGCGGAGCAGGATCCAGTCCAGCAGGAAGAGGATGGCACCAATGCCGCCGAGGATGCTTATCCAGACGACGTTGGCATCGCGGCCGCGGAGCATGATGTTTTGCAGCTGATCGATGGCGTAGGTGCCTGGAACCAGCCAGGAGACGAGGCGGACGGATGGTATGAGGAGGTCCAGGCTCAGGAGAAAGCCGGTGAAAAAGACGCTGATGAGCAGGGCCAGCATGGCGTATTGCACCGCCTGGCTCGTCGTCCGGGAGACCATGGAGATCAAGAAGCCGAGCCCTAGGGACGTGAACAGAAGAACGCCGATGGTCAGGGCAAAGTGGCCCCAGTCACCCAGCATGGGCACGTCCAAGGTCAGGAACAACAGGCTGATGACCACGACGGCCAACAGCGCCGTGAACACCAAGTAGCTGATCGTCTTGCCCAGGAGCACTTCGAAGGCAGAGAGGGGGGCTGCCCGAAACAGCTCCATGGTGCCCAGGCGGCGCTCGCGGACAATGGACAGGGCACCAAAGGTGACGCTCAGGTGCTGCAGGAGGAGCACGATCACCCCGGGCGTGTAAAAGTCGACCAGGTCAATGTCGACGGGCATGACCGTGTCGATCTCGCTGCGGAAGGGGCTGACCAACACGTTGGCGTCGATGCGCTGAAAATCCTCGAGGGCGGTTTCAAGCTCGGCCAGATCCTGTTCGATCTCGGCCAGGTCGCCGGTTGCTTCGGCCTGCGACCGGTCGCCCGCGCGCAGCTCCTGGACGTTGGTCTGCATGTTCTCCACCAGGGCAGCCGGATCCTGACCCTCGGTAGGGTTCGCATCCTCCGCGCCGTCCTGCTGGCTCATCACCAGCCCGCCCACGAGGAGGGCCGCCTCTAGGGCGCTGACGTCGCTCTCCAGTTCGCCGAGCTGCCGCTCCGCTTCGACCTCGTCGTCGGCCTCTACCGCCCGGCGCATTGCAGCGGTGCTCTCGCGGGCGGAAGTGATCTCGGGCTGTAGGGTGGATGCCTCCTGTTGGCTCTCTTCGGTGAACCGGCGGAGCATGCGCCGGTTCATCTCGTTGACATAGACGTCGGCAAAGGCCTGGACATAGTTAGAGCGCACGGGGTCGATCTCGTCGTGGTAGACGGTAAAGGTCGCCTGTTGGTTTTCGCGGATGGTTGTCTCCACGTTGCCAGGCACGACGATGACCATGTCCGTATCGCCACGCCGAAGTTGGGCCTTGGCCGCCTCTTCATCGTCAGTCATGCCCTGGTAGATCATCTGTTGGATGACCTGCGTGCCTTCGGCCTCGATAGTCTCGCGCAGCTCGCTGTCTTCGGGCACGACGAACAGGGTGCGGACCGGGATTGGTGCAGCGCTGTAGCCCACACCGAAAAGGAGCAGGATCAGGAAGGGCCCCAGAACCAGGGTAATGAGTAGGCGGGGCTGGCGTAGAATCTCGACTATCTCTTTGCGGATGAACGACGAGGTGCGAACGAGGAAGCGAAAGATGCTACGCATTGGAGGAAACCCCCTGCTGCTCGATGAGGTGAACGAAAACGTCGTCAAAGGGCGGCTGGTACTCCTCGATGGACTCGATGCCAATGTCATGCATCCGTGACCACTCTATAATCCGGGGCATGACCACGCCGGCATCCTCGACCACGAGGCGGAGGTGAGATCCATCTACCTGCCTGATGTCCCGGACGCCTTCAACCTCGACGAGGCTCTGGTACACCGGCCTCGATTGGAGAAACTCGGTGGTCCTCAGGTCTACAAGCTCGCCCCCGTACGTCTGACGGCGGAGGCCCTTGGGGGTGTCCACGAAGAGCATCTGGCCCTCTTGCATCACCCCCACCATGTCGCAGTAGGCCGCCTCTCCGACGTATTGGGTGGTGACGAGGAGTGTGCGCCCCTCCTGGCGGAGCCGGTCAAAGTGATCCCAGAATTTGCGGCGCAGCACGGGGTCTACGCCCGTGGTCGGCTCGTCAAGGAAGAGGAGTTCGGGGTCGTGGGCCAGGGTAGCGGCCAAGCTGAGCCGGCGCTGCATGCCACCCGAGATGTTTTGCACTGTCTTGTGGCGATGCTCCGTCAGCTCCACGAACTCGAGCGCGCGGCGCAGCTGCTTGCCCCGCCCCGGCCCGATGCCATAAATAGCACTGGCAAAGTTTATGTTCTCCCAGACGGTCAGGTCGGGGTACAGCACAGAGTGCTGGAGCATGTACCCGATTTTGGCCCGCGCCGTTTGTGAAAAGCGCTGCGGATCCTCCCCCAACACCCGGGCGGCGCCCGACGTGGGCCGGTAGACGCCCGTCAGCAACCGGACGGTCGTTGTCTTGCCGCAACCACTGGGCCCGATAAGCCCAAAGATCTGGCCCCGGGGGATCTCAAAAGTGAGGTTGTTGACGGCCAATTCCTGATCGAACTGCTTGGTCAGGCCTTTGGTCTGAACAATATATGGATTCCCGTTTCTGTTTTTGGCCACTGGCTTGCTCCCTGCAAGTGCGGTTTGCACCGCGAGTCGTGGAACCGCGAGGGAAGGCTCTCCTTTCGGTTCTCCTTGGAATCACAATAGCACAAAGCAAACCGGGTGTCCATGTATCCAGATACAGAACGGGGGTACAAGTGCGGGTACATCTTGGCACGCGAAAGGGGACTCGCCTCCCTGCCCGCATTCGGACGGGCAGGGAAGCGAGGTGTGCCTCAGCGGTTGCCGGCTTCTTGGTGGCTCATGGAAACGCCGGGGAGGAGGACAAAGGTGCCCGTCGCGTGCCCGACCAGCGTGCCGGCCTCGTCGTACAGGTGCACCTCTGCCACGTCCTGGCGCTTGCCCCTTTTAAGCAGGCGCCCGACGGCCCGGAGCCCCGTCCGCTCGACGGGCAGCAGGAAGTGAATCGACAGCTCGGCCGTGGCGATCCACCAATTCTCGTCGTGGGCGACGGCCGAGGTGAACCAGCCGGCGCTGTCCATGAGCGTGGCATAGATGCCGCCGTGCACGCCGCCTCCGGCGTGGTCCAGGGCGGGGTTGTAGGGTAGCTCGACGACGGCGCTCCCCTCGGCGGTGAAGGATAACCGCATGCCCATGGTGCGGGCGATGGGCGCGACCTCGTTGAATGTGTGCAGCAATGTGGCCATTCTCTCGCCGTTCATGGCACCCTCACGGGGTGTTTTTCGCCGCGCGTCAGCAGCCGGGCTCGCCGTCGTGGCCGCAGCAGCTCGAGCGGTTGCGGATCTTGAGCCAGGTATTGCGCGCCAGAAGCCTGAGCTTCAGACCCAGGGGCATCGGCTGGAGCAGGTTCGCCAGCCCTTCCGAAGGGACCGGCGGGCGGGTGTGACGGCTCATAGGGATCTCCTTTCTGCCCTGTCGGGCTTGTTACCGGATCGCGACGCTCTTCCAGGCACCTATTGACAGGGTGGCCGTGGACCTCGGCGCGTCAAAGGCGGCAGCCGCTGGCTCGCCGTCGACCAGCACGGTGTGTGGCGGTGCCTCCAGCCCGTGGATCACGATCTCGAAGCGTTGGTAGCCAGGGTTAAAGGGGCCTTCCACCTCGCGGCTCAGGGCCAGGCCTCCCCCGGGCAGCCGAGCACAGGCCAGGTGCGTCAGCTGGAACTGCCCGGCCCGGTAGTCCATGCTGTGGCCATCGTCCTCGTAGAGCCAGCTCGCGCCGTCTCCTGGGTAGACGTGTAGTTGGAGCACGTCCGGAGGCCACTCGCCCGTATGCTGCATGACGGGGCCCATGGGCAACACGCTGCCCGCCTGGACTAAGAGGGGCATGCGCTCCAACGGCGCTTCCACGTCGACCTCGCCTGTCAGGAGCTTGTCCGTCCAGAAATCGTACCAGGGACCGCCTGGCAGGTAGACGCGCCGACTTCTCCTGGCGGGCCTGGTGACCGGTGCGACCAGGAGCGAATCGCCCAGGAGGAACTGGTCGTCGAGGTTGTAGGTCCGCAGATCGCCGGGGAAGGCGAGGGCCAGGGGCCGCATCATGGGCAGGCCACGGCGTGCGGCCTGCCAGGCAGCCGTGTAGATGTAGGGCAAGAGCCGGTAGCGCAGCTCAATCCAGCGCCGGTGGATCGACTCGTAGGGTTCGCCAAAGATCCAGCATTCCTGCTGGGTGGTGCTCAGGGCACTGTGGTTGCGAAAGAAGGGGGTCAGGGCGCCGACCTGGATCCAACGCGTGAAAAGCTCAGCGTCGCAGTCGCCGGCAAAGCCGCCCACGTCGGGGCCACACAGGGATAAGCCGCTCATGCCCAGGTTCAGGCACATGCTCACGCCCAGCCGCAGGTGTGCCCAGGTGGAATGGTTGTCGCCCGTCCAAACCAGGGCATACCGCTGCAGGCCGGCGTAGCCCGACCGGCTGATGAGGGGTACCCGCTCGCCGGGGGCGAGGCGCGCCAGCCCTTCGGCGCCGGCGCGGGCCATTTGCATCCCGTAGATGTTGTGCACCTGACCGTGACTTGCCCCCTGGCCGTCGTAGCTATGCTGCACGACCACGGGCATGCCGCCGCCAAAGATCGCCGGCTCGTTCATATCGTTCCAGAAGCCAGACACGCCGGCTTCCAGCAGGGAACGGTACAGGCCACCCCACCACTCCCGCACTCCGGGCTGGGTGAAATCGGGAAAGTAGCACGGCCCGGGCCAGACGGGCCCCTGAAAGAGTGTGCCGTCGGGCAAGCGGCAAAAGGCAGCGCGGGTCAGGCCGTCGTCGTGCACGGTATAACCTGGGTCCACCTTGACACCGGGATCGATGATGCATACTACCCGCAGCCCCTCGCGCCGCAGGTCGGCGATGAGGGCGGGGGGGTCCGGAAAACGCTCCAGGTTCCAGGTAAAGACGCGGTAGCAATCCATGTAGTGGATGTCGAGGTGGATGGCGTCGCACGGAATGCGGCGCCGGCGAAAGTCGGCGACCAGCTCGCGCACCCGGCACTCGGGATAGTAGCTCCAGCGGCTCTGGTGGTAGCCCAGCAGCCAGCGGGGCGGAAGGGGCATGCGGCCCGTGAGGGTCGTGTAGCGCTCCAGGACGTCGCCGATCCCCGGCCCGGCCATCAGGTAGGCACACAGCTCCCCGCCCACCGCCTCATAACGCAGGCAGTCGTGCCGGGTCCGGCCCAGGTCCAGGCGCGCGGCTCCCGGGTTGTCGAAAAAGAGCCCGTAGGCCCGGCCATCGTGCAGGGCGACGAACATCGGGATGGACATGTAGAGCGGGTCTTGGCCGGGCGCGTAACTCTCCGGATCGCGGTTCCACAGCTCGAGGCTCAGACCACGGAGGTTCAGGCCAAAGGCCTTTTCCCCCAGGCCATAGATGGCTTCTGCCTCTCGCAGGCGGTGGGTGTAGAAGGCGCCCGGGCCGCGAAACCCGAGCCCCTCGGCTGCTTCGGCCAGCGGGTGTCCGTGCAAGTCGTAGAAGCTCAGGCGGCAGGGATCGCGCTCTACCCGGCAGGTGAGCAGGGCGGTGCGCATCTCCAGTGGGCCGGCACCCTCTGTCAGCTCGACGCTCGCCGGCTCCCATTGGGCGGCGGGGTCGAGGGCGTACGAAAAGAGCGGCGGATCGGTGCCCAGGGGCAGCAGGCGCAGGCGGATGACGCCGGGGGATACGGCCTCCAGGCGAAGCCGGCCGTTCTCGCACTCCAGGTCGAGGAGCCGGCCGTCCAGGCGGTGGACAAGGAGGCGCCCCAGGAACAGGTCAGGCGTCTGCTGCTCCTTGCTGCGCAGCAGGGCGTGGGCTGTGCCTGCCAGGGAGCGGGACCAAGACCGGTCCGGGTGGTAGCGCGCCTCGTAGAGGCGCTTGCGCAGCGGGTAGACAACCCGTCCTACGGCGGCCGGCAGGCTGAGGGAGCAGGCGATCGCGCCGAGCTGTTTCAGGGAGAAAGAGCCGGCCGGCGTCGCCGGATCCGAGGGGCACTCTGGTTCCTCGCCGGTCCCTGGCCTGTTGGTCATTGGCCGTGCACTGCCTGGAGTGTCTGGCGGATCTGCTCCACATGCTGCTCGACGTGATCGGGCAGGCCGAGCACCTGCAGGGCGATGTTCCGAAAGCGGGGCTTGTAGGCCAGGGCGGACTCGGGCAGGCGCCGGACAAAGGCCTCGGTCTCGGCTTCGTCGGCGAGAAAACGATCGAGCAGCCCCCGGAGCGTGGGAGTGACAACCAAGATGGCTTCCAGGCGGCCCGGGATCTGGTGCGGATAGAGGGCACCCCCATCGAGATAGCCGTTGACCGCAAAGTTCGACATGAACACGTGGAAGCTGCGCTCGCTCTCCGAGAGGTGGGCGAGCACCTCCCTGACTGACCACGCGCCCTCCTCGGGAGAGATGGCCGCTTCCTGGTCGGAAACGTTCTCGATCGCGGCCCGCAGCGCTTCGTTCACGTCCCGCTGCCGTTGGGCCAGGCGGTCGCCCAGGGCCTGCGGGCTGTCGGGTAGGTCGGGCTGAGGGCGGGCGCCGAGGGTCACCGGTACCGTTTCGCGCTCCTGGCCGCGCACCCGTTCGACGTCGACCGTCTCGCC
The DNA here is from genome assembly GCA_041300865.1 of Anaerolineae bacterium. Lineage (GTDB taxonomy): Bacteria > Chloroflexota > Anaerolineae > JAAYZQ01 > JAAYZQ01 > JAAYZQ01. The sequence goes on from JBFYTF010000060.1 coordinate 10,386, forward strand.
GGCCTGGTGCGCCCGCAGGGCCATGCCCAGCTCTTCGAAGCGGTTGGTGGGCATGTTGCCCAGGGAGACGATGACGTCTCCCTTTTGGAGGCCCGCGGCCTGAGCGCCGCTGTCGTCCACGACGCCCTCCACATAGATACCCCACTGAGCGGCGATGCCCTCCCGGGCGGCCCGCTCGGGGGTGAGCAGATCGAGCTGGATGCCCAGGAAGGGCTGGCGGGTCAGGCGCAGGTCGGCACCCGTCTCCAGGGTCGATTTCAGGTTCTCCAGCCCGGTTTCCCAGCCGCGCTCGGCCTGTGAAACGGCGGCATCCCACTCGTCGCCCGGGCCAAAGCCGCTGTGCACGACGCCGACGCGCACCCGGTCGTCGCGTTCTTCGATCTGGAACACAACCTCGGTTTCCCCCGGCTCGCCCGTGCCCTGCCAGGCTATGGTGGCCCTGTACGGCGGCTCGACTTCCAGGAAGCGACCCTCTACGTGGTAGCCCTGCGCCCAGTGCAAAGCACAGCGACCCCCGGGGCGTGGATCAGTCCAGGCGAGATCGCAGAACCAGTGGCGCAGGTGGCCTGGTTGGGTCAACACTTCGAAAACCAGCGGTGCAGCGGTCTCGACGACGATGTCTCGGCTTACAGTTCTTGCTGACGGCATGGGATTTCCTCCTCGTACTTAATTCGGCGCGCTGGGCGGCGCGTCGCGAACCAGGTCCTCCCAGACACGGCGCAACGTGGCGGTGTCGGGGAAGGTCATGAAAACGCTTTCAACCCTTTCCCTTTTCTCCTTCTTTAGCACATAGTCGAGGCGCAGCGCCAGCCGGGGCCGGAGGCCAACGTGCAGGTGACCCAAGTCCAGTCTGCGGATGGCGGTGGGCTGGACAAAGATGTACCACCAGCCCAGCTCGTGACCCGGCCAGCGACCCAAGAACAGGAAGCGGGAGGGATGAACGCGGGCCAGGACAATGTGCTCGCGGGTGCCGGTCGTTTCGAAATCGGCGTCGAGATCGACATAGTGCTGGCCCTGGTGTTCGACGGCGAACCAGCCGCTGGCCCGCGCCGGGACCGTCTCGAGCTTGCCCAGCGGCGGAAAGTCCTCCTGCTGCAGCAGGGCAGCAGCGCCGGGCACCGCGCGGAAATAGAGGTATCCGCTGCGAGCTGCCAGGGTCATGAAGCCCAGGTAGACGAGCCAGGCCACGAGGATAGCTGCCGCGGGGGCCAGGTTGGGCCACCAGTACCTCGCCGCCCCGAGGGCCAGGATAAAGAATGCGAGGCCCACCCAGCGAGAGATGGGCCAGGCCAGCCAGAAGTGCCGGCGCAGCCGGTATGCGGTGCGGAAAGCCAGCCCGATGATGCTCAACGTAGGTTCGTCTCCGTTCGCGCCAATTATACTATGGGTTCCAAAGCCTGTAAAGGCAGGGTGGGCCGGGCAGCAGGCGCGGCGGCGTCGCCGTAGAACGAGACAGCGGCTTAGGGGCCCTTGGGGACAAACGAACGGGAGCGCAGGAGGTTGTTCGGTGGTGTT
>JBFYTF010000415.1:0-8657 GCA_041300865.1 Anaerolineae bacterium
GGGTTCAGGACGTTGCCGGTGCCATCCGGGTTAAAGGTCACAGGTCCGATGACGGCCGTCATGTCGGTGGCGGCAAGGGCATCGCGGATCGCATCGCGGTCCAGCGTGCCGGCCCTTTCGATGGCGTCCGCCAGGATCTGCACGCAGGCATACGCCGGCCCGGTGAGCAGGTCGGCAGGCCTGCCGAACTCGGCCTCGTACTTGGCGTTGAGCTCGGCTACCCCAGGGAACGTTTCGGCGTGGTGCCAGCCCGGGAAGATGGTGACATAGTCACCGGCCGTGCCCATCGTTTCTCCCCAGGTGACATTCTCGGGAGCCCGGATAATCAAGCTGAACTTGGGAGCCCAGCCCAGCTCGGCCATCTGTTTGACCATCGTGATGCCGTCGGGCGGAGAGGGCACGGCCAGGAGCACCTCGGCCTCCGCGGCCTTGGCCTTCAGGATCATGTCCGACATGTCCTCGGTCCGGGGAGCATACTCCTCATAAACCACGACCTCATACCCGTTCGCTTCGGCGTTCTCCCGCCACATTCCGCCCAATTCGATGCCCCAGTCGGTCGTTTCCTGGAAGATGGCCACTTTCGTCGGCCGCTCTCCCTCGGGGATCGAGGCGTTGAGGATCGTGAACACATCCTCGGCCTGGGCCGGCGACTTGGGGAAGGGGGAGAACAGGTACTGGTAGCCCTGCTGGTGGATCGACCACAGGGCAAAGGCGATGCCCAGGTAGGGAACCTTGTTCTTTTCGGCGATGGCCGCCGTGGCGGCGTGCATGTCGCTGCCCGCACCACCCAGGTAGGCCGTCACGTTCTGCTCGGAGTAGAGGGTCTCCATCTTGCTCACGGCCTTGGTGGGGTCCGATTCATCGTCATAGTAGGTGAGGCGGATGGGGATCTTGGCGTCGTACTCCTTGACATACACCCCACCGGCGTCGTTGATGTCCTGCACGGCGTACTCGTACCCCGGCAGGACCATGGCGCCGAGGGCACCATACTTGCCCGTCATGGGGATCGAGGCACCAACCTCGATGTATTCCGGGACAGGCCCTGCCGCCTCGACCGCTCCGGTGGGCTCCGGCGCCTGCGTTGCCTCAGACGCCTCCGTCGGGGCAGTCACTACTTCCGTCGCCTGAGGGGCCGGCGTGGCGCCGCAGGCACTCAATAGCATGCTCACGATCACGATCAAGATTGTTAGCTTGAGTTTCACTGCCTATCCTCCTCCAGATTCATTCGGAACATCGCCACATGCTGAACAACGCTCGTGAACCTCATGTCATGGCCACCTCCTCAACCTCCGGACGGATGGGCGCCGGTTCCGGTCGGCGATTCTTCCTCTCTGTGGGCGCGTTGCCGTCCCCCCTGTCGGTTCCGGCGGACAACTGCGCGCTGCAGTCTTTCCCAGAGCTCAACAAATCCACCGGGTAGAAAGAGGACTACCAGGATGAACAGAGTGCCGAAGACGATGAGATGCAGATCGCCCAGCTCGAACTCCTTGCCCAAGATGACAAACTGCATCTCGCCCAGCCTGAGCGCCAACTGTTCCCTGACGAGGACAAAGAACGCGGAGCCGATCACGGGTCCGATCAAGGTGCCCGCGCCGCCGATGTAGGCTATCATGACCGCGTCGAAGGTCCAAACGGGAGCGAAGGGAGCCTGGGGGTAGTAGCTGACAAAGTAGTAGGCATAGGCTCCGCCGGCCAGCCCGGCAAGAAATGCGCTGACCACCAGGGCCAGCAACTTGTGGCGTAATGCACTGACCCCCAGCGATTCGGCCGCCGCTTCTTCCTCGCGCACGGCCATCATGCCCAACCCCCGCCGCGAATGGACCAGGACATAGGCCATGCCCACGGTAACCACGGCCAGTGCCAGAAAGAGGTAGTAGCGTGGCACAAGCTCATAGGTGGCCAGGGCCCGGGCGGGCAGAGAGGTAATGGTGGGGAACTCGTTCCCCACTGTGATAAAGAGGATCTGGCCGAGAGCCAGCGTGCCGATGGCGAAATACACACCCCGCAGCCTGAAGGCCGGCAGCCCGATGAGCAGTGCGAATGCCACAGCCACGATTCCTCCCGCCAGGAGGCTGACAGAGAGAGGCCAGCCCGAGCCGATCTTGTCACACAAGGCTTCGTCGAAGCCCATCCCGGCCAAGCTCCTGGCCAGGAAAGGCCAGCCTGACAGCCAGAGGATGCGGGTCGCCAGAGTACCCAGGCCAAAGAAGGCAGCGTGGCCCAGATTGGTCTGTCCGGTGTAGCCGCCGAGGATGTTCCAGCTGGACGACAGAATGACGGCGAGCATAACCAACACCAAGAGGTTGATCGTACTGTCTTTGTGGATCACCAGCGGGGCGAGGGCGAGGACAGCCAAGGCGATGACCAACAGGGCGATCCAGAGCAATCGTTTCTTGTCCACTTGGCTACCCCTCTTTGACACCGAACAAGCCCTGGGGCCTGAAGACCAGCACCAGGAGAAAGAGCAGGAGGGCAACGACCTCCCGGTAGGTGCCCCCCAGGAAATAGGAGGTGGCCGCCTGTGTCACTCCCAGGACGATGCCTCCGACAAACGTGCCCATGATGCTCCCCAGTCCGCCCAGGACCATGACAATGAGGGCGATCAGGGTCCATTCCAGCCCCATGGAGGGCTCAATGGAGTAGCCGACGCTCACCAGGGCACCCGCCACTCCGGCCAGGGCGGCGCCAATGAGAAAAGCCAGTTGGTAGACAGACTGAATGTCGATGCCCATCAGCGTGGCGGCTTCCCAGTCTTCGACCGTGGCCCGAAGTGCCTTGCCCGTAAAGGTCCTACGCAGGAACTGGTGCAGGGCAAAGAGGGCAATGAGGGCCACGGCAAAGCTGGCGACGCGCACCAGGGGGAAACGCACATCCAGAAGCTCGTAGGCCACCCTAGAATAGGCGGTCGTGATGCCTCTGTCATCCGCGGACCACAGCCGGAGGGCTATGTTCTGCAAGATGAGCGACAGGCCGAAGCCGACGAGGAGCGTGTTCTTGATCTTGGTCTCTTCGGGGAGCTTGACCATGCGGACAAAGATGAGTCTGTAGAGGATCAGCCCGATCAAGACCAGAAACAGGATGGTGAGAGGCAGCGAGACAAAGGGATCCAGGCCCCACCAGCTAAACATCTGGAAGGCAGCATACCCACCAAACATCAACAGCTCCCCGTGGGCCACGTTCAAGAACTTGGTCACACCAAAGACCAGGGAAAGGCCCACTGCCGCCAATCCATAAAGAGCGCCGACCAGGATGCCAAAAACAAGGGTCTGTGCTAGGGCAGATGACATAGGGAGCTCTCCTCTAACCTTCTATCCCAGGTAGGCGCTTCGGACGGACTCGAAGGACAGAAGATCGTCTCCCGAGCCCTGGCCCACGATCCGGCCGTTCTCGATCACATACGCTCTTTTGGTCAGCTCCAGGGCCGCCCGGACATTCTGTTCGACGAGCAGGACCGTCACTCCCTGCCGGTTGATCGTGGCGATCATCTCGAACATGGTGTCTACCAGCACCGGGGCCAAGCCGAAAGAGGGTTCATCCAAGAGCAGGAGCCGCGGCTTGGACATCATGGCCCGCCCGATGGCCAACATCTGCCGCTCGCCCCCACTGAGCGTCCCTGCTCGCTGGTGCTTTCTCTCCTCGAGCCGGGGAAAGATCTCGTACACGTGTTTGATGGTCTGGTCTCTGTCCTTCCTGGCGCGAGGGACAAAGGCGCCCAGCTCGAGGTTCTCCAGGACACTCAGCCCGGTGAACACGCGGCCACCCTCGGGCACCTGGGACACGCCGAACTCCACGATCTTGTTGGCTGACTGCTTGGCCAGCGATTGGCCGTCCAGGGAGACGGTGCCGGAGGCAGGCTTGAGCAGCCCGCTGATGACGCGCAGCGTGGTGGTTTTCCCGGCGCCGTTGGGACCCACGAGCGCCACCAGCTCTCCCTCTTTGACCTGGAGCGAGATGCCCCACAGGGCCTGAAGATCCTTGTAATAAGTGTCGACCTGTTCTATCTCAAGCATAGGATTTTCCCAAGTAGACCTCTATGACGTGAGGATCGCGAATGATCGCCTCCGGGACGCCCTCAGCAATCTTGGCCCCCATATTGAGGACGATGATGCGATCGGACACGTCTGTGATCGCCTGCACAATGTGTTCGACCACGACGATGGTCATCCCGGCATCCCTGATGCGCCGGATCAAGCGGCACGCTTCCTCTGTCTCGCCGGGATTCAGGCCTGCCATCAGCTCGTCCAGGAGGAGCAGCTTGGGCCTCGTGGCGAGTGCCCGAGCTAGCTCCAGCATCTTGCGCTGCATCAGGATAAGGTCCTTGGCCGGCACTTCCGCCTTGTCCCCGAGACCCACCTGCTCCAGGATCTGCCTTGATTCCTCGGCGGCGCGGCGCATGTTCCCGGCCGGATCTTGACCGTATGACCGGCCGACCATTACGTTTTGCAGCGCCGTGAACTCGAAGAAGGTCTTGGTGAGCTGGAATGTTCTGGCCATGCCCTTCTGGCTCATCCGGTAGCGAGGCAAGCCCGCCACATTCTCCCCGCGGAAGGCGATCGTGCCCGAATCGGGTTTGAGAAAACCGGTGAGCAGGTTCAACATGGTGGTCTTGCCCGAGCCGTTGGGGCCAATCAGGCCGATGATCTCGCCCTCCTGGAGCTCAAGGTCCAGTTCTGAGACGGCCATCAAGCCCCCAAAGGACTTGCAGAGCCTGTCAACCTTCAAGAAATCCATGGTCCTCCTCGGCTGTTGCCATTCGCGCCCCTGAGAATGTCGATCGCTGCTTTCTCAGCCCCGCCCTGGTCAGGAGGGGCGTGGTGGTCCGGGTTCTTCCAACTCCACGAAAATGACGGCTCCGCTCGGGCAGTTTTGCTCGCAGGTGCCGCACTCGATGCACAGCTCCACCAGGATGAAGGATTTGGTCTCGCCCTCCTCGATGGCACCGCTGGGGCAGCCCGCCACGCACGCGCCGCACTGGATACATTCGTCGGTGATCAGATAAGGCATGGTTCTGCTCTCCAGATTCGCATTCTAACGCTGCCGGCTGCTAGCCGCTGTACATGCCCTCTGGGTCGATCTCGTGGCGGATGAGCCACACCTGCTCGGCCGTTGGCGGCGCGGTGACGGGCACGTCGGCCGGCACGACCGGCTGGAAGGACAGGTTCGCCAGAACATCCTCCAGGCTGGCGCCGGGGTGGATGGACTCGATCCGCATCCTTTTGCACTCCGGATCAAAGCCAAAGATGGCCTTGTCGGTGATGACGCGGCTGCACCCGCCCTGCAGTCCCGCCGCCTCGCGCTCCCCACCTCCCCGCAGGTATCCGGGGCTCGTCACAAAGGATACCGCCTCTCTGAGCTTGCGCGCTTCGTGGCGGATGATGATGATGGTACGCCGCGCGCACGAGGCGATATCGTTCGCGCCGCCGCTCCCGACGAAGTGGCGAAATCTGCCCCTGGGATCGCCGAGCAATGTCGTATTCAGGTTGCCAAAGGCATCGGTCTCCAGCCCACCCAAGAACCCCACGTCCACCAGGCCCTTGTGCAGCACGGTGCCCAGCATGTCGACGAAACTGCTCAGGATCTTGGCCCTGTACCAGACACGCGGGTCAGCGAGGCCCACGCCCTGATGAACCGGCTCCGGGTCGACCACGCCCAGCTCAAAGAGCATGGTGAGATGGGGCGCGTGGGTACGCTTGGCCAGGAAGGAGGCGACCACCGGCAGGCCAAGTCCAACGGCCACGATCTCGCCGTCCTTAAGCTCCCGGGCACCTGCCACAGCCATCAGCTCAAAGGGCGTGTATTCAAGCTCTGATCTCATCGTTCAGCTCCTGCCTCTCAGTACCCCAGGATCGGATCGGCTTCCAGGCCGGTCAGGTGCTTCATGCTGCCGACAAGCTCCAGGTAGGCCCAATGGTCCTCAACCCCAAAGACGTACTTGTCCAGGTACTCCTGGAATCCCTGTTCCGTCTGGGACGCCGCGACGTAGCGCCGGATCTGCTCGGCGTCATAATCGTAGGCGCGATAGACCGAGGTGGGATGAGCGGCAAAGGGCAGATGGACCACGTGAGAAACCCTGAACCCCGGGATTATCGTCCGCTCCGGCTCGCGCCGGATCGTTTCCCCCGGTACCAGGCGCTCGGCGATGACGATAGCCCGGCTGCTGGCCTTCACCTGCTCCTCGTTGTCCCAGCGTGGACCCAGGATCCAGGCGTTGCCCTCCTCGTCGGCGGCCTGCACCTGCACGACGGCGACATCGGGCGTCAGGGGCTTGAGCACCAGCCAATCCTCCCCGGTGAAGGGATCGTCCACGTAGGCGATGTCCGACGGCGCCGTCTCCTGGAGACGCTTCAAGATGTCGGAGCCGCGCAGCGAGCGGATGGGGATGAACGGCAGGCCCAACGAGCCAGCCAGGTAGCGGAAGGCCATGGATAGGCTGCTGTATTCCTCGGCGATGAGCGTGCCGTCCTCGATGCCACGGTTCACGCAGTTCAGCCGTCCGAAACGGTCCAGGGAGCCGCCGCCATAGACGATGCGTTCCAGTGCCCCCGCGCCGGCCAGCAGATCTGCATCCATGGCGCCGACGCACTGCGAAACGGTTAACCCCTTGATCCCCTGCCGGATCACCTCCGCGGCAAACGCCATGGTGCAGCGCGTGATGGCAAAGCCGGAAAGGGCGACGTGCGAGCCGTGCGGAATCGTGGAGACCGCCTCAGCCAAGGTCGAGAGTTTGGTCATGTTCGCCCCCTCAGTCGAACGCCGGCCGCGAGTCAAAGAGAACGAGCGTCACGTGACATGCTCCCTGCTCGACCTTGATCTCTGCCAGCTCCACCGGGCGGTCCAGCGTCTCTTCAATCGCGAGCACCAGCAGGTTGGCAGGGACGCAGGTGAAAGGTTCGACCCCTTTGGCCACGAGCCGCTTCTCCACGTCCAGGTGCAGGCAGCCTTCGACCTTCAGGCGCAGCAGTTTTCCGTCTATCTCGTGCGAGACACCGGCGACGATGCCCTCCTCGCAGAGGACCTCCTCGATGGCCTGGATGATTGGCTCCAGCTCGGGTGTGGTGATCCGGGGCCGGCACTTGTCCAGGAAATAGTCTCGCCCCACGTTCGTGACGCGAAAGCGAGCGCCCCTGCCGCGCTCATCCCAGAAGGCTTTTTCGAGGTCATGGACAATGCTGTTGACGTACTCCAGGGAAACGCCCGCGTGGCTCATGGTACCTCCTCATGGTAGGCAACGCCCCACTTTTCGTTGTAGACCAAGTCTTGGAGGGACAGGCGTGGGCGGGGCCGGTGGGGACGGGTGGGGTGCCCCACGGCTATGATGCTCACGACCTTGACGCCTTCCGGGACCCCCAGCAGGTCTTTCAGGCGTTCTTCGTCGCGGATGTCGATGCACGGGGCAATGACCCAGCAGGCGCCCAGGCCAAGGGCGGTGACCATGAGCAGAATGTTTTCGATGGCAGCCGAGGTGTCATAGGGCAGATCCCAGACGTCCTTTTTGCCGCAGACCACGATGCTGAGCGGTGCATCGGCCAGGAAGGCGGACACTTGCCCGGATGTCAGTTTCTCAAAGATAGCCTTCCTCTTGGCCTCATCCTCGAGGTTCTCGAAACGCTCCTGCATCTTTTGCGTCACATACTCGGCGGTAAACCGGCGCCCGCTGCCGCCGCCGGCGATGGCTCCCAACCGCTTCCGCGTGGCCTCGTCCTTGACGATGATGAACCGCCACGGCTGGGCGTTCTCGCCCGAGGGTGCCTGGCGTGCGGCCTCCAAGATCATTGCCAGGTCCTCCTCCGACACCGGCTGGTCGGAGTACTGGCGCACACTGCGCCGATCCTGAATGATCTTGAGCGTGGCCTCGACCAAGTCATACTTCTCTGGCATGTGCTTCTCCTCCCCTCACTGACATGAGTCCAGTCACCCGTCAGGCAAGCCGCAGCAGGCAAAGCTGTGATGTGCAAAAGGTGCACGAATCCTACCCGGCCTGGTTGCACTTTCTGCGGCACCCAAGAGTCCGGCCTGTATCACTCTATGATACGATGTCTCAGTAGATAATACAATTATATCATAGTCAGCAGTGTTTGTCAATACCGCAGTTTCCGCCGCGCCGACTCGATTCCAGGTACTGTTGCCGATTCCGGGCAGTTCGTGATACAATAGGGCCGGCAGACCACTGCAACCTGAGGAGGATGGCATGGACCCGGTGCAACGGATCGAGGAGCTGCGGGAGCAGATCCGCTTCCACAACCACCGTTACCACGTGCTGGACGACCCGGTCATCGGCGACTCGGCGTACGATGCCTTGTTTCGGGAGCTGCAGGAGCTGGAGACGGCACATCCGGAGCTGGCCTCGCCCGACTCCCCCACGCAGCGGGTCGGCGGCGAGGCACGGGCCGAGTTTGCCACGGTGCGGCATCCCCGGCACATGCTCAGCCTGGCGAACGCCTTCAACCCCGATGAGCTGCGCGCCTGGCGCGACCGCGCCCTGCGCCTGTTGCCTGCCGGCCAGGCTGAACTGGCATACGTCGTTGAACCAAAGATTGACGGCCTGACCGTGGTCCTCCACTACGAGAACGGCCGCTTTACGCTGGGTGCCACGAGGGGCAACGGCGTGGAAGGTGAAGACATCACCCCCAACCTGCGCACGGTCAAGCCCCTGCCCT
>JBFYTF010000067.1:0-6282 GCA_041300865.1 Anaerolineae bacterium
GCATCGGTGGGCAGGGCGGGCAGCGGCGTGACCTCCACGGACGGCGCGGGGGTCGGCGTCCCCGCCTCCTCATCGTCGCCGAGGCCCTGCACCAGGAAGACGAGCCCGACGCACAGGAGCACGACGATGCCTACGAGAATGGCCAGCAGTGCCCACGGTGGCAGGGCCACCTTCCGCCGGCGAGCCTGGGGGCGCGCTTTCTTGTCTGGAACTTCCCAGGGACGGTCGCTGTGGTCGCCCGGGCCTGCGTCGTACTGCGTCATCTTTCTCCTCCTCGGTGATGGTTGCGAGCTTGCCGGGACATCGCTGTCGAGCTATGCCTGGCGGGCACGGCGAGCTTCTTTCCAGCTCAGAAGCTCGTCAAGGGTCATGGTGTTCAGAACTCCGGCGGTGGTCGCCCAACCCCGCCGGGCCGTGGCGACGCCGTAGGCCAGGTTGTCCAGGCCATCGGGGTGGTGCGCATCGCTGTTGATGGCGATCTTGACCCCCAGCCCAATGGCCCGCCTGACGTGGACGTCGTCCAGGTCCAGGCGGGAGGGGGTAGCGTTCACTTCCAGGGCCGTGCCGCTGCCGGCGGCGGCTTCGATGACGGCGTCGAGGTCCACAGCGCTCTCTTCGCGCTGGCCGAGGATGCGGCCCGAAGGATGGCCGATGACGTCGACGTAGGGACTCGTGACGGCGTTCAGCATGCGCCGCGTGATCTGTTCCCGGTCCTGGCGCTGCGAGGTGTGGAGTGAGGCGACGACGAGGTCGAGGCGGGCCAGGACGTCGTCGGGAAGGTCGAGGCTGCCGTCGGCCTTGATCTCGAGCTCGCAGCCCTGGAGCAGGCGAAAGTCGTTCCAGCGCTCGTTGAGGGCGTCGATCTCGGCCCGCTGCTCGCGCTGGCGTTCGGCGTTCAGGCCCCGGGCCACGCCCAGGCTCTGGCTGTGGTCAGAGATGACCAGGTACTCGTAGCCCAGCCGGCGGGCCGCCTCGGCCATCTCGGCCAGCGTCGTGACGCCGTCACTCCAGTCGGTATGGACGTGCAGGTCGCCGCGGATCGCCTCGCGCTCGATCAGGTCTGGCAGCGCCCCGGCCTGAGCGGCCTGGATCTCGCCTTGATCCTCCCGCAGCTCGGGCGGAATCCAGGGCAGCCCCAACTCGGCGTACACCTGCGCCTCGTCGCGGCACAGGATCTCGCTGCCGTCCTCACGCTTGAAGCTGTACTCGCTGAGGCTCAAGCCCTTTTTCAGGGCCAGCTCACGCAGCCGGACGTTGTGGGCCTGGCTGCCGCTAAAATACTGGAGTGCCGTGCCCCAGCGCTCCGGCTCCAGGACACGCAGGTCGGCCTGCAGCCCGTTGTGGAGCCGCACGCTGGTCTTGGTCGGGCCGCTGAGGACCACCTCGGCCACCAGGGGCAGGGCAGCATAGGCACGCATGACGGCGGCGGGTGCCTGAGAAGCGGCCAGCAGGTCCACGTCGCCGATGGTCGCCCGCATGCGGCGCAGGCTTCCGGCGACGGCGACCTCCTCGACCTGCGGGCACGTGGTGCGCAGCCCCTCCAGCAGCTCGACGGCGACGGGCCAGGCCGTTCCCAGGGAGATACGGTCGGAGCGACGGTTCAGGACCTCGATGCCGGCCAGGATCTTGGCCTCAGAACGGGCGCCCAGGCCCCGCAGCTCCCGGAGGCGGCCGGCGCGGGCGGCGGCCTCCAGCTCGGCGACGCTCTGCACCCCCAGCTCCTCCCACAGCAGCTTGGCCGTCTTCGGCCCGACGTCGGGGATCTGGAGCAGCGAGACGACGCCGGCCGGCACCTGCTCCTGCAACCGCTCATAGAACTCGAGGTGGCCGGTGGTCAACAGCTCGTCGATCTTTTCGGCGATGGCTGCACCGATGCCCGGAATCTCCTGGAGAGTCCCGGCCCGCCAGAAACTGCGCAAATCCTGGCCCAGGTTTGTGATGTTCTCCGCGGCGCGGCGATAAGCAAGTACCTTGAAGCGGTTCTCGCCCAGGATGTCCATGATGTCGCCGATGCTGGCAAAGACCTCGGCGATTTCGCGATTCGTCACAGTCGACCCTCGCTCACAACACCCGCTCCGGCCGCACGTGGGCGTGCCATCAACCCCGCTCCTCGACCACGTCCTCGGGAATAAAGGTGACCTCCAGCTCAAGGTCCCGGGCCACGCGCGCGCTGAGGGCCATCACGCCGGGCGTCTCGGTGGCATAGTGGCCGGCGACGACCAGGTTCAGCCCGACCTCGCGCGCAAAGAGAATGCCGAACATGTTGGTCTCGCCGGTGAGAAACGTATCGCAGCCCAGCTCGACTGCCCGGGCCATCCACGTGGTCAGGCCCCCCCAGCCGGGTACGAGGGCCACATGGCCAAAGCTATCGCTGTTTTTCCACCTGCGGGGCTCGCAGCCAAGGTGGGTACCAACGCGGGTCACAAACTCGGCCAGGTGGCCGGTGGTCGGCCCGTGCACCCCCACGGCCTCGTCGTCAACGCCAAAGGTGTCCTGCACCGCGACGCGCACCGCCCGGGCGAGAGCATCGCCGGTCCCGAAATCGCGGGCCAGGTCGAGGCACTCGTGGGCAGCATAGTAGCTGATGCCCTGCTCGCGCAGGCGGCCGTACTTTTGCTCCGAGAGATGGCGGTCGATTTCGGGCCAGGCGGCGTGGTGAGTGATCAGGAGGTCGCAGCCACGCCGTATGGCCGCCTCGATGGCCTGGAAGGAGCAGTTCACTGCCAGCCCGACCCTGGCCACCTCCGTTCTCCCCTCGACGACGAGGCCATTGCTTGCCGGATCCAGGCCGCTTACGCGGAGCAGAGAATCCAGCGCGTCCTTGACGTCTGCAAGCGGTTTCGTTGCGATTTGCAGGCTCACCTGTGTCCTCCTAGCAGCCCTATTGTACCGCCAAACGTTCCCGCGGTCAAGAAAGCAAGGACGGCCGTGGCAGTTTCCCAAGGGCGCTCCATGGGCAGCAGGTGCGTGGTGTCGGGGATGGTGGCCAGGCGCGCCGCGGGCAGCAGGCCGGCGACCCGGCGCAAAGCACCGGGCAGGAAGGTCTCCGAATGCTCGCCCCTGACGACCAGGCACGGAACACGCAGGCGAGGCACGTCGGGCCAGATGTCCGCCGGGACCGTGGCAAAGAGGTGCGCCTCCCACTCGGGCGGGTAGCGCAGCACCAGGCCGTCGCCCTCCTCGCGTGTGGCGGCCCGCACATAGTCCCACAGCGCGTCGTCGGAGCAGCGGGCAAAGAGTTGCTTGCCGCGATAATGGTCGAAGCAGGCCCGGTAGCCGGGCCAGGTGCGGCGGCGGCGCAGCGCCCCCTGGACGAAGGGCATGCGGCCGTCGAGGCCGAACGCGCGGGCCAGGCGCAGCCACCACAGCCAGTGGGCCGGCAGGATGACCGGATCGATGAGGACCACCGCGCGAAAGAGATCCGGCCGGTCGATGGCCGCCCACAGGGTTTGCACCCCGCCCATGGAGTGCCCGACGCCGACGATGCCGCTTGCGCCGAGCGCCTCCAGGCCGCGGAGCAGGTCGCCGGCCATTGTCCGCCACGTGGGCGCCTCCTCCGGCCGGGCGCCGGGCCATAGAGGACGGGCAGGGAGGGCGACGACGTGATAGTGGGCGGCGAGGGCCTCGGCAAAGAGGCGGTAGGCGCCCGGTGGGAAGCCATTGGCGTGCGCCAGGTGCAACGCCGGACCCGCACCCCCCAGGTCTTCCAGCAGGTCCGGGCGAGGGGTCCCGGGGGCCGCGGCATTCCTGACCCCGGCGTTGCCGGTCTGCCCGGCGGCCATCAGTAACCAGCCTGCAGGTCGACGCGGTTGGGCAGCGGCTCACCTCGGGCGGCGGTGTTCAGCATCTCTGCCAGGTGGACGATCCGCAGCCGTTCCGTCTCTGTCGAGCCCCCCGCCCGGTGGGGGCTCAGGACCACGTTGTCCAGCTCGTGAAAGGGGTAGCGCGAAGGCGGCGTGTGCGCGCGACCAGCCTCGTCGGGTGGATAGTGGTACCAGACGTCAATGCCGGCGGCGTACAGCCGGTGGTCGCGAAGGGCGTGGAAAAGAGCAGCCTCGTCGACAACCGGCCCCCGTCCAACATTGACCAGCACGGCGTCGGGCGGCAGGAGGGCCAGCTCGGCCGGCCCAATGAGCCCCTCGGTCTCGGGCGTGAGCGGCAGGCAGACGAGGAGCGCGCCGGCACGCGGCAGCAAGCCGTGCAGCTCGGAGATGCCGGCCGCGCCGGCCGTCACCCGGCGGCGAACGGGCACCACCTCCATGCCCAAGCCCCGGCACAGACCGGCGACCTTGCGGCCTATCGCTCCGTAGCCCAGGACCACTGCCGTTCGGCCCTCGAGAAGCAGGCTGGGGTTGGGCCGGTAGCGAGGCGTCCAGTCACCGGCCCGCAGAGCACGGTCCATGGGGACGACGAATTTGCAGGCAGCCAGGAGCAGGGCAATGGCCTGCTCCGCCACGGGCAGGGCGTTGTGATGCAGGTTGTGCACGGCGAGGTCCGGGAACTCGAGCAATAGCTCGCGGGTGGCATCGGGGATGCCGGCCCAGGGCACGATGAGGGCCTCGAGGAGTGGGCTGGCCAGGAGGTGCTCGCGCTTGGGCCGGCCGGCCACCAGGATGCGAAAGCGGGCTGGGTTGGGCAGCTCCAGGCCGGCCGTCAGATCCACGTCGGGGTGCAACCGGGTCCGCAGCTCCGCGATGGTCTCTTGCGTGTAGGGCAGTTGGAGCAGATGGACCGGCAGCCTCACGTCACACCCTCTTCACTACGAATCTAACCTGATTGCCACTCGTGGCCGACGGCAGGTGGTGCGCTACCTGCGGTTGCCCCGTTTCTGGATGCCATCCAGGAAGGCCACGGAGCCGGTGTTCACCTCGGCGGCGTTGGCTTCGTCGGTGTCCAGGTGAAACTCGAGCTTGAACTTTGGTGAGACCCGCACGGCGACGTCGCCGAACACGAGCTCGCGCCCGCCCGCCACGCGCAGGCGCACGATGTCGCCGTCGTTGAGGCCCAGCCGCCGGGCGTCGGCGGGGGTCATGTGCAGGTGCCGCTGAGCATAGATCACACCTTCCTTGATCTCGATCTGCCCGGCAGGTCCCTCAACGTACAGTCCCGGCGTGCCCTGAATGTCCCCCGACATGCGCACCGGGGCATTGATGCCCAGGGCATAGCCCTCGGTGCGCGAGATCTCGACCTGGGTGGCCCCTCGGGCGGGGCCCAGGACGCGCACGCGCTCGACACTGCCCCGCGGCCCAACGAGGCGCACCTGTTCCTCGGAAGCGAACTGGCCCGGCTGAGTGAGGGGCGAGCGGGGCGTCAGCTGGTGGTGCGCGCCGAAGAGCCGCTCGACATCGCCCTGGCTGAGGTGGACGTGGTGTGCTGACACGCCGATGGGGATCGGAATCTGGCTGGCCTGCAGGCCCTTGGTGATGGCTTCGTAGCCCAGGACACGGATGGTCTCGCGGGCGATCATGCGCGAGGCGTCGGAGTGGATGACCAGGACTTTCACCTTGGAATCGGCATCAGAGATGTCCACGACGCCGGCGGAAGCATCGCGCGTCGCCCGGTTCTTGACGGCGTCGATCAGCACGCCCATCTGCCACAGCCCCTGGCAAGCCATGGAGCGCACACCGGCCGCGTTCTCGCCGATGCCGCCGGTAAAGATCAGGACGTCGAGCCCGCCCAGCGCGGCGAAATAGGCGCCGATATAGGTTCGCAGGCGATACGTCAGCACTTCGGCCGCCAGCATGGCCCGCGGGTCGCCGGCATTGGCCGCGTCCGGGATCTCGCGCGTGTCGCCCGAGAGACCCGAGAGGCCCTTCATGCCGCTCTCGCGGTAAAGAAGCTGCTCGATCTCGTCGGCCGACATCCCGGTGCGCATCAGGTAGGTGACGATGGCCGGATCGATGTCGCCCGAGCGGGTGACCATCGGCAGGCCGGCCAGGGGCGTCATGCCCATGCTGGTGTCGATGGAACGGCCGTGATCGATGGCGCACACCGAGGTGCCTTCTCCCAGGTGGCAGCTGATGATCTTCAGGCGCGAGTAGCGCTGCTTCAGGTGGGTGGCGGCCACCATGGCCACGTACTGGTGGGACGTGCCATGGAAACCGTAGCGGCGAATGCCGTGCTCGGTGTACAGCGACTCGGGCAGGGCGTAGCGATAGGCGTAGGGCGGCATGGTCTGGTGAAAGGCAGTGTCAAACACGGCCACGTGGGGCACGTCAGGCAGCAGCTCCTGCATCCACTCGATGCCCAAGGCATGCATGGGGTTGTGCAGCGGCGCCAGGT